>JAWOBU010000097.1:0-7947 GCA_046484135.1 bacterium
CAAGGCAAACACGCGTTCGGGATCGGCGAGGTCGTCAGTGGTGTGCAGGAAGAAGGCAAACTCAGCCTCGGGCACCCGGCCGCCGGTCAGCGTGAGCAGGCAGAACTTGTAGCTCCGGTGGGTACCCGGGAAAAGGCCCTCGCGGTTCTCGAAGTCGTAGAAGCTGACCAACTCCTGCTCCTCGACAGAAGAGTTGTATTTGGCCGATTGGAAACTTAAGACAAACGCCCTGCTTGCCGGAGACGCTGATGGAGGGAATGACCGGTCATAAAAAACGGGGGAACTTCACGGCGCCTTTTCGGGCTTTCGTAAATCACGGCCTGCGACATGAAAGGTGGTGTTCAAAAACTAAAGAGGTGCGGGCATAATGTTGTACCCTTTCCGGGAGGACCGGAAAGCAAAAAAATCAAACGAGTTAAAGCAACACTTGACAGGATCGAGCGAGACAAGCTATTTTCATAACTTAAAGCTGAAAGGAGAAATAAACATGGGTAATAAAAGCATCATCTCGGTTTCCGTACTCTGCGTTTTATTATTTTTCTTGGTACCGGGTTGCGACAATGAGAAGTCTCCGGCAAAAGAAGCCGTGCCGGAAAAGAGCGCAGTCAAAAAGGCCGCTGAAGTCCCTTCCCAAGTGGACGATCAGAAACAAGCAACAGATACCTCTGAAAAAGCAGAAGATCAAGAGCAGACAGAGGCGGGCTCCGAAGACCACCCGGAAACATCCAAGACCTCCGCAGATGACCCGGTTAAGCCGACAGTCAAGGTGGAGCCGGGCGAAAGCTTCGAGGTAGAGCTTAAAGAGAAAAAACAAAGCACGTATTACAAAGCCGAGGTGCCCGGCAAGGGTTATTTACAGGCAAGCTGCCGGGAGGTGCCAGAGGATATTACCCTGGCCTACCGTTTCGTGGACGAAGAAGGTAAAGAGCTCCAGGACACGGAAAAAAGCAACGCCATCCGGGTCCGGGAAGGAACGTATTACACGGCTGTCTACGAAAGATGGGGCAAGGAAAGCCCGTCCGACATCCCATGCAAGCTGGTCTACACAAAGGAAATGGACCCCCACGAGCCGAACAACACCGTACAGAACGCCAAAAAAGTGTCCCTGGACGAGGAGCTGTCCTTTGCCATTTATCCCCGTGGAGACAAGGACTACTTCAAGGTCGAGGTCCCGGAAGCGGGCTACCTGAACGTGGTGGTAACCGAACCGGTCAAGGACTTGACCTATAACTACAGGTTCGTAAGAAAAACCGAAGGAGACATATTCAAAGGCGGAGAAATCCAGGACACGGAAAAGAGCAACGCCGTAAGGGTAAGCAAGGGGACGTATATCATTGGCGTCCGGGACCGATATAACAAAAAACCTTCCGACTTCCAGGAAGGCAAGCTGAAGTTCGTGTTCGTGCCGGAGATGGACCCCCACGAACCGAACGACACTATAGAGAACGCCGCGGAAGTGCCCCTGGACGAGGAGATACCTTTTGCTATCTATCCCCGAGGGGACAAGGACTACTTCCAGGTCGAGGTACCGGAAGCGGGCTACCTGAACGCGGTGGTTACCGAGCCGGCCGAGGACTTGACTTATAACTACCGGTTCGTAAGAAAAAGCGAAGAAGACATATTCAAAGCCGGCAAAGGCGAAGAAATCCAGGACACGGAAAAGAGCAACGCCGTAAGGGTAAGCAAGGGGACGTATATCATCGGCGTCCGGGACCGGTGGAACAACAAGCCTTCCAGCTTCCAGGAAGGCAAGCTGAAGTTCGTGTTCATGCCGGAAATGGACCCCCACGAGCCGAACGACACGGTGAAGAACGCCAAGAAAGTTCCGCTGGACGAGGAGATATCCTTTGCCATCTATCCGCGGGGGGACAAGGACTACTTCAAGGTCGAGGTTCCGGAGGCGGGCTACCTGAACGCGGTGGTTACCGAGCCGGCCGAGGATTTGACTTATAACTACAGGTTCCTGGGTGAGCCTGAAGGAGAGTCCGTAAAGGGTGAAATGAAAGAACTCCAGGACACGGAAAAGAGCAATGCCATAAGGGTCACCAAGGGGACGTATATCATTGGTGTCCGGGACCGGTGGAACAACAAGCCTTCCAGCTTCCAGAAAGGCAAGCTGAAGTTCGTGTTCGTGCCGGAGGTGGACCCCCACGAGCCGAACGACACGGTGAAGAACGCCGCGAAAGTGCCCCTGGACGAGGAACTGTCCTTTGCCATCTATCCGCGGGGGGACAAGGACTACTTCAAGGTTAAGGTAGAAGATAAAGGGAAACTGAAAGTGGTGATAACCGAGCCGGCGGAGGACTTGACCTATAATTACTTTTTCGGCGACGCTTCCGGGTCGGAGCTGCAAAGCACGGAGAAAAAGAATTCCTTAGAAGTCGAGGAGGGGACTTATATCATCGGCCTGTGGGACAGGTGGAAAAATAATCCCCAAAGCTTGCAAAAGGGCAAGGCCAAGATAGTGCTGGAAAAGGAATAAGGGCTTTTTATTGCGGGTCTAATTGTCCGAGGCCCCGGCCTTCAATTTTTTAACCAGAATATTATATACATAGACCGCCCGGGGTAGCTCCCCAAAGGTCTCGTAGTATTGGTAGGTCAAAAGGTAGACGCCGCCTGCTAGGCAGACCTTTACGCTTACGTCTTCCCCCTTGTTCAAAAAGGAGAATCTCTTGTAGTCAACAGGATGGGTATTGGTCCAGACCACCATGCCCACGTCTTTTTCCAGGTAATGCTCGAGCACATAGGAGTGAGGATCAGCGTCTCCCAAGAGCTTCCAGGTGTATGCCTGGTGTCCGCTGTAATACTCGAGGATGTGGTTCCGCGACCCCAGAAAGGCCACGTTGTCCGGCACCTTTTCCAGCGATCGGGCGGCCTTGCGATAGGGCGAAAGCTCATGGGTCCACTCTCCATGGAAAAAGAAAGCCTGCCGCAACAAAAGAGGAGCCACGAGAAGTACTACAAGGAGTATGAGAAGAAACCGTGCTTTCGCAGGTTTGCTGGACCGGACCCACCTCCACACAACCTCTGCCCCCAGTGCAGCCGCAGGTATTATGAAGGGACAGAGCGAAAACAAGAACCTGTTGTCATAGAACCACCACACCGTGTGCAGGGCGATATACAGAAAACCGAACCCCAAAAGATAAGCCTTCCAGGGCCGGGAAAGCTTGTAAACCCCCATCCCGAAAAATACCAGTACCACCAGCCCCAACTCCCATAACAGGCCCAGTCCTATATCTCCCAGGTGAAACCCGATCCGGGTGGTAAGCTCTGCCATGTAAAGGGAATGGATCAGCTTGCCGTGGACAAGCAGGTTCCGGATCAACCACGGCGAAGCAAAGAGAGCGAAGCCGATGCCCCCGTACAACAGGTTCCGGGGCTTTTTCAGGTTGAAAAGTACAAACAAAGGCAGGAAAAGAAATGCCTCGTAACGGGTAGTAACCGCTAGCCCTGCCACCAAGCCCGCCCATATCAGCCTCTCTTTTCGAACCAACACAAGCATAAGCGCCATCAGAAAGGTGAAAAGAGGCAGAACGCTTACATCACGGTACTCGTCCCATCCCAGCGGCAGCGCCAACTGAAGAATCCCGAAAAGCAGGGCGGTGCGCCGCGACGCCCCCAACTCCAGGGACAAAAGATAGATCAGGGACGCCACGGCAGCGCCGCACAAAACATCAATGAGCCGGGCGCAAGCGGACATCTGAAGGAACCCGCCGAAAGCAGTGTGAAAAGCTGCTATAAGAACGGGATAGAAAGGCAGGAACTTCTCCCGAGGCTCGCTGTCAGCCACGAACCTGCAATCAAAGATGTTCTCCGCAATGTCAAGGTAAAGAAAGCCGTCCGAGGAAACATAAGAAAAGTAACGAACCAGGAGACCGTATCCCAGAACTCCGGCGGCGAATAAAACACCGGCCGTTAACAGGTTATAGCTTCTCGGTTTCTCCGTATCGTTCATGACCAAAAAAGAAAGCTCCCGCCAGGGACAAAAACATTAATGGACATGATTACACAGCGACGTGACAGGTTCAAACAAACACCACCGGAACCTGAGAGGCAGGTGTTGTTCGGAAAAGGAAAGTCAAGTCTTTGTCAAAAGGCAGAGCCGGATTATCGGGTTTCGGACTCTTTACCAAAGGCTTTTCATTTTCCTGCTTTTCCCGGCCCCGGCCGGTAGAGGTTGGTAATGGGCATGCGCCAGTCGCGGACGAACGATCGGGGAGATATCTTTACTCCAGGCGGTCCCTGCCTTCTTTTGTACTCGTTCCGATCCAGTCTCCCGGTTACTTCATCCACCACCTGCGGGTCGTGCCCGCGGGCCGCTATCTCCGGCAGGGGCAGGTCCTCTTCCATGTAAGCCCGGATGATGTCGTCCAGCACCTCGTAGGGAGGCAACGAGTCCTGGTCCGTCTGGCCGGGCTTCAGCTCCGCGGTAGGCGGCCTTTGGATGACGAAGTCGGGGATGATCTCGCGGCCCGCTTTCTCGTTTATGTGCCGGCACAGCTCATAGACCTGCGTCTTGGGCACGTCCTTTAAGGGAGCGAACCCGCCTGCCATGTCCCCGTAAAGGGTGGCGTACCCCATGGCGTTCTCGCTCCGGTTGCCGGTGGCCAGGACCATCCATCCGAACCGGTTGGACAGGGCCATGAGGATATTTCCCCGGATACGTGCCTGGATGTTCTCGAACTCGACGCCCGCCTCTCCTCCCTGGAAGACCTGGTCGAGCGTCTTCTTGTACGCTTCAAAAGGGAGTTCTATGGAGATGCTCATGGTCTCTATGTCGAGGTTCCGGGCCAACTGTTCGGCGCCCGTAAGGCTTTCCCGCGAAGTGAACTCCGAGGGCATGAGCACGCCCCGGACGTTCTTCGCTCCCAGCGCCTCCGCCGCAATTGCCGCGGTAAGCGAGGAGTCCACTCCCCCGGAAAGACCGAGCACCGCTTTCTCAAAACCGTTCTTATTGATGTAATCCCGCGTGCCCAGGACCAGGGCCGCATAAACCTCTTCCAGCTCGGTAAGCTCGCGCGCCCGGCCGGAAGAGACCGGCCGCCTGTCCCCGTAGTCGGGCGCGTTGATTGCGACCACGGAGCCGCCGGCGGGCTTCTCCCTGCGGGCCAGGCCGGCGTCCTTGAATATCCGGTCTACGTCCAGGTCAACGACCAGCATCCCTTCTTCAAATCGGGGCAATGAGGCAATGGTCTTCCCGGCCGGGTCCATCACCAGGCTGCCGCCGTCAAAGACCACGCCGTCCTGCGCGCCCACCATGGTGTTGTAACACATGATGCTGCCGGTGCGGGCGGCAAACCCCTCCAGGGTCTGCCGGCGGAGGTAGAGCTTTCCGGTGTTGAACGGGGAAGCCGCGGGGTTTAGGATTATGTCCGGCAGGTTCTGCATGGCGTGGCGCTCGGCTGCTTCTCCTTTTACCCACAGGTCTTCGCAGATGGTTATCATGATGCGCACGCCCCGAATTTCCACTACCAGGCTGTCACCGCCCGGCCGGAAGTACCTCTTTTCGTCGAACACGCCGTAGTTGGGGAGTTCTATCTTGCGGTAGAGTCCCTTGATCTTCTGCTCGTGGATCAGTGCCGCGGTGTTGTACACGTAGCCCGGATGTCCGCCTTCCGGCTCTTCCGGGAACACCACCACCGCTGCCATGTCATTTACATGTTTTACAATATCGTCCAGTGCCCGGCGGCAGTCGCGGATGAACTGGGGCTTTAAAAGCAGGTCCTCAGGTATCTCGCCGCACAGGGCCAGCTCCGGCACCGAGGCCAAGTCGGCCTGGTGCTCCCGCGCCTCGGCCAGGGCGTCCTTGATCCGGCGGGCGTTGCCTGCGATGTCACCAACCACCGCGTTGATCTGCGCCATGGCTATTCGGACCGAACTCATCAAACCTTGCCCCCCAAGCCGCGTTCCCCCACAGAACCAGGCTGTCCCCGCTAATCAGTCTCTTAAAAGTTGTGCGAGCGACTTCCAGTCGCGACTCAAAGCCGCTCGCACTGAGTTATAAACATTGATGTGAATAAGCTCTACCCGATTCTATCACCGCCTGCTCCGCGCTCAAAGTATGGGAAGATAGGTGTCGAGCTCCCACTGGCTCACGTGCGTGCGGTAGCGGTCCCATTCGATCAACTTGTTTTGGATAAACTTGTCGAAGATGTGGTCTCCGAGCGCGTACCGGACCACTTCGCTGTCCTTGGTTTCCTCGATGGCCTGGCCCAGGCTGCCCGGCAGTGAATCAATACCGGCTTTATCCCGCGCTTCCGGCGACATCTCGAAGATGTCCTCCTCCACCGGGTCGGGGAGCTTGTAGTTCTCCTTGATGCCTTTCAGACCCGCGGCCAGCATTACCGCAAAGGCCAGGTAGGGATTGCAGGCCGGGTCCGGACAGCGGAACTCCATGCGGGTGGCCTGCTCCTTGCCCGGCTTGTACATGGGAACCCGCACCAGCGCCGACCGGTTCCGGCGGGCCCAGCTTACGTATACCGGGGCCTCGTAACCCGGCACCAGCCTCTTGTAAGAGTTGGCCCACTGCGCGATCACCAGGCACATCTCCTTGGCGTGTTTGAGAATGCCCGCTATGTAGGACTTGCCCTCTTCGGAAAGGTTGTACGGATCGTTGCCGTCATAGAACGCGTTCTTGCTGCCCTTGAAAAGCGACTGGTGGGTGTGCATTCCCGAGCCGTTCTCTCCGAAGATGGGCTTGGGCATAAAGGTCGCGTAGATACCGTGCTTCTGGGCGATCTCTTTGACCACCAGCCGGTAGGTCATGGAGGCGTCAGCCATCTTCAGGGCTTCCATGTACCGCAGGTCTATCTCGTGCTGGCTGGGCGCGACCTCGTGGTGGGAGTACTCGACCTCGATGCCAAGCGACTGGAGGGCCAGGATGGTCTCCCGCCGAAGGTCGCTGGCTGTATCAAGCGGAGTAAGATCGAAATAACCGCCCCGGTCCAGGGTCTTTACGCTTTCCGCGTCCTGGAAGTAGAAATACTCCAGCTCCGGGCCGATGTACATGGTGTAACCCATGTCCGAAGCCTCCTTGAGCATCCGCTTCAAGGCGTAGCGCGGGTCCCCCACATAAGGGGTCCCGTCCGGCTGCCGTACGTCCGCGAACATCCGGGCCACCGCGTACTCCCGGGGCCGCCACGGCAGGATGGCAAAGGTGGACGGGTCGGGCATGGCCACCATGTCGCTCTCGTGGATGCGGGCGAAACCCTCGATGGAGGACCCGTCAAATCCCATGCCCTCCTGTAAAGCCTCCTCCAGCATGTCCGAGGTTACGGCAAAGCTCTTTAACATCCCGAGCACGTCCGTAAACCACAGCCTTATGAACTTAACATTCTTGTCCTTTACCGCTCGAAGTACATCTTCTTTGGTCATCTCTGACATTTTCCTTGTCCTCCTTGTCATGGGTGTGGAGCGAACTCTCCTGTTCGCGCCGGTTTACTTCTTCTACATGGATCGTGCCAACCAGGCCGAAAAAATTTTTGCTTTCAATCCAAACAGTTACAATTTAAGATCGTTCCCGCCTTGTGCCGGATATTACCACAATGTAGACAGAACGGGGGGTTTCCTACAAAATTGTAGGATGTTTTTTACCAGACCGCGGCGCTGCCCGTCTCTCCGGTCCGGATGCGTATGGACTCCTCCATCTCGAAGATGAAAACCTTGCCGTCCCCGATGCTGCCGGTCCGAGCTCCCCTGATCAGGGCGTCCAGGGTCCTCTGCAAGTCCGGCTCAGTTACCGCGATCTCTACCTTCACCTTCTTTAAAAGGTTGCCCATCTCCTCCATGCCACGGTAAACCTCGGTGTGGCCTTTCTGACGGCCGCAACCCAACACCGGCGTGACCGTGATCATGTTGATGCCCTCCCCTTCGAGCTCCTCTCGAACCCTGTCCAACTGATACGGCTGAATAATGGCTACTACGTATTTCATGGGTTTTTCCTCCTTA
>JAWOBU010000129.1:0-10091 GCA_046484135.1 bacterium
CTGGACTCGGCCTGCTCCTGGGTGGTGCGCGCCACGCCATGCACCCTTTCGGTGGCCTGGTGGGTGCTTTCCAGTATCTGGGCCAGGGAGTTACTGGCCTGGTCCGCCAGCTTGACCCCTTCTTCCACCGCGCGCGTGCCTTCTTCCACCGCTCCCACCGCCTGGCGGGACTCGTCCTGTACGCCCCGGATAAGCTGGTGTATCTCGCGGGTGCTGCCCGAGGTCCGGTCAGCGAGCTGTTTGATCTCGTCGGCGACCACTGCGAACCCGCGGCCGTGCTCTCCCGCCTGGGCGGCGATGATGGCGGCGTTCAGGGCGAGCAGGTTGGTCTGGTTTGCTATGTCGTCAATGACTTTCACGATCTTCCCGATCTCCTCGACGCGGCCTCCGAGCCTCTCGATGACCTGCCGGGCGGAGTGGACCACTTCCGAGATGTCGTTTATTCCCCGGGTCACCTGGGAGACAGCCTCGACCCCGGCCTCGGCGTCCTTGATCACCGACTCGCTCCACTGCGCGGTCTCGTTGGTGTTCTGTTCCACCTGCCGGATGGAGGCGTCCATCTCGGCCATGCTGGATGCGGTCTCTTCGGTCAGGGAGGAGAGGTTGGACACGTTTTCCGCCACCTGGTCCAGTGCCGCGGTGGTCTCGTTTATGGAGCTCGACACGTCGCCGATGGACTGGTTCAGGATGTCCACGTTCTCGTTGATCTTCTTGATGGCGGCCCCCATCTCGAAGATGGAGCTCGAGCTCTCCTCTGCGGACGCGGACAGGGTCTCGACGTTCTCGGCGATCCCCTGGATGGTCTGGTCCATCTCGGTCATGGCCGCGGACACGTCTTCCACCGCCTCTTCTTGTTGCCTGGAGCCTTGGGTGGTCGAGCCCAGCGCCTGCCGGATGGAGCCGGTGGCTTCGTCAAGGCTTTTGGTCGCGTTCTGGATGCGCATTATGACCGAGCCCAGTTGCCCGCTCATGCGGCGAACGCTCAAGGACAGGTCGCCGAGCTCGTCATTGGCGTGATAGAACACGTCCTGGTGGATTTTCCCTTCGGTGATGTCCTCCATGAAGTCCACCAGCCGGGCGATGGGCTGTGATATCTCGCGGGCGATCTGGACCACGACCCCGGCGGAGAGAAGGACCACCAGGATCATGAGAATGCCGGATATCCAGATAAAGCTGTCCAACTGGCTGCGGTAGGTCTGCCAGGGGTAGCCGAAGATCATGTAGTAGGTTTTGGCGTCTTCGCCTTCTCCTTTCCGGAACCTGCGGGAGACGTCTATCTGGGGACCGAAGTTGTTGAAGGTATAAGCGAAGTCGCTTTTTTTTGTCCGGTGTTTGTTCCGGAGGATTTCGACCACCAGCTCCGGAAACTCCTCCTCGTAGGGCTGTTGGGAGATCAGGTCGAAATACTCGTCTTCCTGCCGGGTTACCAGGAAAATCCTGGTCGGGTCTTTTTCGTCTTCCAGGAGCTCGGCAATGACTTCCTGGCGGTAACCGGTATCGGTAAGGTTTTCCCAGTTTACCCCCCCCATCTTCTCCGCCGAGTACTGGATTTGCTTGGACTTGTTTTTCCCCACCCAGTTCTGGAGGGTATTGGCCGCCTGCCGGTATCCCGCGATCTCCGCCAGGTACAGGCTCAAGGCGACGAGCAGGATAAGGGTGATGAGCAGGACCCTCTTCATGGAGACCCTGATGAAGTTCGCTTCCCCGTTCAGGGTCTGGGGTGCTTTGTGCACGATCAGACCCACCACCGGGTCCAGTATTTGCCTCCACCTGTAAAACTGGAAGATGGTGATGATAAGAGATGCGGCGATAACGCCCAGCCACAGCACGGTGAAGTCGGCCAGGGTCAGCTTGCCATCGGTGGCCCAGAGCGCTCCCATGGCGGCAAAGAACCCTCCCACTACCCAGGCGGCGAATCCGAACAAGGGCATGAGCACGGGAAAGTCCAGCATGGCTTTCAAGGCCTGCTGGGCCGTGACCTCGCCGGTTTCTCCCTTCTCCAGGAACTCCGAGGCCTGCTTCCATCGCCTTTTCATCAGGACCTCGGAGTGGTAGGTCACCATGGCTGCGGTGGGCAGGACCATCCAGGCGAGCGCGGCTATGATAAGCCCGCCGGTTATGGTAGGGATCAAGACCCAGATGTAAGCGATCAGGAGGGCGATGCCGCCGAAGGTGAGGATGGCTATCCAGAGGTCTATTTTGCGCTTGGCTTGTTTTACTTGGGGATGCATTCAGGGTTCTCTCCTAGTGGACACTGCTCGCCGAAGACAGGCCTTCCCCGCCGCTCATCCCGAGCGGCGACCGGGTCCAGGCGTCCCGGCAGGGCTTACAAAGAACAAAAGAAATTTTCTGGACAACCTCGTTTATGAGCTCCTCTTCGCTCTTCCGTTCGATCTGGCGCCACATCTGTTCGGGCTCGAGGGAGGAGCCCTCGTCATTCACGTGCCCGTCGAAATCAGCGACAATATGAACGGTAACAATGTACCGCGTCTGCCCTTTCTGGAAAGCACCTCCGCAACGGGAACAGTATTGTAAAGTTTCACGCGACATGGGAGCTTATAAATCCCCCCCCTCCGGCACCTCGGCATTAATCGCCGGTTGAAAATCTTTATTTTGAAAATTATAAGCCAGCCACCGGTTAAACACAAGTGTTAAAGAAACAGCATGCGTGCGGCTTCCCACAGGTCCCGGCGAAACCTGCAAGCCCGCCGGCCAAAATAAAAAAGCCCCGCTCGAGACGGGGCTTTCAGCTTTTGTTTTTCTTTTCAGCCTTCAATGAAAATCTTGAGCCTCTTGGACCGGGAGACGTGTCTTAGCTTGCGCAGGGCCTTGGCCTCGATCTGCCGGATCCTCTCCCGGGTCACGTCAAAGTCCTGTCCCACTTCTTCCAGGGTGTGATCTGACCCTTCCCCGATCCCGAATCGCATACGGAGGACCTTCTCTTCCCGGGGGGTCAGGGATTGAAGCACGTCCTCGGTCTGGTCCGCCAGGCTCTTCGAGGTCACCGACTCCATGGGCGAAGCGACCGCCCGGTCCTCGATAAAGTCCCCCAATCTGGAGTCGTCCTCCTCGCCTATGGGTATCTCCAGGCTGATGGGCTCCTTGGCTATCTTCAGGACCTTTCTCACCTTGTCCACCGGCATCTCCATCTTGTAGGCCAGCTCCTCGGGAGTGGGCTCCCTTCCCTGTTGCTGGACCAGGTACCTGCTGGTCCGGATGAGCTTGTTGATGGTCTCGATCATGTGCACGGGAATCCTTATGGTCCGGGCCTGGTCGGCAATGGCCCGCGTGATCGCCTGTCTGATCCACCAGGTGGCGTAAGTGGAGAACTTGTATCCCCGCTGGTACTCGAACTTGTCCACCGCTTTCATCAGACCTATGTTCCCTTCCTGGATCAGGTCCAGGAACTGGAGACCCCGGTTGGTGTACTTCTTGGCTATGTTGACCACCAGCCGAAGGTTGGCCTCGACAAGCTCGGCCTTGGCCTGCCTGACCTTGTTCTCGCTTTTCTGGATGTTGCTTACCGCCTTCTTCAGGCTCTCCCGGTTCATGGCCGCTTCTTGCTCGATGCGTTTTATCTTTCGCCGGGAGTTCTTGAGCTGTCTCTCCCAGCTCATGACCTTTTCCGCCTCGACGCCCAGCTCTTTTTCCACCTTCTTTCTTTCCCGGCTGCCCTGCTTGACCTTGCGGATGGCCTCCTGCAGCTTGTCCGAGCTTACCCCCGCTTTTTTCTCCACCGACCTTATTTCGCCCTCCGCCGACTTGAGCTCGCGGGCCAGCCCCTCCAGCTTGGCGATTATCTTTTCCCGCTGTCGGTCGGAGAGCTTGAGCTCGTTGATCTTTGCAAGCAGGGTCTCCTGGTGCTTCTCCATCTCGGATTTCAGCTTGGCTTTTCTTTTTTTGGCCACCTTGGACTTGGTCATCTCCACCTGGCAGGCATAGATTTTTCGGCAGAGGTCTCTTATCTCTTCCAGCAGCTCGGGCGCCAGGTTCTGTTGCTCGTCTACCTCATAGTCCATGGCGTCCAGTTGTTCCTGGTTCTCTTCGTCCACCAGATCGAGGGAGTCCTCGCTTATCTCGCCCGTCTCCTCCATAAGCGCCTTCTCCGCCCGCCGCTGCTGATCGAGCAGGAACTTCTCCGCCATGTGGCTGACTTCCTGCACCGTAACCGGGCAGTTCAGGATGGTCCGGAGCACCTCGTCCTTGGCGCTCTCGATCCGCTTCGCTATCTCGACCTCGCCCTCCCGGCTTAAAAGATGATAGCTTCCCATCTCCCGCAGGTACATGCGGACCGGGTCAATCGCCTTGATGTCGTTTTCCGTCTCTTCCAGGGAATCAAAGGTCCCCTCCCGGGAGTCCTCCCCCACCGAGTCGGCTCCCATGACCTTCTCGGACCCCTGGCCGGACTCGACTATCTTGATGTCCATCTCTCCGAACAGGGACATCAGGTCGTCAAGCTGCTCGGAGTTGACCATGTGGTCCGGCAACCCGTCGTTGACCTCGTCATAGGTCAGAAAGCCCTTCGATTTTCCGCGGTCGATCAGTTTGGTGATCTCGTTAGAGTCCTTCTTTTTGGGCATTTGAGTGGTCTCCTTCCGCATAAATTATTTAAGGGCTTTGCCGCCGGTCGGCGCTGGTGGCGGCGAGCCTTCTCTGCCTGTTTTCCAGATCCTGTTGTTTCTCCAACAGGGACCGCCAGAGCTCCAGGTCTCCTTTTTGATGGGCCTGGTTCATCTCGATCCGGTTCTTTTGCATAAGTTGCATCAGGTGGCGGTGGTTTATGGTATGGGCTAGATCATTCATGACTTTGTCTATGGCTCCGGCGAAGGGATCATCTTCTAGGATAACACGCGTTATCCAATCCGAAAGGGCGGGGTCGGAAATTTTCTGGATATAAGCGGCAGGGTCCAGCTTGCCGGTATCGGCGTGGGTGTCAATGAGGTTCTGCACGAACCCGGCAAGCTCCACGCTCTCCAGCTTGGAAGCCAACTCCTCCTGTCGGACCCTGGTTGCGGTCTCGGGATGGTTGATCAAAACCCGCACCAGGTCGAGCTCCGCCGAGTTATAGCTTTCCGGGCCCTGCCCGGCTTTTTCCCCCTCTCCGGCTTCTTCCCGTCGCTTCGGCTTTTTCAAGCGGGGTTTTATGTCGGCAGCGGGTATGCCGGAGGCCTCGGCCAGCTCTTGTACAAAGATGTTTCGCTCGATCGGGTCCTGTACCCTTCCTATCATTTCCGCGGCCTCCGCTACCGCGCGGGAGAGCTCCCGGGGGGTCCCGCCCGCCTGTCTCAAAAGGTGGTTCATGTAATGCCGGAGCAGGGGAGGGCTTTCTTCCAGAAGGGATTCAAACTCTTCCCTGGAATGAGACCGGATAAAGTCGTCCGGGTCTTTCCCTTCCGGCATGATAACCACCCGGGGGCTCAGGCCGCCCTCCAGGAAGACCTCGAGGGACCGGAAGCTGGCCCGGGTGCCGGCTTCGTCGGGGTCGAACACCATGAACACGTCCGCGGCGTAGCGCTTCAAGGCATAGGCGTGTTCCCTGGTCAAGGCGGTTCCCAGGGTGGCCACCGCGTAGGGGATGCCGGCTTGGTGGAGAGCGATCTGGTCCATGTATCCTTCCACTATGACCGCCCGGTTGGTTTTTCTGATGGCCTCCTTGGCTTGATAGAGGCCGAAGAACCCGGAGCCCTTTTTAAAGACGGGGGTCTCCGGGGTGTTCAGGTACTTGGGCTGGTCGGGATGGTCCTCTATGAGCCTGCCGCCGAAACCCCGGACCCGGCCCTGCACGTCCATGATGGGAAACATGAGCCTTTCCCGGAACCGGTCATAGTAGCCTCCGCCCTGCTTCCTGGGAATGATGAGGCCCGCGGCATACAGGTCCGAAGCCTCGATCCCTTTTTCAACCAGGGAGTCCATGGCGGTGCTCCAGCCGCCGGGCGCATATCCCAAGCCGTAGCGCTTTATGGTTTCCTGGGAGAGTCCCCTTTGATCAAGGTAGTCGCGGGCTTTCTGTCCCTGTTCCGACTCGAGGAGGGTATTGCGGAACAGGCGGGCCGCGGCCAGGTTGGCCTCGAAGATCCTTTCGTTCTGCCTTTCCTTTTCCTTCTCCTCTTCCGGCACCTCCCGTTCGGGAAGCGAGACCCCGGCCCGTTCGGCCAGTGTCTTCAGAGCTTCGTGGAAGTTCATCCCTTCCTTCTTCATGAGAAAGGTGAACACGTTCCCGGACTCGCCGCACCCGAAGCACTTGAATATGCCTTTTTCGTCGTGGACCTTGAAGGAGGGGGTCTTCTCGTTATGGAAAGGACAGAGTCCTTTATAGTTGGCCCCGTCTTTCTGGAGGCGCACGTAATCCTCCACCACCTCTTTTATGCTTGTCCGGTCCTTGATCTCTTCGATGATATGTTGGGGAGTTCGTTGGCTCATTTTTTTGCGTTTCAGACAGGCCCAGCCCGTCCTGTATTTGCGATCAGCCGTTTTTTATATCCGCCGGACCTTCTCGGTCCGGGTTTGATTTCGGGAGGAAGTGATATTAATAAGATGCTTTTTGTATAGGACACGGTTTATGAAGATAACTGCTTTTTCACCTCTTCGCTTATCTCTTTGCCGGAGGCCCTGCCTTCAAACTTTCCTTTCAACGCCTTCATGACTTTGCCCATGTCGGAGGGTTTCTCGGCGCCCGCTTCCCGGATGGCTGTCGCCACCATGCTTTCTGTCTCTTCCCGGGTTAGTGGCTTTGGCATAAGTTCATAGAGGATTTGGAGCTCCTCTTTCTCCCGCCCCATAAGGTCTTCTCTGCCGCCTTTTTCGTAAGCTTGTACCGACTCCTCCCTCTGCTTTTTCAGCCGCGCCAGCACCCGGATCACACCGCTGTCGTCCAGCTCGGTGTTGCCGTCTATCTCCGCCTTTTGAATGGCGTCCCTTATCAAACGAAAGGCCGCCACGCGGGACTGATTCCTGTCCTTCATGGCGGCCTTCATCTGGTCGAATATTTCCGATTTGAGATCCATTTATACCGGATTCCCCAAACCCTTATTCATTTCTACCTGTGGTTCGTGTACCTTTGTTGCTTGCGCAACTTCTTCAGCATCCTTTTCCTTGCAGCGAGAGCTTTCTTCTTGCGTTTGATGGAGGGCTTCTCGTAATGCTCTCTTTTCCGGATCTCGGAGAGCACACCCGCTTTTTCGCATTGCTTTTTAAAACGTCGAACCGCGTTTTCAAAACTCTCGTTGTCTTTTACAACGATGCCCGGCAAATTTTTCACCCCCTTAACTTTGAAGGCTCTTAACAAAGGTCCTTTCAGATTGTATAATGGAGTCTTCCCGCGGTCTTTCTCTGCATCGGTCCCGGCTTTCCGGAAAGACCCCTTTTTCGCATCAAATTTTTATGCTAGCATAGCGCTGTTATTTGTCAAGTGTTAAAATCTCATTATTTTATTTTGAGAGAGGCAACAAATGGGAAAGTTTCCACGAAGCGTTAATACCAGCCGCATACTTTTATGGGCGGTTCTGGCCCTGTTCGGCACCGGCGCCCTCGCCGGCGTAACCGAGAGCAGGAAACCCCGTTTCCAGGACCTTGTCAGTACCAAGGTCCGCGGTGCGGCTTTCGAGCTGTTGATGAAACTGCTTCCCCATGGCATGATAAACCCCGCGATTGACCGGGACGAGCCGTTCTCTTACTTTGCGCGGCCCAGTTACCAGCTCGGCATCAGGGGAGAGCCTTACGCCACCCAGGTCATAGACGGGCAACTGTGGACCGGTTCCGCGGAATGGATGGTCCTCTTCGGCGACCCGCCCGCGCCGCACCGCCAGCGCATCTACACCCTTTATAAAGGGTATCTTCCCTGCATAACTTACACGGTGGAAAAGAAAGGAGTTCATTACACGGTCCGTGCTTTCCAGTTCTGGCTCGATGAGACGGACCAGTCGCTGCCGGTAAACTTCGTACAGGTAAAAGCCGCAAACCAGGGTGCCGACAGCGCCCGCGCCCGGTTCGCCGGCGGATTCCGCTATGGCCTCAAGGACCACCGCTGCAAGCAGATGAAACAGGTCTACTTCAATCCACTCTGGCGCTATCGCATGACAGAACACGCCGCGGTCCGCGACAATAAGATCATCTACACCATGGGAGAGTCCCCCGATCGGATGCAGTCGCGGCCCGGCCATACTTACGAAAAGGAGTTCCCGGTGCTTTCCAGGAAGTCCCCCTGCTGCCTTGCTTTGTATCAAAGAGAGCTCGGCCCCGGCGAGTCCTTTACCGCCGAGTTCGCAGTGCCCCAGTATCCTGCTTCTCTTTCGGACAAAGACCGTCTTTTGGAGGCCTCCTTTTCCGAGCGGCTCGAGGCCATGGAGTCTTACTGGGAAGGCTGGCTTTCCAAGGGCGCGAGCTTCAGCGTGCCGGAGAACAAGGTGGTGGACGCTTCCCGCTCTTATATAATCCATGCTCTCATGAGCCAGGACGTGGTCTCCGACCGGGAGGTCGAGCAACACGTGAACCGGCTTCAATACAACCGGTTCTGGCTTCGGGACTCCGCGTTCTTTGTTTCCATGTATGAAAAGTACGGCTACCAGGACGTTGCCAGGCGGCTTCTGCGGCACTTTTTCGATTTTCAGAACGATGAGGGCAACTTCCTGAGCCAACCCGGCCAGCTTGACGGGTGGGGCCAGTCCATGTGGGCCCTGGGCGAGCACGCCCGGTTCACGCGCGAGCGCGAGTTCGCCCGCGAGTCCTTGCCTTACGTGCGGCGGGCGGTGGACTGGCTCGAGCGCGAGGTCTCGAACGACTCGTGGGGGGTGATGCCTCCCACCGACGCGTTTGACAACGAGATGATAAGAGGCCGTTACACCGGCCATAACTTCTGGGCCTTGAACGGCCTGTCCGGCGCGATCAGCATCTGCGAGCTTCTCGGCGAACACGAGCTTGCCGCGGAGTACTCCTCGTTCCGGGAGGACTACCGCGGGCATTTCCTGTCGGTTCTGCGGGAGGTGGCGAGAAAGCGAAATGGAGTGATTCCTCCCGGCCTGGACGTTCCGGGCGGCACTTCCTGGGGCAATCTTCTGCCGGTGTATCCCGGCAGGATCATGGACCCTTTCGATCCGCTGGTGACCGCTACTTTTGACGACTACCGCAACAACCACATGGAGGAAGGCATCGGCACCTGGCATAAATGGCTCCACCATTACCTAACCGAACGGGTGGCCCAGACCGCCCTGGTCCGGGGCGAACAGGAGAAAGCTCTTCATGAATTTTACTCCATGCTTTTGCACACCGGCTCCTGCCACGAGGGGTTCGAGTGGACCATCTTTCCCTGGGACAACCGCGACTACTGCATTGACATGGGGACCTCCCAGTTCTGCAACTTCCCGCCCCACGGCTGGTACGCCGCGGACCTGAACATCCTTTTCCGCAACATGCTGGTGCGGGAGGAGGGCGAGACCCTTCACCTGGCGTCCGCCATTTCGCCCGAATGGGCCCGGCCCGGCGAGCGCGTCTCGGTTGAAAACGCGCCCACCTACTGGGGCAAGCTGAGCTACGTGATCGAGTTCAGGCTGGAAGGAGCCGTGCTTAATTTCTCGCTGCAAGAGACCGAGACCAACCATGCCAAGCCGGAGAAGGTCCGGTTCCATCTTCCCTACTTCGTGAAGACGCACTCCGTAACCATGGACGGCAGAGCTCTCGAGTTTGAAAAAGAAGCTCTAGACCTGCCTCCCTCTTGCTTTAACGGCGAGAAAAAGGAGTGTACCTTGCGGTTTGAGTGGGAGCGCCTGCCCGCGGAGGAGCTGAGTTACGAAAACATGGTCGAGTGGTACAAGGCCGAGTACCGCCGGAGGTGGAAGGAGTCAAAGGGTAAGTTTTCCTCGATGTAGTAGTCTTTTTTACTCTTTACGAGAAGATGATAAGTAATTGAATGTTCCGCTTCAGTTGGAAATGGAGTAAGCCTCCTGTAGAATTATCATGAAAGGAGGCGTGATTATGGGCAAGAAACAAAAGCGATTTACGGCTGAGGAGAAGGCGAAGATTTTGAGGCGTCATTTGGTGGACAGGGTGGCTGTTTCTGATCTTTGCGAGGAGCACGGTATTTCTCCGACCGTGTTCTA
>JAWOBU010000173.1:0-9807 GCA_046484135.1 bacterium
CTTTTTATAGCGGATTCATGGGCGGACGACAATGATAAAACTTTTTCTGTAACGGAAGTCTGGTCAAAAGATTTTAAAGAAATGCAAGGCAATCCATGTCGCATACTACAATCTTCTTCAGGGGAAATTTACGTACTTGTAATGCAAAGAGGTGATTGGGGTGGACATGATATTTTGGTTATAAAAACGGACTCCAAAGGAGAAAAGCTTTGGGAGAGGAAGCTTGCTGGCACAGATGATAATGCAAAATTTGATGTATGTCTTTCACACAAAGGGGGAATAGTAATTTCCTGGATACAATTTGATCATAAAGGTGATCCAAAGTATTCACATCATTTCACAGAGTTTAATAAAGATGGAAAAATAAATGACAACGAAACCCCGCTTATGTTAGACAATAAAAGTATTATAAAAAGTATCAAAGAAAAAAGTTTCTTTTTATGTAATTCCATTTCAGCTCTAAATAATGGTGGTTATCTTTTAAGCGGTCAGTACATGTGGTCTCCCAACGGAGATGATATTCGTCCTTTTTGCATTGGTATTGCGAAGATTGATGACAATTTCAACTTTACATGGCAGCAGAAATATAAATTGGAAGGCACGGCACTGAATGTATTTCAAATTTCAAGCAAAGAGTTCCTAGTCTCTACCTATAATAAATCAAATATTTGGGCCAGCAAGGTAATGGCAAGCGGCGAAATAAAATGGAAGGCTAAGTTATGTAAGACCCGGAGTGAGGACGATGGATATTGGCCTAAAACTTACATTGACAACCAGGGGAATATATATGCACTCGGATTAGTAAATAACTTCGCTAAAGCTGACGCAAATGGGAATATCTTATGGAGAACTTCCAAATCTTCTCCCCCTTATTTAGTAACATCTATGATTCTTTCCCCCGACTTGACGACTATTGCAGGAGGATTTGCAGAAAAAAAGAATAATATTAGTTCTTTTCTTCTAAACTGTGACAAAGAAGGGAAGGTTATAAATGAAGCAAGGTATTCTCCAGTTTATTTTGCAGAAATTATACCGGCCTCGGAAGGAGGAGTTATAGCAGCCTTGAAAAAGAAGTCAGGTTGGAGCTTAGTAAAACTCGATATATATTCAAAAGGCAATAAGTGAGATATCTAATCCTGAGAAAATTGACTTGCACATTCTCTTAATTTTTCTAACTTCAAATTGTCTTTTATTAACCTCTTTCGCGATAAGGAATTATACTATCCATCTTATTTATAGCCCCGCTTAAATTTTATGGCAATCCTCCTGCCAAGTTGTGGTAAAATAAGGGTAATTTAAATCATAAAAACACCCGACAGGAGGACGGCCATGGGTGAAAAGAATTTACTACTTTTTCGGCCGGAGTTCAACGGTTCTTTGAAGGTCGAAACCAGGCCGGAGCGACTTAGTGGCGAGGCGGGCGGCTGGGAATAGTCGACTAGCAAAAGAAGTGGTGGGGTCAATTCTTTACAATTAAGTTTATTTCCCGGATTTTCGTCCAATACCATGCATCCTCGTTTATTCTTCTGTTCTCTTGATTTCCGGATCACCATACCTGCTTCAAAAATTTCAATCCATTATGAATGCCCTTGTTACTGCCATAGCCCCGGCCGGATGTCAACCTGAAATGGATATGGATTGTTTTTGCTTTCAAAAACAGATGGTTGAATTTTGGGCGAGCCGGTTTCCGGGCGGGAGTTACATAAGGTAAGAGAAGTGTAACGTTTTTGCTGTATATAAGGCAGTGTGTCCACGAAGGGCGGGAAGGAAGAGGGTTTCACGCAAAGGCGCGGAGACGCGAAGTAAAGAGAAGAGGAGATTTTCAGCTTATGGAAGCAGGGAGTTATCGCGACTGAAGTCGCTCGCACAGGAGTCATCTTGCAAAAAGAACCGTTGTGGCGTTGCGTTTAGGGCCGGGCTTCCGCCTGGCGATCCGGGGGCGTGGCGTTTAAATCCATCCTGTGCCAAGGGCACCCGGATAGTCGAGCTATCCGGGCTACCGAAAAGGATTTTTAATGCCTAAGTATCTAACAACAAATATAAAAATATTTGCGCCTTTGCGTCTTGGCGTGAGAACAAGACCTCTCCTTTTTGTAAAAGCCCGGTCAAAAATTGCCCGTCACGGGGGACAAAATCCGCCCCAAGATGGATCGAAATTGCCCCTCTGTGATACAGTTTTCGACCCCTTTATTTTACAGGTTCTCGGGGCGATGTAATGGATAAGCTACTGGAAAGATGGAAGGTTGGTGTAAAAGGCGGTTCTTTTTTATTGCCGGGGCCGGATGGGGGTCAAAAATTGTACCTCCATAAAGCTCGTTTGCAAAAGGCGGGTAGACGGTTTTGGTGGTATTATTGTTGTGGTAAAACCTCGGACTGGACATGGTTGTTTGGAATGGGCTATGATAAAGTAAAGAGGCGGGAGGCACGGTCCGGATTTGGCGGCTCCTTGCCGGAGAGATTTTATAGCCGGGATTTTTAAGACAAGGGAGTGAAGGATGGCTAGGCCTCGGGTGTTGGTTCTTACGGGTTACGGCATTAACTGCGATTTCGAGACCAAGGCGGCGTTCGAGACGGCGGGCGCGCGTGCGGACCGGGTTCACATCAACGACCTGATCTCGGGCGAGAAGCGTCTTTCGGACTACCAGATACTGGCGTTTCCGGGCGGGTTCAGCTTTGGGGATGATATCGCTTCGGGCCGGGTTTTCGGCGTGAAGGTCAAGATCAACCTGGGCGACGAGGTCCGGGAGTTTATTGACGCGGGCAAGCTGGTGCTGGGTGTTTGCAACGGTTTCCAGGCCATGGCCAAGTACGGGCTTTTGTCCGGTCCGGACGGCGACTACCGGGATCAGCGGGTTACGGTGACTTTTAACGACACGAACCGCTACGAGGACCGGTGGGTATACTTGAAGTCCCGGACGGACAGGTGCGTATGGACCCGGAGCATAGACAGCCTCTACATCCCGGTGGCGCACGGTGAGGGCAAGTTCTACGCGAAGGAGGACGAGCTTTCGGCGATTGAGGACAACGACCAGGTGGTGTTTTCCTACTCGACTCCCGAGCTCGAACCCGCGGGCGGGGAGTTTCCCTGGAACCCGAACGGCTCTTTGAAAGATATCGCGGCCATGTGCGACAAGACCGGCAGGCTCCTGGGCATCATGCCCCACCCGGAGCGGTTCCTGCACTTCACCAACCATCCGCGCTGGACCCGGATGAAAGAGGAGCTGAAAAGAAAGGGCAGGGAGATACCCGAAGAGGGCGACGGGGTGGCGGTGTTCCGGAACGGTGTAGAGTATTTTAACTGATGAGGGAGGGCAATAATGGCAAAGTATGCAGGGAAAAGGAGAACTCTCCCTTGCTATTCATCTTGACTGCTCAATGGTTTTCCCCTACTCTTTAATCCAGAGGCGGAATCATGGAACCATATCGTTTTACAGTGGAGTTATACCCTGATGAGGAAGAAGGGGGCTATACTGCTATTGTGCCTTCTTTGCCCGGTTGCGTCAGCCAGGGTGACACCCTGGACCAGACCATGGAACGCATAAAGGAGGCCATCGAAGGGCATATCCAGAGCCTCAAAGAGGACGGCAAAGAAATTCCGGTAGAAGAAGAACCGGAAGGCCGGTTCAAGATCATAATAGCGGCATGAGTCCCAAGCTCGCCCGACTAACCGGCAAGGAGATGTGCTCCATCCTGGAGAAAAAAGGGTTCGTTTTAAAAAGGGTCAAAGGAAGTCACCATATCCATACAAAAGCCGGACTCGACGGTTATGTTACAGTTCCTGTTCATTCCAAAGAGATATTAAAGCCAAAAACCATGAAGTCCATCATCCAACAAGCCGAACTGAAGATTGAAGAGTTCATGAAATAAATGATTTGTTTGCTTAAAGTCTCGGCATAATTTCAGGGAGGCTTACATGAGAGATTTTACTGCGGTCATAGAGAGGTGTTCCGAGACCGGTTTGTATGTGGGATACGTACCGGGATTCCCCGGGGCACATACCCAGGCAGAGACGTTTGATGAGCTTCAAGTTAATTTGCGCGAGGTCATCGAGATGTTACTGGAAGGAGCGGGCCCCTCGCAAGGGAGCAGAGAGGATTAGATGATCAAAAAACCCGTCGCGATGATGAAGTCAAAGGCGGTGTTATATGTCTTTTGCGCTTTTTTGTTTTGCTTTCCTGTGCTGACCGGCCTGGCAGAAGAGGGAGGGAACAAGGATACGCGGGCAAAGCCCGCGGTAGGGAACACCGCTGAAGCTTCTGACAAGCTCGATCTTTCGCTTTCTTCCAGGGCGATCATGGAGAAGGTGGACCAGCGGCTGCGGGGCGAGACCAGCTACCAGGAGATGGAGATGACCATCTACAACCCGGACTGGCCGCGTCTGCGCAAGTACAAGATGAAGGCGTGGGAGAACGTAAAGACGGACAAGTTCCTTCATCCTGATCACCTATCCTCCCCAGGACCAGGGTAAGGCGGTGCGGGAGATGACCATGACCGAGGTGGAGAAGATGGACGGCCGGAAGATACCCACCCGGTGGGAGATGGAGAGCCTGGAGCCCGAGGACATGGGCAAGCGGCCGGTGTTGAAAATCGAAAAGATTGACTTCAACGTGAAGATCGAGCCGCAGTTATTTACGGAGAAGAACCTGACCCGGCGGGACCGGGACTGGTAGGTTTTATCCTCCCAGCATCCTTGCCAGGTCTTGGTGGCCCCAGGAGCGGGCCATGTCCAAAGGGGTCCAGCCGAACTTATTTCGGGCGTTTGTGTTGGCTCCGGCCTGGACCAGCACCCGGCAGACCCGGTCGTATCCTTTCCAGGCGGCGTGATGCAAGGGAGTGTAACCGGCGTTGTCCCGGGGGTTCACGTTGGCGCCGGCGTTTATCAGGACCCTGCACACGTTTTGTCTTCCCCACAAGGCCGCCCAGTGCAGGGGGCTCCAGCGCTGGATGTCGCGGACATTGGGGTTTGCTTCATTGGAGATGAGGACTCTGCAGACGTCGGCGTGTCCCTCGCCCGCTGCCCAGTGGAGGGGGGTCTGCTTGAACTTGTCCCGGCTGTGGACGCTTGCTCCCCTGGAGATAAGAAGGGACGCGGTCTCCCGTTCTCCCTGCATGGCCGCCCAGTGCAGAGGCGTCCATTCGTAAATGTTTTTAGCGCTTACCTCTGCTCCTTTCGAGACAAGGTAGCGGCAGATTTCCACGTGGCCTTCGCCGGCCGCCCAGTGCAGGGGGGTCCAGCCGTCCTTGTCGGTCGAGCTCACTATGTCCGGCTTTATCGCGGCTATTGTCCGGACAGCGTCCAGGTCGCCCTTCCGGGCGGCTTTAACTATATGCTCGTGCTTGACTTCTATATTGCGGCCGATAAGTTTCACTGTCTCCTGCCGGCCCTCTTTAGCGGCCAGTCGCATGGGGGTCGTGCCTTCCCGGTCTTTCAGGTTCACCTCGGCGCCTGCGTCCATCAGCAATCTGCAGACCTCGGTGTGTCCCTCGCGGGCGGCAAGATGCAGAGGGCTTCGGCCCGCCCGGTCGCGGGCGTTCACCTCGGCCCCTTTGTCAATAAGATATCGGCAAAGCTTTGGCCGGCCCTCCAAGGCGGCGTAGTGCAAAGGCGTCCGCTCCTGGTCGTCCTTTAAGGACACCGGTACGCCGTTCTCGACCAGCTCCCTCGTCCGCTCGAGGTCCCCCTGGCCTGCGGCCTCGTGGACGGGGGCCGCCAAAGCAGGATGAACTAAAGCCGCCAGAAGGAAAGTTATAACCCAGAAAATGGAAGTTTTTTTCACAAGGCCCTCCGAACAAACAAGCTACTCGATTGAATGATATCTTTTTTACTGACCTTTTTCCATCTCTTTCTTCCGCTGGATGTAGAGGGGGTCCGCCTCCTGGAGCTCCCGGCGCATCACCTTGCCCACCATGGACTTGGGAATCTCGTCAATAAACTCGATCTGTTTGGGCACCTTGTAATGGGTCAGGTTCTCCTTGCACCACGCTCTCAGGTCGTCCTCGGAGACCTTGCCCTTGTACTCGTCCTTCAGGGTCACCCAAGTCTTTATGATCTCGCCCGCGTCCGGATCGGGTATGCCCGCGGCCGCAACCTCGGAGACCGCTTCGTGGCCGCTCACCAGCTCCTCGACCTCCTTGGGGAACACCGAATAGCCCCGGACCTTGATGAGCTGCTTCTTGCGGTCCATGATAACCACCTGGCCGTCTTCGTCCATGTAGCCGATGTCACCGGTGCGCATGTAGGTCTTGCCCTGGAACTCGATCAGGTGCTCAGCGGTCTCCTCCGGCTGGTTCAGGTAGCACTTCATGACCTGGGGCCCGGCCACGCAGAGCTCGCCCGTTACGTTTATCCCCAGGTCCTCGGTCCCCGTCTCCTGGTCCAGAATCCTCCACTCGGTGCCCGGGAAGGGAAGCCCGATGGTCCCTACCTTGCGCTTGCCCCAGAAAGGACCGGCGCTCACCACCGGCGAGCACTCGGTAAGACCGTAGCCTTCCACCAGCCGGGCCCCCGTCTTCTCCTCGAACCCTTCCTGCACATTGCGATGAAGAGGGCCGGCGCCGGATACGCACAGGCTGAACTTGCCTTTTATGTTGTACTTTTTGACCGTGTCTTCCGGGAGGTCCGCGATCCGCTTGAAAAGTATCTCAGCGCCCGGATACATGCACTTGTCTTCCGGTCCGTACTTGGCCACGGTGTCGAGAAGCTCGGTGGTCTCCGGCGGCCTCGGAAACAGCATCATCCAGCAGGCCTTGGCAATGGATATGTTCATAACGCAGGTCATGGCAAAGGAGTGGAAAAGCGGAAGCACCCCCACGCAACAGTAGCCCGGGTCCACCTTGTAGAGCCAGGCCGCGGACTGGAGCGCGTTGCTCACCAGGTTGAGGTGGGTCAGGTACGCGGCCTTGGGAAGGCCGGTGGTCCCGCCGGTCATTATAAAAGTGGCCGCGTCCTCTGCCGGGTCTATCTCCGGCTCAGGCACGTCGGGTGTGGTGGCGACAAGCTTCTTGTAGGAGAGCGTGTCAGAGGGCATCTTGCCGGTGGGGACCTTTTTCAGCATTTTGCCGAGAGCCCGCTTGGCAAAAGGAAGATGGTCGGCCACGTTGGTCCCGATCACCTTCTTGAGAGGCGTCTCCGATATTATGGGCGCGATGTGCTCTTCGTAGAGAGAGTCCAGGCAGATAAGGGTCTCCGCCTTGGTGGTGTTCAACTGGTGCTTGAGCTCCAGCGGCTTGTAGGTGGGGTTCATGCCGGTGGCGACCGCGCCCAGAAGCTGGCAGGCATAGTAGGAGATAACGTACTGGAAGCTGTTGGGTAAAAGGAAAGCAACCACGTCCCCCTTCTTGATGCCTATCCCGGCAAGGCCGGTGGCAAGGCCCTGCACGTGTCTCCAAAGCTCGTTATAGGTCATGAACCGGTCCAAAAACCAGATCGCGTTCATGTTCCCGTGGCTCTTGACCGTGTCCTTTAAAAGCCGGCTTAA
Organism: bacterium; assembly: GCA_046484135.1. Lineage (GTDB taxonomy): Bacteria > RBG-13-61-14 > RBG-13-61-14 > RBG-13-61-14 > DATKZS01 > CAYQTK01. The sequence continues at coordinate 7,479 of JAWOBU010000173.1, forward strand.
GGGGACCTCCGGGAAATCCATGTTCTTGGGAACCTCGTCCGGCCAGCCCGATTCCTTCCGGAACCACACCATGGATTCGTCAACATGCCATTTATTACCGTTCGCCATGATCTTTACCTCCTCCCTCTTTAATCTCTTGTTTGTCCTGGATTGCAGGCTTATTAAAGCCTATTAAGATTCTCCTCCCGTGTCAAGTAAGCAGGGACATTAATCCCTGTTTAAGGTTCGAAAGCTGCCGGCCGGGGTCTGAAAGCCGAGGTTCTGGAAAAAGGCCGGGCCGGAGGTCTCTTCTATTCCGATGTGTTTCAAAGATTGTTGACGATTTTTGTTACTCCGGTTTTTCCGCGCACAAGTCCTATAAACGCCGGCATCAAGCTTTTCTTCCTTCCCCGGAATAATGGGCGGCGAACCCATTCGTCTCGAATCCTTCGGAATTATTGACAAAAATTAGTTTCTTTCCCCCCGGGGCTAATTTTTTCTTAATTTTTTTCTTGACAAACTTGGGATAGTTTGATATTAATACGGCGAGAGTAGAAGGCAACCAAAAGCCTGTTTTTTAAAAAATTCATACCAACAACGGCAAGATTATGAAATAATTAGCGGATGAGGATACTGCAAGGGAGAACGGCATTACGGGATCGAGGAAATATTTTTGCAATCATTAGAGAAACTTAACTTAACCGGGGATAGTAGCGGCATGGTTCGGCCCGCAAGGGGCACGAATCTTGCAATATTGGCGTGCAAGGCTTAGGTAATTTACGGGGTTTGCAAGATAAATGAGCGAAATCATTAAACAATGAAAGGAGCTAACGTGATGAAAAGGCTTGGCTTTTTAGGGGCAATTTGTAGCGTGGTTCTCCTTGCCGTATGTCTGGTACCCGGTATCAGCTCGGCAATCGAGAACGACAATCCGGGGTCTTTCTACTATGCGGAGTCCGGAAGCGAAACCACTGTTGATGGCGCTATAACTTCCGGAGACTTGACCAACTTACAGTCATACATCTCCGGTGTGGGTGGCGTATACAGTGGGTGTCGTCCCCCCTCTGCTCATATTCAGGACCTGGATACGGACACTGTACTAGGTTCAGGGGACGTAACCATTCTGAAGAGCTTCATTTCCGAATTATGGGGGAGCAATCAGGGATCAAGACCGCAGGAGATTTTCGTCCTGGACGGAACCACCGGGGTGTCCTCCGGCGAGATAAGCATCACGGTTTCGGATTCCTCCTCAACCTCTCTGAGCGCCTATGCCATTGATGACCCCAGCGTCTATAATGGGATGGAAAACAGACGGCCCGGATGGGGCGTGGTTTTCGAGATAGACCCCGCCGGCTCCTGCACCACGGCCAATCTCTACGGCCATACCGCCTGGGGATCGAACGGTGTATACCAGCAGACCTGGGACTATGAATCAGATGCGCTCTCCACCATCAAGTTGGACGCGGGCGGATGCGCGGACGGGTCCACCATAATTCTCAACGTGAGAATCCCCTCCGACGGTGAGGCAGGCAATGCCGGCGGCAGGTTCCCGAACGAGCTCCTCTGGTCCGGCACCGTTGTAGGAAGCGTCTCCGCGGGAGCGGCCGTTACCTGCGACTCCATCTCCATTGACCAGGCTGATCCCACCGACATGACCGAGGGGACCAACCAGAAGTTCACCGCAACCTGCACCATGAGCGACGCAACCACCACCGACTGCACATCGGACGCTACATGGTCCGTAAGCGGCGATCTGACCAACGACGGCAACAGCGTGGACGCAAACGAGATTCCCTGCGGCGACGGGGGCTCCGGCACCGTAACTGCGGAGTGGACCGAGTGCTCCACCACCAGCTCCGACAGCATCAGCGTAAACGTTATAAACGACGATACCTCTGAAGGCGTTAGCTCCGACCTTACCGAGATAACTGAAGGAGACACCGATACCTATACACTTACCAGGACATGGTCCGACGGATGCACCGAGGACGTAACCTCGAGCTCGTCCGTGAGCGGCGACTGCACCGGCGGGTCCGGCGACATTACGGCGCTGGAAGAAAACTGCGACACTTCCGACGGTTTGTGCGTCATCTCCGAGAGCGATGAGACTTACGACGTAACCCGCACCGACGACGGCGACACCGTGGTCGGCTACGACTCCTGCTCGCTCACCGAGATCGAGGAGGGCACCAGCGACACTTACACCTGCGCCTATGAATGGAACGAGGGCACCTGCACCACTGACGCCACTGCCGACACCTCGGTAAGCGGCGACTGCACGGGCGGCACCGGCGACATCACGGCCACGGAAGACGACTGCGACACCTCGGACGGCTCGTGCTCGATAGAC
>JAWOBU010000186.1:0-7063 GCA_046484135.1 bacterium
TTTTGCAAGAGCCGGGCTGGAGCCTGGCGGTCCCGGGGGGCGTTGCGTTCAAAGCTATCCTGTGCCGAAGGGCGCCCGGAGTCCGGTAGCCCGTATAGCTTTGCTATGCGGGCGGCGAGAAGCCGCAGGATGAAACCATCCTGTGCCAAGGGCACCCGGATAGGCGAGCTATCCGGGGTACCGATCCATCCTGCGTTTTGCAAGAGCCGGGCTGGAGCCTGGCGGTCCCGGGGGAATTTTGCCGGGCTGGAGCCTGGCGGTCCCGGGGGAATTTTGCCAGGCTGGAGCCTGGCGGTCCCAGGGGATTATGGAGTGCGCGCGGCTTCCTGCCTGCGCCGCGCTTTGCTTGGCGCGGCAGGCAGGGCCGCCGCTTTGCAGGAGGGAGCTCGCTCCCACCATCCCAAGTCTGACTTACCCCCCCCACCCCCTCGATAATCAGACTTTTGCAAGAGGCTCTCACCATAAATCCTGCTTCCATAAGCTAAAAACTCTCTTCCTTGTTTTGTTGCAACGTAGGAAGAGAGCAGATGGCGGCGCTTTTTTGAGTATTGCCGTCTTTAAGTTACAATATGTGTCGTCCCATGAACGATAGCGATAAAAAGGAACTCAAGATAATCCCCCTGGGAAGACTGGGGGAGGTCGGTCTTAACATGATGGTGTTCGAGCAGAACTCTGACATCATGGTGGTGGACTGCGGTCTCATGTTTCCCGGCGATTACCTGCCGGGGGTGGATTACGTGCTTCCTGATTTCACCTATCTTTTGCAGAACCGGGAAAAGGTGCGAGGCATAGTCCTGACCCACGGGCACGAGGACCATATCGGGGCTTTGCCGTTTTTTCTCTCCGATCTGAATGTGCCCATTTACGGGACCCCCCTTACCATCGGCATGGTGCGGGAGAAGCTCGTCGAGCATGATCTTGCCGACGTGGTCGAGCTGAACCGGGTGCAGGCGGGCGAGACCGTCAGGCTGGGCTCTTTTGAGATAGACACCATCAGGGTGAGCCATTCCATTGCCGACTGCCTGGCGCTGGCCATAAAAGCGGACATGGGGACCATCATCCACACCGGCGACTTCAAGCTGGACCCTACTCCCATTGACGGAAAAAGCACCGACCTCGCCGCGTTCGCCCGGCACGGCGACCAGGGGGTGTTGGCCCTCTTGTCCGACTCGACCAATGTGGAGCGCTCCGGCTATACCCTGTCGGAGCGCGAGGTGGGCAAGGCGCTCTACGAGGTCATAGGCGCGTCTCCCGGCCGGGTGATCGTGTCCATGTTCGCTTCCAATATCCACCGCATCCAGCAGGTGGTTGACGTGGCCTACATGTGCGGAAGAAAGGTCGCGGTTATGGGAAGGAGCATGATAGCGAACTGCGAGATAGCCCAGGAGCTCGGTTACCTGAACCTTCCCCGCCAGACCATGACCGGCCTGGATGAGCTCTCCCGGATGCCCGATCAAAAAGCGGTGCTTCTGACCACCGGCACCCAGGGAGAGCCGCTTTCCGTGCTGTCCCGGATGGCCCGCGACGAGCATAAACAGGTCTCCATAAGAGAGGGGGACACGGTGGTGCTTTCATCGCGTTTCATTCCCGGCAACGAGACCGCCATCCATACCCTGATCAACGAGTTCTACCGCAGGGGCGCCGAGGTCATTTACGAAAAGGTCTCTGATGTCCACGTCTCCGGCCACGCCAGCCGGGAGGAGCTCAAACTCATGCTGTCTCTTACCAGGCCGGCCTACTTTATGCCCGTCCACGGCGAGTACCGGCACCTGGTGAAACACGCCGAGCTGGCCCGGCAGATGGGAATTCCCGAAGAGCGCATCCTGAACGTAGAAGACGGCGACGTGGTGACATTCGATGAGATAGGCGGAGAAAGGGTCGGGTCGGTCGAGACCGGCAGGCAGGTGGTGGACGGCGTTTGCGTGGCCGACTTCGAGGACGCGGTGTTAAGCGAGAGAAGAAGGCTCTGCCGCGACGGTGTACTCATTGCCGTGGCGGGCGTGGAAAAGGAGACCGGCAAGTTTCAGGGGCCGGTAAAGCTGGAAAGCCATGGGTTCCTCTTCCAGGAGGAGTCGGAAAAGGTACTGGAAGACGCCCGCCTTCACGTGGAAGAACAGATCAAGACCCTTTTGAACCCCAACTTCTTAAGCCGCGAAGAAGCCAAAACCAAGCTGCGGGCCATCCTTAAAAAACACATCAAAAAGACCCTGCAAAGGTTCCCGGTCATCATTCCGGTGGTGGTGGAGACGGAAAATGAAGGGTAAGCTCTGGGGAGTTAATTGGTCGGATCAACGTATTCGGCAAACAGCTTGAGACCTCGCCGACACCGCTTTTCGTAGAACCAATGTAACAAGTGCAAGTGGCTTAAGAGCTGATAACCGTGCATGTTAGCCGGCCTAACCCGCTTACCCTATTGTAGATAACCTACGGCCTTTAGCCTGTCTTTGACTTTTGTGTTGAACCTGGAGCGGAGAGGAGTTTTTCCAGTCGAGCGGGAAGACTTGTACTCATACCGGGGAACGTTTTTTATGGGATGGGAATCGGCCCAGCCGGGTCTGATTGTCTCCTGTAAAACCCGGCCCTCTAGATTGGAGGCCACCGGATAATCCATGATGTAAAGAACAGTAGGGGCCACGTCGAAGATGGAGGCCTCCGTAAGATAATTATTCTTTTTAATGGCCGGACCGGAACCGATAAATACGCCCGGACATCTCCAGCGATGGTGGCCGTGAGGGCCGTCTTTTCTTGCCTGCATGAAATCTACGGGGTAATGACCGTGGTCCGAAACCAGAATATAAGTGGCGTCGGGACCGGCTTTATCCATGAGCTCTCCCACTGCCCGGTCCATGAACCGGTAGTATTCTTCCACGATACTGCCGTACTTTTCAGCTTTTTCCCGGTCTACTCGTGGAAAGATGGCGGGGTCCTCGAAGTGCCAGAAGGCATGCTCTACTATGTCCGCTCCCTGGTAGTAGATCATCCACAGGTCGGGGTTTCTTTGTTTCCACATATATTTGATCGCCTGATGCAGTGATTTGTCTCTTGCATAATAATATTTGAGGCGGCTCAGCCGGATGGATTGCTTGACGCGGTCTATTTTTTGGAACTTGTTCCATGTCTTCGTATCAAGACGGGGAATGAAGTTTGAAAGCTCCTGTCTGGTTATCTCATCAGCGTCTATAAAGTGAGACTGGACCTTGTTCATCAGCTCGGGAGGGTAAGTGTTGTACTCTCCATAGGTCTTTATCACCTCCTCGTTGTCGGGCATCCATTCCCGGTCCTGCATTATCTTCAAAGCCGTATCGTTGGCATGGTCGCTTATAACAAAGCCGTCCACCTTCTCAGCCGGCCAGGACGCCCACCAGCCCGCTACTCCTACCGAGTCGTCGCCGTAGTCTGTTATCACGTTCCAGAGCGCCGGCACCTTACGCAACGAACTCGAAGCCAGAACTTTGCCTTCGACTCCCGGCGCCTGCATGAAGAAGGTCTTTATGCCGTGCTTGGACGGGCTTTCGCCGGTGGCGATGGATGTCCATATCACCGGTGAAATGGCCGGGTTTATGTTCGCGAGGAGACCGTAGGAGCCGTTTTTGATAAGACGGGTGAGGTGGGGAATCAGGTTGTCTTCTTTTTTTAATTTCGAGAAGTCGTATCCTTTTTCCGGAAGTCCCCGGATATTACCCGGCTGAAGTAACAGATTACGTACCTCTGCCTTCTGTGACTCCATAGGTTGAGAGCCAGGCGACGGAAGCGTTTCTTTTTCAGAATCTCCGCCGTAGGGAAGAATAATCAGCGAAAACTGGCGTGCCGTAGTTGGAAGCTGAAACTCCAAGCTTACCTCTCTCCATTCTTCCGTAAGCTTGTAGCTCTTCCAAACCGTCTCGTTATTGCCGCTGTCGCTGACCTTGCCGCCGCCGGGAAAATGAAACCGCACTGCCAGGGTCAACTCCGAGCCGGAAGAAAAAGATCGGGCCTCTGCTTTAAAGCGAGCACGCTCGCCGGTAAGGGTGCCGCGATTGAAGCTTTTGAAAACTCCCCATGAGCTCTTCGGCATATCCGCGCGGTTTATGCTCAGAATGCCGTTTTTAAACCTGGCTTTGCCGGCCGAGGTGTCATAGGCCCCTTTGCTCTGCAGATACTCGAAGGGGCCGGAAGGCAGATCAAGGGGGGAAAACCATTTTATCCAGGGGTACTCTTTTCCATGCATTAAAGGGGTGATCACCCGCCAGGCAAGACCATCAATACCGATCAGCAGGACGGGCTTGGCGTCTTCTTTATTGTTTTCACCACCGGCAGAATTTCCGGCGGCACCCCCGAAGAAGTAAAAATAGGACCCTAATAAGAAGGCCACCGCCACAGTCGCGGCCACGGCCAGGTAGGCCGCCTTTTTCCTGGGGAACGGTGAAAGCTTGCCCTCTTCTTTCAGCACCGACTTTATCTCTCGCTCGGAGAAACCGAACTCTGCCGAAAGCTGCTTTACCGACTTGGCCGGAAAACCGCGAATGATCGCCTTCTTTTTTTTGTTGGAAATAGTCATTCTAAAAAAACTCTCGTTGCTTATAGGGGCTTTTATTAGATTATAATGCCAGATATTGTGAAATGCTTCAATCTTCAAGCCAAGGAACAAGACGAAAGGCAGGTATGAGAAATTTTATCTTCACCACTCCCGACTTCTTAAGCCGCGAAGAAGCCAAAACCAAGCTGCGGGCCATCCTTAAAAAACACATCAAAAAGACCCTGCAAAGGTTCCCGGTCATCATTCCGGTGGTGGTGGAGTCCGGGAACCAAGAGTAAGCTCTCCCGGCTGCCGGCCCTGGTAAAGCCCGGCTCTTTTCCCCGCCCCGCCTATTCTCGAGTCGCTTTGGCCCGGTCCTCCTTGGACATGCCGGCCAGGCGCTCGACCTCGTTTACATCCAGTCCGAGGCCGCGGGCCACGTTCCTCCCGTAGTTCTCATCCGCCTTGAAAAACACCGCGCACTGGCGCAACTGGATTCTCTTTTGCGCGCCGCTCAAGTGGTCCACGATGTTGCCGACCAGGTTCTCGCGGTCGGTGTCGGTCATGACCTTGCGGTAGAGGTCTCCCGCCTGTACGAAGTCGTCCTGCGGGTATGCCGGCTCGTGGCGGGCCGCCATGCCTGCTACGTCAATGGGAGGGTCGGCCGCAGAAGCGTCCGGCTCGGGACCTCCGAAGCTGTTGGGGTAGTAGTTGGGATGGTCGTCTCCCTCCAGGTTCCGGCGCATGAAGCCGTCCCGCTGGTAGGTGGCTGCCCGGGCCGCCTTGGGGCTGTTCACCGGGAGTTGCTCGTAGTTCGGCCCCAGTCGGTGCCGATGCGTATCGTGGTAGGAGAACAACCTCCCGTGCAGCATCTTGTCCGGGGAAGGCGCGATACCGGGCACCAGGTTGCCGGGAGAAAACGCGGACTGCTCGACCTCGTCAAAGTAGTTCTCCGGGTTTTTATTCAATACCATGCGGCCGACCTCGATGGGCGGATAGTCCGCATGAGGCCATACCTTGGTGATGTCAAAGGGATCGAACCGGTACTTGTTCGCGTCTTCCGCGGGCATGATCTGGACCTCGAGCCGCCAGGATGGATACTCTCCCTTTTCTATGGAGTCGAAAAGGTCGCGGGTCGCGTGATCAGGGTCCTTGCCCTTCATGGCCTCGGCCTCCTGCCGGGTGAAATTTCTGATGCCCTGTTCCGTCTTGAAATGATACTGCACCCAGAAGTACTCGCCCTTGTCGTTGTACCACATGTAAGCATGGCTCGAGTAGCCGTTCATGTGCCGGTAGGTGGCAGGGGTTCCCCGGTCGGAAAACAGGATGGTCACCTGGTGGATGGACTCCGGGGTCAGGGACAGGAAGTCCCAGAACATGTCCGGGTCGGGCAGGTTGGTCGCGGGATGCCGCTTCTGGGTGTGGATGAAGTCGGGAAACTTGATGGTGTCCCGGATAAAGAAAACCGGCGTGTTGTTGCCAACCAGGTCATAGTTGCCGTCCTCGGTGTAAAACTTGAGAGCGAACCCCCGCGGGTCACGGGCCGCGTCCGCAGAACCCTTTTCGCCCCCCACCGTGGAAAAGCGGGCGAAAAGCTCGGTCTTCTTTCCCTTCTCCGAGAGAAACTTGGCCTTGGTGTACCTGGAAACGTCATTGGTGACCTCGAAGTAGCCGTGCGCGCCCGCGCCCTTGGCGTGGACCACTCGTTCCGGGATGCGCTCCCGGTCGAAATGGGCCAGCTTCTGTAAAAGGTGTACGTCCTGCATGAGGATGGGGCCGCGTTCCCCCGCGGTGATGCTGTTCTGGTCGTCGGATACCGTGGCTCCCCATGCGGTGGTCAGCTTTTTGTCCTCTTTCGTCATTTGATTTCTCCTTTCTTGTCGGCATTGAGTTCTATTACCTGTAAGGTACAGCAAGGATAAAGTATCCGCAAAGAAAATCGGAAATTTTGCAAGAGTTTCACAAGAAACAACATCACTCTTGTCCAAAACAGATTTTTATTTCACGAAGAGGCGCGAAAGGGAAGAGAAGAAGAGATTTTCAGCTTATGAATTTATTGCAAAAAGACCGGCTAAAGGGTGGGAGAGACCTCCCTGTCTGCCGTGTCCGGCACAGGCAGGCAGGTCTCGACAAATAGCGAGCCGCCTGACTGTGCCGGACACGCTTGCCTGTGCGTTCCGCACGCAGACAGGGACACCCGCGATCCCAGGGACTCCGGCGTCCCTTCAGGACGCAAATTCATCGGGACCAATTTTCCCAGGGGTTAGCACCCCTGGCTAATCTACAACGCTCCGTTGGAGCTCGAAGAAGGGCAACCGGGAGCAAGCTCCCTGACACAAAGCGGCGCGCCTAATCCCCCGGGACCGCCGGGCTCCAGCCAGGCAAGTAATCCCCCCCGGGACCGCTAGGCTCCAGCCTGGCAAGTAATCCCCCCCGGGACCGCCAGGCTGGAGCCTAGCGGTCCCGGGGGGGGATTACTTGCCTGGCTGGAGCCCGGCGGTCCCGGGGGATTAGGCGCGCCGCTTTGTGTCAGGGAGCTTGCTCCCGGTTGCCCTTCTTCGAGCTCCA
>JAWOBU010000275.1:0-3754 GCA_046484135.1 bacterium
GCATAAGAGGCATACATCAAAAGGCGCGCCAACTAAAGGAAATGGAGTTCGACATGGTCATCTCCCCTCACAGGTCGGCGCGGACAGCCATCATCCTCGCAATGGCCGGCATTGAAAGGAGGATTGGCTTTGCTTCCTCGGACCTTCCGTGGCTCTATCACCAGCAGGTGCCCCGTGATGAAGGAAAGCACGAAGTGCTCCGCAACCTGGACTTGTTGGGACCTTTGGGCGGTATTCCTCCGGGTTTCGAGCCGGAGCTTATACTGCCGAAGATTGGTCCTCCTGACCCCGAGGTTCTGGGAGCGGACGATGGTAAACTCAAAGTAGCGATCAGTCCCGGAAGCGAGTGGAGGACCAAGCGCTGGCATCCGGAGGGATTCGCCCGGGCGGGTCGTATACTCATGCAGGAGCAAGCCGCAGAGCTCTATCTTTTGGGGATGGAGCAGGACACGGAGGTTGCCGCGGAGGTGGAAGAGTTCTTGAAGGGGGAGGTCATAAATCTTACCGGAAAACTCTCGCGCGAGGCCTTGAACAGGACCCTTGCGGCCATGAACCTTCTCATCACCAACGACAGCGCTCCCGCCCACATAGCAAGCGCCCTGAAGGTGCCGGTAGTGGCCGTTTTCGGTCCTACCGTCCCGGAACAGGGGTTTAGTCCCTGGCAAAATTGGAGCCGGGTGGCGGAGGTCAAGGGACTCCCCTGTCGGCCGTGCGGAAAGCACGGCGCGGCCCGCTGCCCCGAGGGGCATTTCAAGTGCATGGAACTTTTGAAAGCTGAAGAGGTTGCCGCGCAGGCGGCGGAGCTTTTGTAAGAGCGTGATCTAATGCATTCCCTGTCAGTCGCGATCGTGACAACGAACGAACCAAACAGAAGATGCAGAGGGTCCTGGTTGCACAATAAACTTTATCCGGTTTCAAAAAGCAAAAAAAGTCCCTTCTTCATCCTTGCCCTGCCTTTCTCAAGCACCCTTTGTTATAGCCGGAGGCAGGGGGACTCGGCGCCAATAAACCGGCAGTAGCAGATTATTCTAAAGAAAGGACGGTATCCATGGCTCATGTACCTTTAGTGATTATCGGCGGAGGCCCGGCGGGTTTGGCCTCGGCCATATACGCGGTCCGGGGTGGAATTGACGCCCGGGTGATAGAAAAGGCCGCGCCCGGCGGCCAGGTCTTCATCACCGACCGGATAGAGAACTATCCCGGTTTCCCGGAGGGCATCTCCGGCCCGGACCTTGCCGAGCGCATGCGGGACCAGGCCAAAAGGCTGGGCGCGGACATAGTGCAGGACGACGTAACCGGGGTGGACCTCTCCGGCGAGCAAAAGAAAGTTTCCCTCTCTCGCGGAGAGGAACTCACCTGCGACGCGCTCATAATCGCCACCGGCTCCCGGCCCAACCAGCTCGGCATCCCGGGCGAGATGGAGTTCTGGGGACGGGGCGTGAGCTACTGCGCGACCTGTGACGGAAACTTTTTCCGGGGAGAGCCCATGGCGGTCATCGGGGGCGGCGACAGCGCGGTGCAGGAGGCCACCATGCTTGCTAACCTGGCCAGCGAGGTTTACATCATCCACCGGCGGGACCAGTTCCGGGCCCAGGAGTATCTGTCCCAATGCGCCCAGGAGCAGTCCAACATAAAGGTACTGTGGGACACGGTAGTGGAGGAGATGGAAGGGGACCAGGAAGTACGGTCTTTGAAGCTCAAGAACACCCGCACCGGCGAGAGCTCGTCGCTCGAGGTCTCGGGGGTTTTTATCTACGTGGGGGTCCTTCCCGCCACCGAGTTCCTGGAAGGAGCGGTCGAGCTTAACGAGGAAGGCTACATCCGGGCTGGAGAGGACGGGGCCACTTCGGTATCCGGCGTGTTCGCCGCGGGCGACGTGCGGGAGAAGCCGGCCCGCCAGATCGCCACCGCGGTGGGAGACGCGGCCAACACCGTAAAGAGCATCGAGATTTTCTTTATACGGAAGGGGCTCTCCTGCAAGTATGTCTGAGTCGAGCCAAGAACGAAGCGGTCCGGGAGGCTGGATCGAGGTCCGGCTTCAAGGCCCTTTGGCCGGCCTGGAAGTTTTCGCTGACTTCTTGAACGAACGGGGTGCCGGGGGCGCCATATTTTCCGAGTCTCCCGGCTCTCCCGGCTGTGACATGGTAACCGGGTTTGTGCCGTTGCCTGAAGCCGGCCCGGCCCTGGTAGAAGAGCTGAAGGTCCGGGCCCGGACGTTGAGCGAGGAGTTTCCCGGCCAATGGGGCTCTCTAACCATCACCGAGGTTCGGGACCAGGATTGGGCGGAGTCTTGGCGGGAGAAGCTCGAGCCCCTTTGGCTCGAACCGGGAGTGTGGATAGTTCCCACCTTCAAGGAGGTCCCGCCTCATGATGAGTCGGAGATCGTAATAAGGCTGGACCCCGGCATGGCCTTTGGAACGGGAAGGCACGAGACGACCCGCCACAGCATCAAGTTCCTGGCCGACAGCATGCAAAAAGGCGCGCACACTGTGCTGGACCTGGGAACCGGCAGCGGGGTCCTCGCAATCGCGGCCGCTCTTGCAGGCGCCGGCCGGGTGCTGGCCATGGACGTGGACGGCCATGCCTTGGAAGTGGCCCGCGAGAACGCGCAAATAAACGCGGTGCAGGACAAAATTGAGCTGCGGCAGGGAGTCTCCCGGCCGGATGAGGACCTCGCCGAGACTTTTCATCTTGTCCTGGCCAACCTTTACGCCGAGTCCCTGGTAAAGCTAATGCCGTTTATAAAACGACATCTTTCCGAGCGCGGCTCCGCGGTGCTCTCCGGCATCCTCGCCGACCGGGAACAAAAGGTCTCGGAAGCCGCGGCCGAGTCAGGCCTCGAGATAAAAGAACGCGAACAGGAGAAGGAATGGGTGACGTTAGTAGTACAACCCGCCGCAAAAAGAAGCTGAAGCACCGGCTGTTTGTGCCGCCTTCCAGCATCCGATTCATCGAGACCGACGAGCCACAGGTGCATTTCGACCGCGAGCGGACCCACCATATCAGGAACGTGCTCCGGCTGGGGCAAGGAACCACCATAACCGTGTTCGACAACAGCGGCCAGGAGTACGAGTGCGAGCTCACTGAATGCAAGCCGAGCCACGCCCGCGGAAAAATCACCCGGGCCACCTCGCCCCGGGTCGAGTCCGGCATAAAAGTTATCCTGGCCCAGGCCCTCATAAAGGGGAACTCCTTCGAGCGCGCGCTTACCTTGTGCACCGAGCTCGGCTGCAACAGGTTCGTGCCGCTTTTCACCTCCCGCACCGTGGTCAAGCTCCGAAAAGACAACGAGTCGGAAAGAGCCAAAAGATGGGACAAGATAGTGGAACAGGCGGCCAGCCAGAGCGGAAGGGTCCGAGTGCCGGTGGTGGAGCAGGTTATGGAGTTCAAGGACTTTCTGGAAAAAAAGCACGCAGGCAGAAAGATCATTCTGTGGGAGAGAGGCGGCTCGGGACAGCTTCGGCAGATACTGGCCTCGGACGAGGAGCCCGCGGACACGGTGGTTCTCCTGGCCGGTCCGGAAGGCGGCTTCGAGCAGGCCGAGGTAAAACAGGCCGTGGACGCCGGCTTCCAGATCTGGGGCCTCGGACCCCGCACCCTCCGGGCGGAAACCACCGGCGCCATCGCAGTAAGCATACTCCAGTACGTAAAAGGGGACTATTCCTCGGGCGGGAGCAGTCGGATCACGCCGTCCTCCTCAACGATCCGCTGATCGCTCTGGAGCCGTCCGAAGACGGTCGAGTGAAGGCCGCTC
>JAWOBU010000074.1:0-3518 GCA_046484135.1 bacterium
GAGTCTCACATCCTTTTATTCTCCGACCACGGAGAGGAGTTCTGGGACCATCAGGGGTTTGAACACGGGCACACCCAGTACGAAGAGCTTATCCGGGTTCCGCTTATCATAAAGCTTCCCGGTAACCGACACGCCGGCAAAACAGTGGAAGCCGAAGCCGGCCTGGTTGACATAGCCCCCACCGTGCTCGATTATCTGGACGTAAAATACAAGGGAGCCATGCAGGGGACCAGCCTTCTGCGTCGGCTCAGGGGAAATCACGGGAAAGGCACGACGACTTACTTCAGCCAGTTTACCCTCTACGGGGCGGAAGAGCAGGCGGTGATAGAGAGCGGCCGTAAGCTCATGCTAAGAAGGGGAAAGCCGATACATTACTTCAACCTAGAGGCCGACCCCAAAGAGAAAAAGAGCCTTCTTACCTCCAGGCCGGAGAAGACGGCCTCCTTGTACGATAAGTACCAAAGGTGGGAGAGTTCCTGCCATGAGCTCAAGGAAACGCTGACAGGAGACTTCCAGGAGAAGTCGAGGGAATGGGACCCGGCAGAGAAAAAAGCTCTGCGGGACCTGGGATACCTTGAATAAAAGACAACCTGCCCTCCAGCTTGGTCCCCATCGAAAGAAAGGTTACAATGAATCCTTGCCGCTCCGGTGAGACGGCTGGAGATCGAGATGCTAAAGCTCAAGAACTTATCCACTGCTTACGGACGGATCATCGCTTTGCACGGCGTTTCCCTGCACGTGCAGGAAGGCGAGATCGTGGCCCTGATCGGCGCCAACGGCGCGGGCAAGACCACCCTCCTTAATACCATCTGCGGGCTCCTGCCGCCCCGCCAGGGAAGCATCCGCTTTCTGGACCGGGAGATCGCGGGCAAGCCGCCCGAGAAGATCGTGCGCATGGGCGTAAGCCAGGTGCCGGAAGGAAGGCAGATATTTTCGCGGCACACGGTCTACGACAACCTGGTTCTGGGCTCCTACCTGCGCTACAAGACCGACCACCGTCGCGACATAGCCCGCGACATAGAAAACATGCTGGCCCGGTTTCCCCTGCTCGCGGAAAGAAGGAACCAGCCGGCCGGGACCCTCTCCGGAGGCGAGCAACAAATGCTGGCCATCGCCCGCGCCCTCATGGGCAGGCCCGTCATCATGCTGCTGGACGAGCCTTCCATGGGACTGGCTCCACGACTGGTCTCCGAGATATTCAAGATAGTGAAGGAACTGCGAGAGGACGGCACCACCATACTGCTCGTGGAACAGAACGCCCGGTCAGCGCTCGCCATCGCCGACCGGGCCTACGTGCTCGAGGTGGGACGCGTGGTCCTGCAAGGCTCGTCCTCCGAGCTCATCGAGGACGGCGAGGTAAAGAGGGCATACCTCGGCAAGGACTACACCGAAATCTGGGAAAGATAATCCGCCGAAACCGAAAGGAGGAAGGACATTGCAAAAACTCCGAAAGACCCAATCTCTGAAGCCCGCCCTTACCATCTTGATATTGGCAACCACCCTTTTCACCAAAAAAGCGGTTTGCCAACCACAAGAAGATGCTCCCCCCTCGAACATGAAAGCAAGGCTCGAAGCGGGCCTGAACGCCTCCAAAGGAAATTCCGAGAGCTTTACCGCCCGGGCGGCTTTCAACTCGTTGTATAAAACCCCGAAGGTCCGAAACAGCGCCGAGGCCGCCTACTACTACGGCACCATCGAAGAGGAGGACGCGGTCAACAACTTCACCGCGGTGATGACGAACGACTGGCTGTTCCCGGACTCGCCCTGGTCCATGTTCGTAAAGGGCCGCTACGATTACAACGAGTTCAACTTCTGGAAGCACCGCGTCTCCCTGCACGGCGGCGCCGGCCACCGGGTGGTTGATCGGGAGGACCTGTTGTGGATGCTGCGGGGCGGCGCGGGTCTCTCCAAGGAGTACGAGTCCGAGGACGAGGACTTGAAATGGGAAGCACTGCTCGGCTGGAACCTGTGGTGGCGGATTACCGACGGACAGGAGCTGAAGCTGGAACAGACCGCCTACCCCGACCTCGGAAACCTCTGGGAGTACCGACTCGAAACCAGCGGAAGCTGGACCGCAGCCATAAAAGGAGACACCCCCCTCAGCATGGGCGCAGGCTTCACTCACCAGTACTACTCCGAGGTGGACGAAGGATACGATCACTATGACCTCAAGTACTACGCCATGATTGCAGTGGACTTCTGAAAAGAGTTACATGAAATCGAAAAACCGCTTTCTCTTATGCTTTCTACTCTCTGAGACCCTGCGCCCTTGCGGGAGGCATAATCTTATTCCGGCGAATGTAACATGGATCAATAAACCTCGAAACGCGGGAGGAAAGCCATGAAGGAAGAAACCCTGTCCTACACCGACCAGCTCTATAACTGGGGCATGGCACACGGTCCCAGGATCGTGGCCATTCTCATCATCACCGTCATCCTCTTCTTCCTGCTCCGGCTGGCGCTCCGGAGCTTCCTGAAGTTCTACCTCAGAAAGGAGGAGGAAGGATCGGAAAAGGAAAAACGGGCCCGGACACTACGGAGGGTGCTCTCCGCACTGGGCAGCGTACTCATTATACTGAGCGGAGCCATGATGCTCCTCTCCGAGTTCGGACTAGACATGAAGCCGGTGCTGGCATCACTCGGCATCGGCGGGCTCGCAATCGGCTTCGGAGCCCAGAGTCTGGTAAAGGACGTGATCGGGGGCTTCTTCATGCTACTGGAAGATCAGGTCCGCGAGAACGACGTAGTGGAAGCAGGCGGCAGAACCGGACTGGTCGAGTCGGTCGGACTACGCACCCTGGTCATGCGGGACCTCTCAGGAAACCGCATCATTATACCCAACGGTGAAGTAAGCAGCGTCGTCAACATGACCTATGAGTTCTCCCGAATCGTGCTCGACATCGGAGTGGCCTATAAAGAAGACGTGGAGCGCGTCACCGAGGTCATCCGCGCCGTAGGACAGGAAATGATTGAAGACCCCCAATTCAAAAATATTATTACCGAGCCGCTGGAAATACTCGGACTCGACAAGTTCGACGACTCCGCAGTCATCATAAAAGCAAGGTTCACCACCACCCCCCTCCAGCAATGGGCGGTAAAAAGAGAGTTCAACAAAAGACTCAAAAAAGCCTTCGACCAACAAGGCATCGAAATACCATTCCCTCATCGCACCCTCTACTTCGGACAGGAAAACGAACAAGTACAAAAACACCTGGAAAAGGAAATCCCCAAAGGAGAAGTGTAAACCGGAAAAACCGGCTCATATCAAAACCTGCAAAAGACAACCCTTAGCCGATTGGGGGAAAAAGGATTCAGGTGAAGAATTGCCGCCTGACATTCTTCTTGGACTGCGCCTGCCTGTGCGTTCCGCACTCAGACAGGAAAGCCTGCTTTCGCTTTCTCTCCCGGCAAGCTCGCTTGACGGGCTACAGGTCTGCCAGGCTTGCAGGTTGGTTGCAAGTATATCTCCAGCAGTGCCGGGGTCTATCATAACGGGAGCAAGCTCCCTGACGGAAAGC
>JAWOBU010000113.1:0-40227 GCA_046484135.1 bacterium
GATAGCCCACACAACTTGTTGTGTGGGCAGACTCACGAAGTGGGTCTGCAGGTACATTGTAAAAGAGGCTCCTGATGAAAATCTGTGGATGAAGTAGACTTCTCAGTAACCAAATATCTTGACAACATGAGCTTTCAACAAGTCGGGGGACCAAACCCCCGGCCCCCCAGGGATTTTGGAGGCATGGCTCCGGTGGCCCATTAGTATTGACATTGTTACTTATGATTATAAAGGCTGTTTTGCGTTTTCCGCATTCTCGGCTGCCGGCGGGGAGAGGCCGGGCCACTTTTCCCTATTCCCGCTGGAAGCCCTGAAAGCGATAAACGCATCTTTTTCTGCCCACCCCCACTAAAATACGTAGAACCTTTACTGCTATGGGCCACCGGAGTAATGCCTGACAAAATCCAAGGATGCAGGGAGGCAACAGCTTATATTCCACCCACAGATTCTTGCGCCCCCCGTAAAAGATGTTTGCCGCGTCCCTCCGCCATCAAACCATCCGGCCTTCTTCGTGTACTTTACCACCCGAAGCGGGTTCTCCCATGATCTTCAATCACCCACACAACAAGTTGTGTGGGCCATCGTCCGGGAGTTGTGCGGGCCGGCTTGCGGGGGGGTGTGTAATCGCGACTAAAGTCGCTCGCACAGCGCAGATGGGGGTGTGCGGGCCGGCTTGCGAAAGGGAGTCATGGCCTACACCACAGTCCGCAACTCATGCACGTCCCGGAAGCTTGTGCGTTTTTCCATTTTCACTTTGGCCCCGACGCATCTATGCGTTTTCAAAGAGGACGAGAAAGTTAAACGAGAAATTTTGGGGGAACTCCACTATACTCGGGGTTTCACACCGCTTCCAACCAACGTATAATCATGGGAAGAAGAACCGAGGGAGACGATCATGAACGAGAAATCCGATTATTCCCTTCCCCGTCAGACCAACCTGGAGACATCGCTGGAAATGGCCCGGCAAAAGCTAGCCGGCCTGGACTTCCACCGGCAGTGCCAAAAAGCCGGCCTGGAGCCTTCCGGGAGTGGAGCAGAGGCGCCGTTCATAAACCGGCTCTTCCGGATAGAAAAGAAGACCCTGGAAGTCCTTCCCGCGGACCAGGGACCGGAACCCCAAATGCAGGAGAAGATCATCATACTCCATTACCTGGCCACCGCCACCGGAGCGCCGCGCTCGGACCGGCTTATCACCTATAAGCAGGTCCCGGACGGGGCCTCCTATTACCAGGTGTTTTTGAAAAGGACCTCCGGCATCCTCCTGTCCGTGTTCAAGGGAAGGTTTGCCGAGCTCATGGAAGCGGCCCGGAAGCTGGGAGCAGAAGAAGAGGAGGGCCACGGAGACAAGGCTTTCCGCGTAAAGGCCCTCCCGAGGGTCGAGTACCTGTTCGTGCTCTATGAAGAAGATGAGGAGTTTGAAGCCGACATCAAGGTCTTCTTCGATTCCTCGGTCGTGGAGTACCTTCCCGCCGAGGACATAACCGTGCTTTGCCAGATGACCTGCCTCAAGATCGTGAAAGGACAATGACGAAATCCTCTCATTTGACGAGACTTAAAAGGGCTGGTAACTTATTTCCTTGATCCGGATGTGGAACAGCTTGCCAGTGCGGAGGATTTAATGGAGTGGCTCGGCCGATTTATTTTTTCCTCCATCGGAAAGAAACAATTGATGGCCCTGACCGGCCTTCTATTCTGCTTGTTCGTGGCCGTCCATCTTCTCGGGAACCTCACCATGTACGCGGGCGCCGAGAGCTTTTCCGCCTATGCCGAAGGTTTGCACTCGCTGGGTCTGGTTATAACCGCGGCCGAGCTTCTGCTTCTTTTTTTCGCCGCGGTCCACGTTATCACCGCGGCGGTGCTGGTCTACCAGAATTTGAGCGCCCGCGGCTCCCGCTACAAGGTCAACAAAAGCGCAGGCGGCCGTACCTGGAGCTCGCGGCTCATGCCCTGGACAGGAGCATATCTTATCGGCTTTATAACCGTCCACCTCATGAACTTCCACTTTATTGACCGGGAACAGACCGAGATCGCAGACGTGGTCGTAAACGTCTTCAGCAGTCCCGCTTATATCATTTTCTACGTGGCTTCCATGATAGTGGTGGCCCTGCACGTCCGGCACGGCTTCTGGAGCGCCTTTCAGACCGTGGGCGCAAACCATCCGAATTACATGCCGGCCATCCAGGCCCTGAGCGTGCTGTTCGCGCTGGCGGTGGCGCTCGGCTTCGGCTCGATACCGTTCTATGTCTACTTCGACGGGCTGGGAGGATAAAATGAAGCTTGACGACAAGGTGCCGGCCGGAGAGATCGCCCAGAAGTGGGACCGGCACCAGTACGAGTTGAAGCTTATAAACCCTGCCAATAAAAGGAAGTTCGACATCATCGTGGTGGGCACCGGCCTGGGAGGGGCTTCCGCGGCCGCGTCCTTGGCCGAGCTCGGCTACAACGTCAAGGTGTTCTGCATCCAGGACAGCCCCCGTCGCGCCCATTCCATAGCCGCCCAGGGAGGAATAAACGCGGCCAAGAACTACGCCAACGACGGAGACAGCATCCGCCGGCTTTTTTACGACACCGTCAAGGGAGGCGACTTCCGCTCCCGGGAGGCCAACGTGTTCCGGCTGGCCCAGCTTTCCAACAACATCATAGACCAGTGCGTGGCCCAGGGAGTGCCTTTCGCCCGCGAGTACGGCGGGCTTCTGACCACCCGCTCGTTCGGCGGCGCCCAGGTTTCCCGGTCCTTTTACGCCAAGGGACAGACCGGCCAGCAGTTACTGGTGGGAGCCTATGGCGCTCTGTCCCGTCAGGTCGCGGCAGGCAAGGTAAAGCTTTTTACCAGGCGGGAGATGCTTGACCTGGTTGTTATAAACGGCAAGGCACGCGGCATCGTTACGCGCAACCTGGTAAACGGCGAGATAGAGTCCCACGACGCCCACGCAGTGGTACTCGCCACCGGCGGGTACTCGAACGTATACTTTTTGTCCACCAACGCCATGTCGTCCAATGTCTCCGCCATCTGGCGGGCTTACCAGAAGGGCGCGTTTTTCGCCAATCCGTGCTTCAGCCAGATACATCCCACCTGTATACCGGTGCACGGCGACTACCAGTCCAAGCTGACCCTGATGAGCGAGAGCATGCGCAACGACGGCAGGGTGTGGGTCCCCCAGAAAGCGGGCGACACCCGCTCTCCCAAAGACATTCCTCCTGAAGACAGGGACTACTACCTGGAAAGAAAGTACCCGAGCTTCGGAAACCTGGTCCCCCGCGACGTGGCCTCCCGTGCCGCCAAGGAGCAGTGCGACTCCGGCAAAGGAGTGGGAGAAACCGGCAGGGCAGTCTACTTGGACCTCCGCGACGCCGTCTCCCGCGACGGCAAAGAGGCCATCGAAAGAAAGTACGGGAACCTCTTTCAGATGTACGAGAAGATAACCGGAGAGAGCCCTTACGAGGTCCCCATGATGATCTTTCCCGCGCCCCACTACACCATGGGAGGGCTGTGGGTGGACTATAACCTCATGAGCACCGTGCCCGGCCTGTTCGTGATCGGCGAAGCCAACTTCTCCGACCACGGGGCCAACCGGCTGGGCGCGAGCGCGCTCATGCAGGGGCTGGCGGACGGATACTTCATCCTGCCTTACACCATGGGCGGCTACCTTGCGGGCGAGAAGATCGAGGACGTAACCACTGACGAGCCGGCCTTCCGCGAAGCAAGGACGTGGTCTCACGAACGAACGAAAAGACTTCTGGCCGCGGACGGGAGAAGAACGCCGGACGACTTTCACAAGGAGCTCGGACACGCTATGTGGGAGTACTGCGGCATGGCCCGCCAAGACGAAAGCATGAAAGAGGCCCGGCGGAAAGTGGCGGAGCTCAAGGAAGAGTTCTGGAAGAACGTCAAGGTGGCGGGAAAGGCCGAGGATTTCAACCAGTCCCTGGAAAAGGCCGGTCGGGTGGCTGACTTTATCGAGTTCGCGGACCTCATGCTCACGGACGCCCTGGACCGGAGGGAGTCGTGCGGATGCCACTTTAACGTGGCCTATGAAACCGAGGACGGCGAAGCAAAACGCGATGATAAAAACTATGCCTACGTGGCGGCATGGGAGTATCAAGGAGAAGAGAACGCTCCCGAGCTTCACAAGGAGGAGCTCGAGTTCGAGACCGTCGAGCTTACGCAGAGGAGTTACAAGTGAAGACCATCAGCCTTACCCTGAAAATCTGGCGCCAGTCCGGTCCGGGGGACAAGGGAAGGTTCGAGACGCACCGGCTGGAGGACATTTCCACTGACATGTCCTTTCTCGAGATGCTGGACATCCTGAACGAAAGGCTCACGCTCGAGAACAAGGAGCCGGTGGCTTTTGACCACGATTGCCGCGAAGGCATCTGCGGTATGTGCGGGGCAGTAGTGAACGGCCGCGCCCACGGACCGCTCGAGGGGACCACCCTGTGCCAGCTTCACATGCGGCACTTCCGGGACGGAGAGACAGTGGTCATCGAGCCTTTCCGCGCCCGGCCCCTTACTCCGGTAAAGGACCTGGTGGTTGACAGGAGCGCGTTCGACGTGATCATCCAGGCCGGAGGATACGTATCAGTGGGCACGGGCGGAGTGCCGGACGCGAACACTGTGCCGGTTTCCACCGAGGAGGCGGAGCTTGCGTTTGCCGCGGCCAATTGCGTGGGCTGCGGCGCTTGTGTTGCGTCCTGCCCAAACGCCTCGGCCATGCTGTTCGTGGGGGCCAAGGTCTCGCACCTGTCGTTGCTTCCGCAGGGCCGGCCGGAGGCTGCGGAGCGCGCCATTGCCATGGTAAGAAAGATGGACGAGCAGGGGTTCGGCAACTGCACCAACTTCCGGGAGTGCGAGGCGGTGTGCCCCAAGGAGATTTCCATCGTGAACATCGCCCGATTAAACCGCGAGTACGTAAAGGCCGCACTTTTTGCCGGGACGAGGTAGGAGAAAACAGATGACGGAGTTTCTGGTGGGGTATCATATCCGGGACCGGAGCCAGGAGGAGGTCGGCGCAGCTATCAGGTTTGCGCGCTTTACACCTGCATGGGTCTCTCCTTGCCACGGTCCTTGGATTTCCGTGTTCCCGGAGCCGGCGGAGACCATGGACATGGAAGTGTTAAACCGGATCGGGACACTTCTTTCGCGGACCCTGAAGACTTACGTGTGGAGCGCTCTGCTGAACGACAGCCGCTCTCTTCTTTACACGGTGTACGAGAAGGGGGAGGTCAAGGCGGAGTATGACTCGTTTCCCGAGCTTTACGGGTCCAAGTCCAGGTCTTACCGGAGGCTTACCGACGGCAAGCCCGGTTTGATGGTGGACCTTTGTCCTGCTGCCGTGCCCCTGGAAACCATGGAGGAGGTGCTTTTTCGAAAGCCGCTGGCGGAGGCAGTAAGCGAGGTTGCGCTCGAGGAGAAGGTAGATTGCGAGGAGGAGCTCATGAGCTTGATGCCGGAGGAGTACGTTCATGAGCGGATCATGGAGAAACGAGGATATGCCACGGAAAAGATACGACTTGCCGAGCTGGCCCGGCTTCTGGGGGTGTCCTATGCGCTCCATACCTATTCCGAGCTTTCCGAAAAGATGAAGAAGGGCCCGTCCGACCTCGCGGGGGCAGACGAGTTCATGCAGGTAAACCGCTGACGTCCTGTCAAGTGTTTTTGTCGCTTCTGATACGATAAATGTAAACAAGCCAAGAAAGGAGAGAACCATGTCGAGTGGAGACTTCACCAAGGAGGACTTAAAGAAGCTTTTGGAACCCAAAAAGATTATCATGGCGGTGATCGCCGTCATTATTATATTTGTGCTGGTCTCGGCCAGGCAGATAGTGTACACGATTCAGCCGGAGGAGCAGGGGATTGTGCTTCGTTTTGGAAAGTATGACCGCACGGCTGGGCCGGGTCTTCATTTCAAGCTGCCCTGGGGCATAGAGAACGCCTACATCCTGCCGGTGGAGAGGCAGCTCAAGCAGGAGTTCGGGTTCCGTACGGCCAAGTCGGACGTGCGCAGTCAGCGCCGCCACAAAGGGTATGAAAATGAGTCTCGAATGCTGACCGGAGACTTGAACTCGGCCAAGGTGGAATGGATCGTTCAGTACCGGATCACGGACCCGCTTAAGTACCTTTTTAACGTCCGCTCGGTCGAGGACACCTTCCGGGACATGTCGGAGGCTGTCATGCGGCAGATCGTGGGGGACCGGAGCGTGGACGAGGTCATCACCTGGGGCAAGGCGGAGATCAACAAGGAGGCCAAGGAGAAGCTCCAGGAGCTGGCGGAGGAGTACGAAACCGGTCTTGCCGTCCACGTGGTG
This sequence comes from bacterium, assembly GCA_046484135.1. Classification (GTDB taxonomy): domain Bacteria; phylum RBG-13-61-14; class RBG-13-61-14; order RBG-13-61-14; family DATKZS01; genus CAYQTK01. The sequence goes on from JAWOBU010000113.1 coordinate 6,307, forward strand.
CTTTTACAGAACGTGAATGCGCCCGAGCCGGTGCAACCCTCCTGGAACGAGGTCAACGAGGCTGAGCAGCAAAGGGACAAGCTAGTAAACGAAGCCAAGGGCGAATACAACAAGCGGGTCCCCCGGGCCAAAGGCGCCGCTGACCGCATGATCAAGAAGGCGGAGGGATACGCCATCAAGCGGGTAAACGAGGCCGAGGGAAACGCTGAGAAGTTCACCAGTATTTATAATGAGTACCGGCTTGCTCCGCAGGTGACCAAGCGCAGGTACTACCTGGAGACCATGGCGGACATCATCCCCAAGGCCGGCCGGAAGATCATAGTGGACGACAAGGACAGCGGTGTGCTTAAGCTCCTTAACCTGGAGGGCAAGGGGGTGCAAAAATGAAGACCTCGGTCAAGGCGGCCATAGTCATCATAGCGCTGGTACTCATCGGGGGCCTGTCCACCCTGTTGAGCGGGCTTTACATCGTGCCCATGCACGAGCAGGTGATCGTGACCCAGTTCGGGAAACCGATCGGGGACGCCATCACCGAGCCGGGCCTGAAATGGAAGGTCCCTTTTATCCAGAAGGCCAACCATTTTGATAAAAGGTGGCTGGAATGGGACGGAGAGAGAAACCAGGTGCCTACCATGGACAAGAAGTACATCTGGATAGACACCTATGCAAGATGGAGGATCGCCGATCCTCTTCAGTTCTTCAAACGGGTCCGCAACGAAGCGGGTGCTCAAAGCCGGCTGGACGACATCCTGGACGGCGAGACACGTATCGCCATCGCCAACTATGAGCTTATCGAAGTGGTGCGAAGCACGAACCGCAAGTTTGAGATTCCCGAAGACATGACCAAGCTGGAAGAGATAGTGGTGGATGCTCCTCCTATCGAGCATGGCCGGTTGGAAATAATGAAGGGTATTCTGAAAAATGCCAGGGAGCAGGCCAAGGAGTACGGGATCGAGCTCGTGGACCTCCGGATTAAAAGGCTCAACTATATTTCCAGCGTGCGGGAAAAGGTGTATGAGAGGATGATCTCCGAGAGAAAAAGGATAGCCGAAAAGTACCGCTCCGAGGGCCACTCCGAGTCGGAGAGGATTCTCGGAGGAATGGAAAAAGAGCTGAACAGGATAGATTCAGAGGCCGTCCGGGACTCCCAGAAGATACGCGGCAAGGCCGACGCCAAAGCAACCAAAATTTACGCCGAAGCCTACAACCGCTCGCCGGAGTTTTACGCGTTCTGGAAAACCATGGATACCTATGAAAAAACCATGGACAAGAGTTCGTGGCTGGTCCTCACCACCGACGGAGAGTTCTACAAGTACATGAAAAAGCTAGAGTGAGAAGCCACCTGCCCGGAAACGATTTTGAAGCGGGCGGCGTTAAGTTGCGACTTTCGCCGCTCGCTCTTCATTCTCGGGAAGCGGCGCCGTTGACATTAAAAGGACAGCGTTTTTATGACGGAGGACAAGTACGTACTGGCGGTGGACCACGGGACCTCGGGAGTCAAGACCGCACTCATGAGCGTTCGCGGCCGGCTTCTCGACTTCGAGTATGAAAAGATCGAAACCGTTTTTATTCCTCCGGGCGGCGCTGAGCAGGACCCGGAGGACTGGTGGAGGGCACTTCTCAACACCTGCCGCAAGCTGGTGGAAAAGAGACTGGTGCCGGCCCCCGACATAGCGGCGGTATGTTGTTCGTCAACTTTTTCATCAACGGTGGCGGTGGACGAAAACGGCAATCATCTTGACAACTCCCTTACCTGGATGGACTCCCGCGGCGCGCCTCATATAAAGCGACTGGTCAAAGGCTTTCCCTCCGTGGAAGGATACGGGCTCTTCAAGGTGCTCGAATGGATACGAAAGACCGGGGGAGGGCCCCAGCTCTCCGGCAAGGACGACATCGCCCACGTTCTCTTCTGGAAACACGAGCGGCCCCATGTATATAACAAGGCCGAGACGTTCCTCTCCAGCAAGGACTACCTGAACTTCCGGCTTACCGGCAAGATTGCGGCAAGCTTTGACTCCATGACCCTGTTCTGGACCACCGACATCCGCGACCCGGACAACATGCGCTATGACCCGAGACTGGCAGACCGCATGGGAGTGGACCTTGCCAAGCTGCCGGAGATGAGGCCGTCCACCGAAGTGCTGGGCGAGCTGTTGCCGGAGGTCGCAAAAGAAATGGGCCTTTCCCCCGGCGTAAAGGTCGTGATAGGCTCGCCGGACCACCAGTCCGCGTGCATCGGCTCCGGCGCAGTCCAAGACTTCGAGGGACACATTTATATCGGGACCTCGTCGTGGATCCAGTGTATAGTGCCTTTCAAGAAAACCGACATGTTCCACTCCATAGCGTCGCTTCCGACCTCCATTCCCCGCAAGTACTACTGCGCGAACGAGCAGGACATAGCCGGTGGAGCCTTGTCGTTCCTGCTGGATACGGTGCTGTTTCCGGACAACGCGCTCAGGCCGGGCAAAGCTCCGGAAGACGCCTACCGGAAGCTCGACCAGGTCGCGGCGTCAGCACCGCCCGGCAGCAACCTGGTCGTCTTTACACCGTGGCTGAACGGCGAGCGGACTCCGGTGGACGACACCACGGTGCGGGCCGGTTTTCACAACCTGTCGGTTTCGACCCGGAGCGAAGATATGGTCCGGTCGGTGCTGGAGGGGGTGGCCCTGAACGGCAGGTGGGCGCTGAAGTACGTCGAGAGGTTCACGGGCAGAAGGATGGACCCGTTGAACATGGTGGGCGGCGGAGCGGTCTCTGACCTGTGGTGCCGTATCCACGCCGATGTCATGGACCGCACCGTACGAAAAGTAACACACCCCATGCAGGCCAACGCCCGCGGCGCCGCCTTCATAGCAGCAACAGGCCTCGGCTTCATCGGATTTCACGACGTGCCCGGCCTCGTCGAGTTCGAGAAAACCTTTGTACCTGACCAGCAAAACCGCAAGATATATGACCGGCTCTTCCGCGAGTTCCTCAACATCTATAAACATAACAAGTCCATCTATAAGCGGCTTAACCGCGTGTCTTAAGTAGATCTCTCCATAAAACCTTCGAAATCTTCACTTGTTTTAAAGCCTTGTCCCGCTCAAGGGGTTGTCAAACGGCCATCCCGTACTTAGGTTTCAGCCATAAAGGAATTCCGGCTTTTTTAAAGTCTGGGTATTCACATCCAACACTCCGCGCTTGGCGGAGAGAAAGGAGGGAAAGATGGAAACCACTATCTCGGTAATCAAGGCGGACATCGGCAGTATCGGCGGCCATATTCATCCGAGCCAGCCCCTGCTGGACGCCGTGAAAAATGCGGTCGAGTCGCAAAAGGGAAAGCTAATCATTGACGGGTTTGTAAGCTACACCGGCGACGATATCGCAATTCTGGCCACCCATGACCGGGGAGCGGACGACGAGAAGGTACACAAGTTCGCGTTCGACACCTTTATGGAGGCCACGGAAAAGGTGGCCAAGAAAGAGGGGCTCTACGGCGCGGGCCAGGACCTTTTAAAGGACGCCTTTTCCGGCAACGTAAGAGGCATGGGGCCGGCAGTGGCCGAGCTCGAGATCGAAGAGCGGCCCAACGAGCCTTTCATCTTCTTTGCCGCGGACAAGACCGACCCGGGCGCCTATAACCTTCCCCTTTACCTGGCTTTCGCCGACCCCATGGTGACGCCGGGGCTGCTTCTCAGTCCCAAGATGTTCAAGGGCTTCACCTTCCGCATCATGGACGTGGAGTACACCCAGTGCTCGAAGTGCGGCAAGTACCACTCCCGCGACCGCACGTGCGAGGAGGCCGCGGAGGAGGCGCCTTCGGGAGACAAGATCGCGGACCTGAATGCCCCCGAGGACCTGTATGACATAGCCGCGCTCTTGCGCGACAACCAGCGTTTCGTGGTGGAAAGCATCTGGTCCCGGGAGACGGGCAAGCAGGCCGCGGCAGTGTCCACCACCCGGCTTCACAACATCGCGGGCAAGTACACGGGCAAGGACGACCCGGTCATGCTGGTCCGCACCCAGGGCGAGTTCCCGGCCACCGGCGAGGTCCTGGCGCCTTTCGAGCGCTGCCATTACGTGGCCGGCTTCATGCGCGGCTCCCACGTGGGACCGCTTACGCCGTGCCCGCTTTACACTGACATATCCTACTTTGACGGACCGCCCATTGTTACCGGCGCCGCCTTTTCCATCCGGGACGGGAAGCTGACCGGCCCGGCGGACGTGTTCGACCATCCCTTCTGGGCCGGCGTCCGCGAGAAGGCGCAGTCAAAGGCGGTATACATCCGGGAGCAGGGATTCTCCGGCAGCGCCATGCTGGGCATGGATGAGCTCGAGTACGGCGGGATCGTAAAAAAGCTCGGGGAGCTCGAGTCCAGGTTCACGGTGCAATAGAAAAGATTGCTGAGAGTATTCACGCAAAGGCGCGAAGCCGCAAAGATGGCGCACAGGCATTAAGGCAAAACGTAGAGCCTCGGCATACCAACCTTTGCGGTTTTGCGCCAAGGCGTGATAATAAGAGCTTCTTTTAAAGCGCGGAAATGCTATCCGCTGAGCCGCATTAAGCCAGAACTTTGCCGTTGACAGCCCCTCCCCGCTTGCTATAATTCAGACTATAAAGGGAGGAGGGGCTGTTTCGTTCATGAGGAGCTCTTATAAAAACATCTTTTCGCGCACCGCTTCGATACTCGTCTTTTCTTTTCTGCTTACTGTTGTTTTCCTCCTGCCGGGCTGTAAAAGATGTTCCAAGGAGAAGCCTCCTAACATCATCTTCATCACCGTGGACACCCTCCGGGCAGACCACCTTTCCGGGTTCGGCTATGAACGAAAGACCAGCCCCTACCTGGACTCGCTGGCCCGCCAAGGAGTGGTATTCAAGGGCATGCTTTCCCACTCGTCCAACACGGCCCCTTCCATGGCGAGCACTTTTACCAGCCTGTACCCGGACACTATAGGCATGTTGTCCAACGGGGAGAAGCTCTCCGGCGACGTTCTGACCATGGCGGAAATCCTGGGCAGTAACGGCTACCAGACCGGATGCATCCATACTAATGCCTACCTGGAAAAGAAGTACGGGTTTGACCAGGGGTTTCAATTTTATAAGTCCCTCTACCCGGACACCAAGATCGAGGTCCAGCGAAAAAGGCTCTACCGGGCGGACAAAGTGAACCGGGCGGCGCTGGAATGGATGAAAGAAAGGGAGGGCGACAAACCGTACTTTCTATATCTCCATTACATGTCCACCCACTGTCCTTATCTTCCGCCCGCTCCCTATGACATCAGGTTCGATCCCGGCTTCGACCGGACCCTGCCCGACTTCACCCTGGTCTGGCGTTATATCTACGGCAAAGACCGCGTAAAGATCACGCCCGAGTATGAAAAGATTTACCAGGAAACCTACACCGACCGGGAAGTCCTCGACCACATGGTCGCGCTCTATGACGGGGAAATCCGCTACTTTGACGACCAGCTTAAAAAGCTCCTTGCCGCGCTCCGGGAACGGGACTTACTGGACAACACCCTGGTTGTCATCTCTTCCGACCACGGCGAGGAGTTCAAGGAACACGGGGGACTCACCCACGGCAAGACCGTCTTCCAGGAGGTCGTACACGTGCCCCTGATACTTTACTTTCCCGGAAGGCTTCCCGAGGGAAAAGAGGTAAACACAATGACCCGGAACCTGGACATCCTCCCCACGGTGCTCGACATCGCAGGGATCGAGCCGCCCGGCCACCTAGAAGGAAGATCCCTTGCGCCGCTTTGGAAAAAAGAGGCCGCGACAGCGCCGGAGACAAGCTTCGCCCACATCGAGTTCGAAGGACAGGGAACCGCGGGCATGGGATACGCCAAGATCGAGCACGCTTCCGTGTCCACCAATGAATGGCGCTACATAAGAGACATGCTCGAGAACAAGGACATGCTGTTTGACCGAAAAGAGGACCCGGCAGACGAGAACAATCTGGCAGAAGAGCATCCCGAAAAGGTAAAGAAGTTCTCCCGCCAGCTCCAGCATCACCTGAACCGGTCGCAGAACCTTAAAAGAAAGCTCGGGATAAGCGACACCGCCTCCCCCAAAATAGACGAGTCCGAGAAGAAAAAGCTCGAAGCTCTCGGCTACTTCAATAAGTAACTTTCATATCCTGCCTTTGAAGCCGCTCCTCCGGCTCATGAGTATAAGCTTTTACAGGGGCCATCCCGCATAAAAAAATCCCCGGAGCTTTTTGGGCCCCGGGGACTGCAGTTGGTGTTTTCCGTCCGTTTACTGCCAGACCTGGGCCTGGATAAGCAGGATGTCGTTGTCGAGCTTCTGATACTTTCCTCCCACGTTGCCGGCGTCCACGTCTATGTCCGATCCTTGCTCGTCCCTCATGATGTAGTTTACCGCGATTTCTGCGGTCTCGTTTACGCGGTAGTTAAGACCTGCGGTGATCCAGGTAAGCTGGTCGTTCTCGGTTACTTCGCCCGCGGCCGCGTCTTTGTCGTTGATGGTGTTGGGGTCTATCCATTCATATCTGGCCACGGCTTCCAGCTCTTTGGTGAACCAGTACCCGAGGGTTACCTGGTATCCCATCCAGGTAAGATCGTCGGGGTCTCCGTCCTCGTTCAACTGGTAGTCTTCCGCGGTCATCATGGCGAAGTCGAAGTTTCCTTCGAACTTGTCCTGCTCGTAGGAGCCGGACGCCACCCATCCGGAAGCGTTCTGCTGCTGGGTCTTGCCGCCCCCCCAGTCGGCGGTGTCTTCCTGCCATCCTTCGGAGAGGTATCCCACGCTTACCATTCCGTTTTCTGGAAGGAACCTGAGGTTGACCAGATACGATTTCTCGAGGTCTGTCTCCGCATTGGGGTTCCCGCCGGCATAGCCGTTAAAGTAGGACAGGTCTATCTCGAACCATTCGATAGGCGCCACCGCTACGTTTATGCCGGTGGCCTGCCATCCCAGCCCCATGGGTGCGTAATCCTCGCCTCTTATTCCATCAGCATCGTAATTACCGAGCAGAGTGGGGGCCATGTTGATGAGCGGCAGAGATATGAGGTCCCAGTCGTTGGTGGCCCGCGGCTGGTAGATGCTCAGGGGAAGGTTGAAGGTGCCTACGGTGAAGCTGGTATAAGGTATGAGATCGTGGAAGATGATCTTGGCCTGGCGCACTCCCACGGTCCCCATTTCGGCGGGCCCGCTCTGGACGCCGGTCAGGCCTCCCCGGGCGTCTGCCGGTGTCATACCGTAAGCCGATGCCTGGAACTCGATGATATACTCGACCTTCTCGCCCACCATGCCGTTTATGTCCAGCTCCACGTTGGTGGTGGCGAACTGCTCGAGGGGAGCGCCGTCAAACCCCCACAAGGTGGTGGTGCCGCCGCTCAGGGCGGCAGGATCACTGGCCCCTTTGGCGTCCTCGTCCTCCGCCTTGTAAGCGAAAAGCCACTTGACCTTGGCCCCTATCTGGATGCTCCCCAGCGAAGTCTCCACCTGGGCGAACACGGACCCGGGAAGGACCATTGACGCAATAACAAGCGCCGCCGCCAAACTTTTTTTCATCCTAAGCCCCCTGGTTACATTTTCCGGCTGAAGTATCTTTAAAAAAATTGAATTAATTCATTACTATAACAAGAAAGCTTTATTAGATCAAAGTTGTGGTTTTATTTGCCGGTTGCAATCTTCCCCTCAAATCTTCTCCAGGTCCGGGGAGGTTTCCTCAAAGGTTTTCAACCGTGGTTCGAGCTGGTGAATGATGCGTTCGTGCACTTTTTCCGGCTCGTCGTCTCCGTCTATCACCAGTATCTCCTGGTGAGGATAGAGCTCTCCCGCGGCCTTTAAGTAGCGCTTGCGGAGCTTCTCCAGGTTGTCCAGGGTCTCGTAGATATCCGTTTTCGTAAACAGGCTCCGGCGGGCGATCCTTTCCATGCCGAGCTCCGCGGGCACGTCCACCAGGAAGGTCACGTGAGGAGCGAGCGCCTCCGAGTTTATGCTCCACACCCATTTCCGGTCGCAATGCAGGGACTGGTAGACCAGGCTGGAGAGCACGTACCGGTCGGACACCACGCTGATGCCCTCGGCAAGCCGCGGCTCGACTTCCCTTCCCAGGTGGTCGAGCCGGTCCGCGGCGAACAACAGGGCCAGCGCGTGGTAGTGCCGGTCCAGGTCCGGGACGCCGTCGGCGCCGGACAGATACTCCCTGATGATCCTGCCGATGCGGCCTTCAGTGGGCTCCCACGTCTTGTGCACGGATATGTTTTTTTGACGGAGCCACTCGGCAATGAGGTCGGTCTGGGTCGAGGTCCCGGCGCCGTCAATTCCTTCCACCGCTATAAACATTCCTCGTTCCATGAAACCAGAACTATACCAGATTCCCTGTTTTTAGCAAACAAAAAACTCCGATCTTTAAAAAACGACTCGATCTTTGACCGGCAGAGTTTAAATACCCCGAGCGTCAAGCCGGTTTAAACTTCTTTTCAAAGAGCTCGGGGTCATAGGGGGCTTTCCGGAGCGGGCAGCTCTCGCGGGGGCAGAGCATGCAGCTTTCGAACCGGACCTCGGAGGGGAACCGTATTCCCGAGGTGGTGCGGGAGGGGTACATCATAAGAGAGGGCAGGACCTTGACCCCGATGGCTTCCTCCGGGTCTCCCAAAAGCTCGAACAGAGGCCTCTGCTCCGAAAGCGGCCAGTCCTCGAGCGAGCCCGGGTTCATGACCGAGCACCGGCCCGGCCCGAAGCTCTCGTCCATGTGTTCGAAGCAGGCCTTCAAGGCGGACAGGTAGGCGAGCTCTTTTATCCTGTCGGCAAAGTACCGCTCTTCCCGGCCGGTCAGGGTGTCGGGCCACGCCTCAAGCTCGGCGCCGCAAGTGGCCACGAAGGGAAAGACCCGCTCGACATTTTCCAGGTTTACCGCCAGCACCCGGCTTTGAAAGCGGACGCCTTCGATCTCCACGTGGTCTTCGCCGCGCCCGTTTATAAAGGCGGGCCGGTACATGGCCTTGGGTCTCGCTTCCTGGCCCGCTTGTTTTATCAGTCGTTCGGTAAGGCCGGTGTCGGCAAGCACGCCAGCCCTTTCCATCACTTTTTCTCGGTCAATGGTAAAAGGAATCCGGTCTAGCACGATGGTTTTCAAAAGCACTCCTTACCGGTTCTGGAAGGCGAACTCTTTTATCTCGGAGACGATGCCGGAGTGAAGGGGGTCGGTCAGGAACTGGTGGTACCTGGCGGTGGTATAGTTCTGCATCCATGCGCAGTTGTCTCCGCACTGCTCGGGTCCGGGCCCGTGGAAGTTGTTGGCGCTCATCTTTTTTTGCGCTTCCTCCCAGCAGTCGTCCAGGTTGTCGTGTTCGAGCAGGTTCACGTAAACGGGGTCCGTGTTTTGGGGCGCCCGGCAGGGCCACGCGATCTTTCCGTCCGGGTCCACGTGGGGCCTCAAGGTAGGCAGGCAATGATAGGGCTTCACGTACAGGAGCATGTCCAGGATGCGGCTGGAGCCGATCAGGAGATTTCCCTGTTTCTTGCGCTCGAGCATGCGGGCGGCCAGCTCCAGGTAGTCCTGTCTTTCTATCATGTCGCGCTCGAAGGCGAAGCCTCCCTCGTTTTTTTCGCCGTGGTAGTTCACGGGCACGGGCACATACCAGACGTCTCCCAGGTCGTTTATGAAGTCGAGCACGTCCGAGGCTTCTTTTACCGAGTCCTCGGCAATGACCGTGTTCACGCAGAGCTTGAAGTCCACCACCTGGCGCAGCTCGCGGAGCATTAACAGGTTTACGAACACCCGCTCCACGTCCTTAATTCCCCACAGCTCGCGCAGCCGGGGCAGGGACAGGCCGTCCAGGCTTACGATGATGATGTCCATCTGGCGGAGCCACTTCCACCAGCCGGGCCTTTGCAGGGCCTGGTGGAGTATAAAGGCGTTGGTGTTGATCATGAGCGGCTTGTAGCCCAGGTTCCAGGCCAGGTCGGTGTAAATGGGAAGCTCCTTGTCCAGGGTGGGCTCGCCCCCGCAGAAGTAGACGGCGCTGGTGCCGGTGCGCATGGTTTTTAGTAGCCGGGCCTTGTTCTCGAAGGACAGGGACTCGTCCGGGAGATCGTAGTAGTGGTTGCCGCGATGGTCGTCGCAGTAACTACAGCGGAAGTTGCACTTGTAGAGCATGGTCCAGATGAAGTAGAGCGGCCGGAGGGCGTGGTTGCCTTGTTGCCATCTTTTCCGGTTGATGCGGAAGTTATTGGCCGCGGTGGCCAGGCTCTTCGCCTGTCTGAGTCGGTCCGCGTTCTTTTCGACCGCGGTGTCGTCCCGGTCGGCGTGGATCAGGGGCGCAATCTTCTCGGCCTCCTCGAACGCCCGTTCGTGGATTTCTTCCCAGGCCGGGTGGTCGGCGGAAGGCCGGTAGTGCTTAAAGTGAAGGGGGGTCTTTTTTATCATGGGTTCCCTTTTCCGGGAATTCTATCTTTGCTTTTGTAAGAAGGCAAACCGGGGTTCTCTTTATGAGACACTACTTGGCCAGTTTGCTTAGAGCCTTGCTCAGCTCTTTCATGTCATAGGGCTTGGTTACCACTCCCTGGAAGCCGTGATTTTTATAGTCGGCCATTATGGGGTCGGTGGAGTAGCCGCTGGATACGATGCCGCGGACCTCCGGGTCTATCTTTTGCAAAGCTTCCATGGTTTCTTTCCCGCCCATCTTTCCGGGCACGGTAAGATCGAGTATCACGAGATCAAACCCCTGCCCGGTTTCCATGGCTTTTTTATAAGCGGTTATAGCCCGCCCTCCGTCGCTTGCGAACTCGGCCTCGTAGCCGAGGTCTGCGAGCATGATACTCAACAGGTCGCGGATGGCCGGGTCATCGTCCATTACCAGGACCCTTCCTTTTCCGGGGACAGGCTCCTCCCGGGTGCTGCTTTCACGAAGCTCTTTTCCGGGGGTTGCGGGCAGATAAAGGGTAAAGGTTGTTCCTTGGCCGGGCTCGGAGCTTACCTCGATATGTCCGTCATGTTGCCGGATGATGGAGAAAGAGGTCGCCAGTCCCAGCCCGCTTCCTTTTTCCTTGGTGGTAAAGAAGGGGTCGAAGATTTTTTCCTGGTAGTCGGGGGGAATCCCCACCCCGTTGTCTTTTATTTTGATGAGAGCATAGGCCCCCGGCGGAAGCGATGTATGTTCTTTGAGCATCAGATTTTCGGCTTTTACGTGTACGGTCCCGCCTTCGGGCATGGCCTGGTCGGCGTTTATTACCAGGTTGTGGATCACCTGGCTTATCTGTCCCTGGTCGGCCTCGACCGGCCACAGGTTTTCGGGGAACTCGAACTCGCAGTCCACGTTGGACCCGCGCAGTGCGAACAGGGAGGTTTCCCGCAGCATTTGCCGGAGGGACATGGCCTCCTTTACCGGCGTTCCCCCCTTGGTGAAGGTAAGTAGCTGCCGGGTGAGGCTCTTGGCCCGCTCGCACGCTTTCTCCGCCTCTTCCAGCCGCTGGTCTACTTTCGGGTCGTCCCGGACCGAGAGCCGGGACATGGAGACATTGGCTAGGATCGCCGTCAGGATGTTATTGAAATCATGCGCGATGCCGCCCGCCAGGATGCCCACTGACTCGAGCTTTTCCGTTCTTATCATCTCGGCTTCCAGCTTGCGCTTCTCGGTTACGTCGCGAAAGACGATGACCACGCCGATGATGCGGCTCTCCCGGTCCCGGATGGGAGCGGCGCTGTCAGCGATGACTTTTTCAAAGCCGTGGCTGTCCACCAGCAGAGTCTGCTCGGCCAGGGTGATGCTCCCCTGGGTCTCCAGCACCTTTTGCACCGGGTCCTGCGCCCGCTCGCGGCTGTTCTCGTCTATTATGTGCAAGACGTTTGCCAGGTCCTCGCCCAGGGCGTCCTCCTGCCGCCGGCCGGTAAGGTTCTCGGCCATCCGGTTCATGAGCACGATCCTGCCTTCCCGGTCGGTGCTTATCACTCCGTCGCCGATGCTCCGCAGGGTTACCGACAGTCTCTCCTTTTCCTCCGCCAGCGAGTCCTCGGCGCGCTTCCGGTCGGTTACGTCTATATTGACACCCAGTATCTCCTTTATCTCGTCCCCGTAATAGACGGGAGAGATGATGTTGAAAAAGTGTCTTTCTTCCCCTTCCGCCTCGTAGGTGACCTCGCCCTTTACCACCTCGCCGGCAAAGGCCCGGCGGTTATTTTCCTTCCAGATGTCCAGGTACTTCTTGTCCACTCCCAGCTCGTCCGGCGTCTTGCCCGCCAGGTCTTCCGGGCCCTCTCCTGCGGATGATACTCCTCCCCAGTGGCGGCGGGCGGTGGAGTTGGCCATGATGTACCTGCCGTCTTCGCCGATCATGAAAAAGTCGAAGGGCAGGCTTTCAATGGCCGCGCTAAGTCGGGACCTGCTCTCCCGGAGCTCCTCCTCCGCCTTTTTTCTTTCGGTGATGCCCGCCAGGGAAACCAAGAGGGCGGGCTCTCCCTTGTACATGATGGGCCGGGAGTGCTGGCTCATCCACCTCAAGTGTCCCTGCTTGGTATAAAGTCGGTAGGTGTAGCTGGTCACCGCGTCCGGCTCCCAGGCCAGCTTCTTCCTGGCCTGCTCCTTTATGAACTCCCTGTCCTCGGGATGGACCAGGTTATAGATGTCCTCCTCCGTCCAGGCGTAGACCTCGTCCAGGGAGTAGTCCAGAACACCGGTCAAGGCCTCGTTGGAGTAGATGATCTTTCCGTGCTGGAAGATAAACAGGGCCATGGCCGACTGCTCGGTGATGATCCGGAACATCTGTTCGCTCTGGCGCAGGGACGCAAGCTCTTGTTTGTCTATGCTGGTGAAGTCAGACCCTTGCATGGCTTTTGACCTTTCAGCCGCAACTGATCTTGAAGGGATAAATTCCCTTAACCGGGGTTTTAATATCTCATTTTTCCAGCACCCATTCGTGTTCCGGGTCGTTATGGGGTTTCATCTCCCTTTTCGGGCCTGCCAGCGCCCAGTTGTAGTAGAGGGCGTATCCGGGCGCCGCGCTCACCGGATGGTACCCGCGGGGGATGAGCACGAGGTCGTTCTGCTCGACGGTCATGGCTTCGTCCAGGGACCGGTCGTCCGTATAGACCCTTTGGAAGCCGAACCCTTGGAAGGGATTCACCTTGTAGAAGTAGACCTCTTCCAGCTCGGTCTCGACTCCCTCGATTTGGGTGTCGTGCTTGTGGGGAGGATAGCTCGACCACTCGCCTGCCGCGTTTATGGTCTCGCCCACTAAAAGGGAGTCGGCTTGTACGTTCTTTACTGCCACGTCACGGACGTATCTCTCATATCCCGGCTTGCCGCGATGGTTTACCACCACGTCCTCCGGAGTTACCAGCACCGGCTTTTCGGTCTTGCGCCACTCTGCGTAAGACAGGGTGAGCTCCGACTCCTCGTCCGCCACGATCCGAAAGCTTTTCCCGCCCGGCACGTATGCCGCCCACGGCAGGTCGTCGAACACGTTTTTGCGCGGGCCCATGCTCCCGAGCTCGGTCCCGTCCGCCATGACCCTGCACTTGCCCGCGGTCAAAAGGGCCACGCACTCTTGGTCTTCGAGCTTCTGCTCGTAGTCCTCGCCCGGGCCGAGCCGCAGCACGGCGAAGCCCGTAATGTACTCGAGCTCTCCGCTCACCAGCTTATTAAACCCTTTTTCCAGCTTCTTCCTGATCTTTAGCTCCGCCATTTTTGTCCTTTTCAGTGCTCCTTTGTCTTTATGGCATCATCAGTCCGCCGTGTATTACTACCACCGATCCGGTCATGTAGCCGGACAGGTCGCTTTTATATCACTAAAGCCGCTCGCACTGTTTCGTCGTTTTTTTTGCATGACAGAGCTTTACTCCGCCGCGATTCGATCTCCTTGGCCTTTCTGGTCGGGCGCCAGTATCTTTAAGTCCCCTTTGTAGTTGGACACCTGTATCTTCCCGGACGCCGGATCAAACACGATGGTCCTTCCGTTGTTTCCTCCCACGTCCTCTCCGAACAGGGGAATGTCATAGATCTCGAGCATTCTTTTGACCGCGTCTACGTTGCGCTTTCCTATTCCCGGTTTGCCGGGCATGTCCTTTTCTTCTATGTCCGGGGTGGTAAACATGTTTGCTCCCCCGATGACTGCCGCCCGAAGCTTTTTCATGCTTGCCCCTTGCTTTTGCATTTCTTCTACTAACGCCTTTACGGCCTGGTCGGCGTACTTGTAGTTGCCGGCCGGTTGCGGGTTTTTTTCTTCGGCTGACGCGGGTCCGGGCAGGAGGATATGTGCGAGTCCTCCCAGGCCGTGGTCCTGTTCCTGGAGGGCGAGCGCGACGCATGACCCCATCCCGAAGATTTTAAGCAGGTAGGGGTGCCCGGCGACCCGGCAGGTTGCCGCCATTACTCTTATCTCTTTCCGGTCCACCCGCTCCTCCTACTCGTTTTCATCCGCGAGTACGCGGGCAGCTTGCAGCATCATTTTCAATGAGGCGGGGTCCGGTATAAGAAAGAAGTGTCCTTTTATGCTCTCGCCGTCGCCGGAGAAGGTTGTTCTTATGATAATGGCCGAGTCGGCGTCTTCTCCCAGTTGTACCAGGAAGGTTTCCATGATGGCCCCCGCCATGTCCAGGGCCACACTGGGCACGGAGGGCAAAAGCGACTTCTCGAGCAGTCTTTCCAGCGCCCCCAGGTAGCTTGAGCCCAGGATGTTTCCGATCTCCCGCAGGGCCGAGAGTTGCATCTCGGAGAGCTGGAACTCCTCTTCCGGTTCCGAGCCGGCCACCATGGATATCAGCTCCCGCACGCTCTGCCAGGGAAAGACGAACATGATGTTCCCCTGGATGTCGCCCCATACCCGGGTGTGGATTGCCGCCACCGTCTTTTCGGAGTTTCCGAGCAGGTCGGGAAAGTCCGACAGCCTGGAGAGCTGGACCTCTGGTATGGACAGGTCTATCTGCTTTCCGATCATCTGGCCGAGGGCGGTTGCTGTGTTTCCCATGCCGATGTTGCATATCTCCCGCAGGGCGTCTACGTGGAGGTGGGACAGCTCTGTCTGGTCGGCTTTGTCGTACTTATTCATTTAACTTCTCAGATCAAGCTCATGGTGTCCAGTACGAACACCACGCTTCCGTCTCCCAGCATGGTGACCCCGGACAGCCCGGAAATTCTCTGCAGCGGCTTTCCCAGCGGCCTTATGAAAGCCTCCTCCTGTCCCACCAGCTCGTCCACCGTAAGTACGACCTTTCGGTGCTGGGTTTCCACTATCAGGGCCGGGATGGGCTCCCTGCCTTGCTGGTCGGGCTCCGGCAGGTCCAGGTACCGGTGCAGCGCTTTCATGGGTACCAGCTCCTGCCGGTCCAGGTAGAAAAGCTTGTTCTGTGATCTTCTTACCTGGTGGGGAAGGATTTCCACCGTCTTCATGATCTTGGCGATGGGAATTCCGAACACCTCGCTGGCCACCTTGACCAGCAGCACGTTCACCACTGCTATGGTTCGGGGAAGGTGCAGTGTAAAGACAGAGCCTTTGCCGCTCCGGGAGGACAGGGTGAGATGTCCTCCCACCGACTCGGTCACGTTTTTTACGGCGTCCATTCCCACTCCGCGGCCGGCGATGAGCCCCACCTTTTTGGCGGTGGAGAAGCCGGGCGAGAAGATAAGCTGGTAGGCTTCTTCGTCGGAGAGCCCCTCGGCAGCCTCTGCCGAGATGATGCCTTTTTCCACCGCGGTCTCTTTCAGCACAAACGGGTCCATACCGCGTCCGTCGTCCCTGATTTCTATAAGCACCAGGTCGCGGTTGCGGTAGGCCTCGAGCTCGATCTTGCCGGTCTGGTCCTTCCCCAGTTTTTCCCTTTCTTCGGGCGGCTCGATGCCGTGGCTGACACTGTTTCTGAGCAGGTGGATAAGAGGGTCGTTCAGTTGTTCGAGGATGGCCCGGTCCAGCTCGATGTCCCTTCCTTTGATCTCGAACTTGACCTTTTTTCCCTCCTCCTTGGCCAGGTCGCGCACCACCCGGGGAAGCCGCTGCACCACGCCTTCCAAGGGCATCATGCGCACGCTCATGACCTGGTCGTGAAACTCGCTTATGAGCGACTCGAGGCGGTCCACCCCGTCTTCCAGCCCGGGCAGGGGGTTCTTTTTGGCCACCTCCCGAAGCTCGCTTTTTACCAGGATCATCTCGCCCAGCGAGTTTATGAAGTTGTCGAGCGCCGTGGTTTTGACCCGGACGGTCTGAGGCATACCTGCCGACTGGGCAAAGGGATCGTAGGTGGACTGGATTTGTCCCTGCTCGGTTACCACTGCTTCCGCGGGTTCGGCCGCTTGCGGTTCCGCCGGCTGTGGCTGAGAAGCCGCGTCTTCCTTATGCGTCTCCGGTGTTTTTGTCTCGTAGCTCTTTACGTCCGCCACGCTCTTCATGATCTTTTCGATCTCGTCCTCCCCGGCCGCGGTGTCAAGGTCTATCTCCATTACCATTCCGGCAGGGTCCTTGATAAAGTTACCGGCTTTGACCTCTTCCCGGGAGGGACGGGTGGCTACAACCCGGCCGATCTCCTGGAGCCTCTTTATCAGCACGAACGCCCGGACGCCGGGGGCCGCGGCCGACGGGTCCAGGGTCACCCGCAGGGTCAGGGCGGGCGCCGTCTCCGGCTCCGCCGGCGCTTGTTCCGCCTCTTGTTCGGGAGCGGTCTCCCCGGCCTCCGGCTGTTCTTTCCTGCCGGCCGGGCCGGGCATGGGAGAGTCGAAGTCGAGCTCTATCGGCGGCGAGGGCTTTTCCGGGCCAGTCTCCGGGGCGGTCGTATCTTCCGTCAGTTCGGAGGAATTCTCGTCCGAAGCCGCTTGCCGGGAGGCTTCTTCTTCTGCGGGTGCGGTTTGTTCTTCAGCGCTTTCTTGCGGCTTTTCCTTTTCCGACTTGTCCGATGCCGCCGGTCCGGGCAGCGGCTCATCAAAGTCCAGCTCTATTTGGGGGGGAGGTTTCCTTTCAGGCTCCGCCGTCTTTTGGCTTGCCGCCTCTTTTTCCCGGGCCGGAGGAGGGGTCCTTTCCTCAGTGTATTGTTTGAGGGTCTTCGTGAACTCCGCTGATTCGTCAGAGTGGGCTTTTTCTTCCTGTACGTCCCGGAGCATCCCTTCCAGGACGGTTACTCCCTTTTCCATCAGATCAAGGGCGGCTTCTGTTAATGTTTCTTCTTTTTCCATGAAGCTTTTTATAAGCTCCTCCAAGCTTTTTGCGGTGTCGCTTATCTTCTGGTAGCCCATGGTGGCTGCCATGCCCTTTATGGAATGGGCGTTCCGGTGAGCTTCCTGGAGAGCTTCATGGTCTTGGGGAGCGCTTTTCAGTTCCGCCACTTTCCGCCGGCAGGTGGAGAGATGTTCTCCGGATTCGGACACGAACATGTCCTTGTACTTTCCGAAGTCCAGTCCTATAAACCTGGCCTCCTGGCCGGACGCGCTCTTTCCGGTTTCTTGCTCGTGTTCCTGGCGGGTTGGTTCCGCTTCGCCCGTTTTCGGGGCGGTTTCTTCGGCGGCCGGCTCTTTTGCTGTTTCTTTTTCGGCTTCGAACTCTCTTATTTGTTCGGTTACCTGCTCGGGCTTGTTGGAAGGCTCCCGGTCTTCCGCTATGGCCTGCATGGTCTCTTCCAGTACGTCCAGTCCCTTAAAGAGTATGTCCATGGCGTCGGAGCCTGGGGGAGTGGCTTGTTTCCTGAACCCGTCCATCAGGTTCTCGAGGGCATGGGCCAGGTCGCGGATGTTTTCATACCCCATGCTGGCCGCCATTCCTTTTATGGAGTGGGCGTTCCTGAACAGCTCGTTCACTGCGTCCTGGTCGGCGGGCTCTTGTTCGAGCTTGAGAAGCGCGTCGTTCATGGCCTGAAGTAGTTCCTGGGTCTCGGAAAGAAACAGGGATTTGTACTTGGATACGTCCATTTCCGGCTCTTAGAGGAACAAAGGAAAGGTATATTGATGCCAAGCCGTCACAGTTGCACCACTTTTTTGACCACCTCGATGACCTTCTCCGGCTTGAAGGGCTTGACAATGAAATCCGCGGCCCCCGCCTCGATAGCCTCCATGACCAGGGACTCCTGTCCCAGGGCGGAGCACATGACTATCTTGGCGTCTCCGTCCAGCTTCATTATGTCCCGGACCGCTTCGATCCCGCTTTTCTGGGGCATAACGATATCCATGGTGGTGATGTCGGGGTTAAGCTCTTTGTATCTTTCCACTGCTTCCACTCCATTGGCTGCCTCACCCACGACCTCGAACTCGTCGCTTCCAAACACATCCTTTATCATGTTGCGCATGAAAAGCGCGTCGTCAGCGATGAGAACCCGGATCGGCATTTTATACCTCCTCCACTGCCTCAGATAAAGTAGTTTTCTATCTCTGCCAGCAGCTTGTCTACGTCTACCAGATTTAAAATCCTTCCCCCCAGGTTGATGATCCTGGAAATGTAGGGAAGGGAATCGCCTTCCGGCAACTGCACCAGCGGCCCCTCCAGCGGAACCGACTCGATCCGCTCCACCCGGTCCACCAGAAACCCCAGGTGGAACACCTGGCTTGCCAGGACCAGGATGCGGGAGTCCACCGTGATCTCCGAGGTTTTCATTCCCAGAAAGTCCCTGAGGTCAACCACCGCCACTATCTTGCCCTGCTGGCTCAGGGCCCCCCGGACAAAAGAAGGCACCCGGGGAATAAAGCTCAGTTGCCCGCCTTCCACCACCTTGTCCACGTACTGGAGCGGCATGCCCATCATCTCGGGAGAGAGCACGAAGCTTATCACCTGGGCCCTCTTGTCTGGTCTGGGAGCGGTCATTATGAACCTTCGAGCATATGCCGGGTGAACAGGTTACTGAAAAATAAAGTCCATGTCATCCGAGTTGTTGGTTCCCGTCTTCTTTTTTTCCTCCCCCGCCTTGTCTTCTTCCTTCCGGGTGTCGCCGGACCCGGACTTTTCCGAGTCCTCACGGGAGCCGGACACCCGGTCTTCCGCTGCCGGAGTAAAATCGGCATCCTCCTTCTCCGCCCGCTCTTCAATCACCCGCTCGGTGTCCAGCCGGAACCTGGAGACCACCGACTTGAGCTCGTCGGAAAGCCGGTAGAGCTCCTGGGCGGAAGAGGACATCTCCTGCATGGACGCGGCCTGCTGCTGGGTGGCCGCGCTCACCTCTTCGGTGCCGGAGGCGTTGTCATGGGCGACCTTTGCTATCTCGTCAATGCTCTGGACCAGGTTGCGGGCCCCTTCGGCCTGGACCTGGCTTAACTCGGCTATGTTCTTGACCTTGGCCGCGGAGTCGTTGATCATGTCCACGATCTCGATCAGGGACTGGTTAATGGTCCCGATGTCCTCCCTGCCCTCGGATATGTCCTGCGAGGTCTCCATCATGGAGGATACCACCCTCTCGGCCTCGCCGGATATCTCCTGGATGAGAGACGTTATCTGCTCGGCGGAGTTCGAGGTCCCCTCCGCCAGCTTGCGGACCTCGTCCGCGACCACGGCAAACCCCTTGCCGTACTCTCCGGCCCGGGCGGCCTCGATGGTCGCGTTCAGAGCCAAAAGGTTGGTCTGGCGGGCGATGTTGGTTATCATCTCCACGATCTTTCCTATCTCCTGGGACTTCTCCCCGAACTTGACCACCATGTCCTGGGAGTTGGCCATCTTCTCGAAGACCTTTTTCATCTTTTCCATGGCGGTGCTGGCGAGCTCGCCGGAGCTCTGGGCCTTCTGGGCCGCTTCCGAGACCGCGGTGCTGGTCACGGTGGCGTTGGACGAGGTTATCTCGATATTTCCGGCCATCTCCCGGACCGTCTTGGAGGTGTTTTCAACAAGCTCCGCCTGTAGCTCCGCTCCCTTGCTTATGCCGCTTACTGTAGATGCGACCTCTTCGGTCGAGGACTTCATCTGCGACGAGGTGGTGGAAAGGTTCTGGGCGGCCTGGCTTATGTTGATGGCTGTGCTCTGCGTCTTGCCGGTAAGCTCCTGAAGGCTGTCCAACATAACATTGACCGACTCGAGCAGGTCGTCTATCTCGTCCCTGCCCAGCCTCTTTCTGGGAATGATCACCTTCTGGGTCAGGTCGCCCTTGGATATCTTCCGCGCCGAGGATATGACCGAGTTCAAGTCGCGCGTGATGCTCCGCGAGTAAATGAGCGCGAACACGCCGGTCAGAACCAGCACCGACAAAAGGGAGATGATCGAGGCCACCAGTATCTCATTGGTTTGCAAGATCATGTACAGGGCCCAGATGTAGATCAGGGTGGTCAGTGCCGCTACCAGTACAAATCCCCAGAAGATCTTATACTGCATTCGCATGGTCTCTCTCCTCGCTTGCTGTAAAAACGTTCCGGGACCTCATAAGTGAAGCTCTCCCCGGAGTTCATCCCGCTGCCCCTTGGTGACGAACTCTGCCGCTGCTCTTGTTCCCCGGCAACAACCGGCCGGAAAATCGTCAATAATAACCCGATTTTTACGCTATCACAGGGCGTGATGACTGTCAATTGCGGCTTTTTGCCCCAAAGACCGGCACCCGCGGTTTCGCGAGAACCCGGCACAGGCCCGCCACACCACACCAGTGATGGTTCATGGAGCCGGAAAGGGCCCAATCATCCCAAAGGGGAAGGCGCCTCAGAGCAGGGACTGGAAGTAGGAGAGGAAGTATCCGGCGACCACTGCCGAGCCTATGACGCCGGCCACGTTCGGTCCCATGGCGTGCATGATAAGATGGTTGTTGTGGTCCTCGGAGTAGGCCACCTCCTGGGCCACCCGGGAAGCCATGGGCACCGCGGACACTCCGGCCGCTCCGATCAAAGGATTGATCTTCTGGCGGGAGAACAGGTTCATGGTCTTTGCGAACAGGATGCCGCTGGCGGTGCCGCAGGCAAAGGCCCCCAGCCCCAGTCCCAGTATCTTCATGGTCTGGAGGTTCAGGATTTCCTCCCCCCGCAGGGTAATGCCCACCGACAGCATCAGAAATATAGTTACCACGTTCAGGATTTCGTTCTGGGACGATTTGAACAGCCTGTCCACCACGCCGGACTCCCTGAAGACGTTTCCTATCATGAACATGCTGACAAGGGGCGCGGACTGAGGTATGAGCAGTATGGCCACGATCATCATGGCGATGGGAAAGATGATCTTGGTCCGGCGGCGCACGTGCCGGAGCTGGGTCATGTGTATCTTCCGCTCCTCTTTCGAGGTCAGAAGCCGCATGATGGGCGGCTGGATGATGGGAACCAGTCCCATGTAAGAGTAGGCGGTAACCGCGGTGACTCCTATGATGAACTTGTTCTGGGGCTCGAAGAACTGGAGCAGCATGGCGTTCAGGTAGATGGTGGTGGGACCGTCCGCTCCGCCTATGATGCTGATTGCCGCGGACTCGTGGAGGTTGAATCCCATGAGCAGTGCCCCGATAAAGGCGATGAATATCCCGACCTGGGCGGCGCCTCCCAGCAGGAGCATCCGGGGGTTTGCGATAAGAGGACCGAAATCGGTGATGGCCCCGAGCCCCAGGAATACCAGCGGCGGCAGGATGTTGTAAGTAAAAAGGCCGTACTCCTTCACTATTCCCAACAGGCCGGAGTTCTGGGTGAGACCCTCCTGTACCTCGCCGTTTTCCAGGAGAAGAGGAGGAATGAAGTTTCCCACCTGGTGGAGAGGCAGGTTGATAAGGATGATGCCCAGGCCGATGGGAAGAAGCTCGTAAGGCTCGTAATGCTTGACAATGGCCAGGTAACAAAAAGCCAGGCCCACCACGATCATGACCGTGTTCGCCGGCTTGTCCATTATAAGGGCGTACAGCCCGGTGTTTATTATCGCCGCGTGAAACTTCGCGAGCGCCTGTTCAAAAAAGTTCACTCCATTCACCACCCGGATCGCTTGTAAGAGAAAAACCGCCTCAATCGGAAGAGATGCGAAGCAGCTTGTCCCCCGTGTTTACGCTGTCCCCGCCATACACGAATATCTCTTTCACCGTGCCCGACACCGCCGCCTTGATCTCGTTTTCCATCTTCATGGCTTCCATGATAATCACCGCCTCTCCGGTGTTGACCCTGTCCCCCACCTCGACCAGAAGCTTGATGACGACCCCCGGCATGGGGGCCGTTAACACGCCCTCGCCCGCCGGAGGGGACACGGAGGGCTGTTGCGGCGAAGGCGGGGGAGCAGACTCTTGTGCGGGCTTTGGCTCCGCCGGTTTCAAAGAAGACGCACCGGCGCCTTTTATGCGGACGTCGTAGGGGGCGCCATTTACTTCCACTTTTGCGTGGTCGCCGGAGACTTCTTTTATTACCACCTGATAGGTCTTTCCGTTTATTTCGTACTCGTACTCTTTCATGTAAACATGACTCCGCTTTTATCTATCGAAGACGGCTTGTAATCTTCTGGTTGCCCGACATTATCTCCAGCCTGCCGGAGGAGGCCCAGCTTTGACTGCTCTGCGGAGACGGCTCGGGCCCGGCGGCAGGCGGCCGTGCTTTAAGATGCTCGTTCAAAGCCATAGAGATTGCGGCCACCGTTTCCGGAGAAACCTGGTCCATATTAACCTCACCCTGAGAAGGGGCGTTTTTTTCCTCTCTTCTTTTCGCTCGGGCGGTGAAGAGGTCGTCCAACAGGTTCATAAGACGCACCAACAGGGACATCAACACCAACAGAACCAGGACAACCACCACCCCGGTAACGATCAAAAGTATCCCTTCCGATAAGTTCTCCAACTTAAGGTCCCCCGAACCCACCGGCTTTCTTGACATAAACTCTAGTGGGTGTTATTCAATAAGGTCTGAATCAGTCATTATAGGTTAAGTTCGCAACTCCAGTCAAACACTTTCAGAGACGGGACATCACTCGACGGGGAAAAGCGGTATCCGGCAAAGGAGGACCAATGAAGAGCGTTTCCGATAGATTGAAGGAGCTCGAGGAGCTTATAGCCCGCGAGCAGTCCATGGGCGGGGACAAGGGCGTGGCCAAGCAGAAGGAGAAGGGCAAGCTGACTGCCAGGGAAAGAATGGACCTCCTTTTTGACGAGGGGACCTTCACCGAGATGGACATGTTCGTAAAGCACCGTTGCCAGAGCTTCGGCATGGACAAGGTGGACATCCCCGCGGAAGGAGTGATAACGGGCTACGGGAAGGTAGGAGGCCGCACCGTGTGCGCCTACTCTCAGGACTTCACCGCCCGGGGAGGCAGCCTGGGCGAGATGCACGCCAAGAAAATCTGCAAGGCCATGGACTTGGCCATGAAGCTCGGCTGTCCCCTGGTCGGCCTGAACGACTCGGGAGGCGCGCGCATCCAGGAGGGGGTGGACGCCTTGTCCGGTTACGGCAGCATCTTCTTCCGGAACTCCCTGGCCTCCGGCGTGATCCCGCAAATAAGCGCCATTATGGGTCCCACCGCGGGCGGAGCGGTGTACTCGCCCGCCATGACCGACTTTGTCTTTATGGTCAAAGAGACGAGCTACATGTTTATAACCGGGCCGCAAGTGATAAAGGCGGTCACGGGCGAGGAGATATCCTCGGAGGACCTGGGCGGAGCGGTGTCCCATTGCCAGAAATCCGGTGTGGCCCATTTCGCCGCGGAGAACGACGAGGACTGTTTAAACCGCATCCGGTATCTTCTTTCTTACTTTCCCGGCAACAACCTGGAGGACCCGCCCTGGGCGGACACGGGCGACGATCCTGCCCGGGAAATCCCTGAGCTTGACTCCATAGTGCCGGATGAAGCGCGCCGCGGCTACGACATGAAAGACGTGATCGGCCACATCGTTGATAGCGGGACCTTCATGGAGGTCCACTCGCTTTACGCCCTGAACATGATAGTGGGGTTCGCCCGGCTGGCCGGCCATACCATCGGGATCATCGCCAACCAGCCCAACTATTTGGGCGGGTCATTGGACGTGAACGCCTCGGACAAGGCATCCCGTTTCATCCGCTTCTGCGACGCCTTTAACATTCCCATCCTGACCCTGCAGGACGTGCCCGGATACCTGCCCGGCTCCGACCAGGAGTGGGCCGGCATCATCCGACACGGGGCCAAGATGCTGTGGGTGTACTCTGAGGCCACCGTGCCCAAGATCACGCTCATCACCAGGAAAGCCTACGGAGGCTCGTATCTAGCTATGTGCTCGCGAGACCTGGGAGCAGACCTGGTCATGGCGTGGCCCACCGCGGAGATAGCCGTCATGGGCGCGGAGGGAGCGTCCAAGATCATCTTCCGCAAGGAGATAAACGAGGCCGAAGACCAGGACGCCAAGCTCAAGGAGAAGGTGGCCGAGTACGAGGAGCTTTTCAACAATCCCTATGTGGCGGCAAACCGCGGCTACATAGATATGATCATCCAACCGAGCCAGTCCCGGAGAATGATCGTAAACGCGCTGGAGACACTCCGGACCAAGCGGGAAACCAGGCCGCCCAAAAAGCACGGCAACATCCCCTTGTGAGGAGTCGGTCCGTGACTGAACTCGCTCGCACGGTTTGATCTTTTTTTTCGGAGACGTTGCCTGTAATCTTCGCATTTTTACAAGCCGCCGGAGGCTTCATGTCGAAGAGGAAGATATCCGACAAGGACCAGGCCGAGTTCGCGGCGGGGCATATTCGGGACACCTCTCTTTCCGATTACGAGTCCGGGCTTTTGAGCGACCTCGTCCGGGAAGCGGTAACCGATCAAAAGGTCCGGAAGGCCATCCTCGACTATTACCTCTACATTGCCTTTCTGAAAAAGCAAGGAAAACTCAAATAACCCGGTTTTGAGGACTTCCCCCCTTTACACGAGAGCGCTCCGGCGTTATAAAAGTACTATATAGTTTGTTGGCAGGCTTGTAAGAAGTAAGTCCCGTTTACGTAGAGAAAGGAGTACAGACATGGCAAAGACGAAGATGACTCCGAGCGAGGCGCTGGTGGAGACACTGGTGGCCGAGGGTGTCGAGGTTTGTTACGGCATTGTAGGGTCCGCGTACATGGACGCGCTCGATCTTTTTCCGGACGCGGGCATCCGTTTCGTGTCGGTTGCCCACGAGCAGGCGGCGGCTCATGCCGCGGATGCCATGGCCCGGGTCTCGGGCCGGCCGCAGGTTTGCATCGCCCAGAACGGCCCGGGCGCGGCCAACTTCGTGTCCGCCATCACCGCGGCCTTCTGGGCCCACTCGCCGGTGGTGGCCATAACACCCGAGACCGGCTCCATGGGCATTGGCACCGGCGGCTTCCAGGAGCTCGACCAGCTTCCCATGTTCGAGCGGAGCACCAAGTACCAGGTCCGGGTGAACCGGCCGGAGCGGATGGCCGAGCTTGCGCGCCGCTGTTTTTACATGGCCAAGGCTGAGTGCGGTCCCGCCCAGCTCGACATCCCGCGCGACTTTTTCTATGGCGAGGTCGAGGATGAAATTTATCCTACTCTTGACGTGAACCGGGGCAGCGGCGCGCGCTGGCAGTTGGAGGAAGCGGGCCGGCTTCTTTCCGAGGCCAAAAAGCCGGTGATCCTGGCGGGCGGAGGCGTTTCCATGGCTGACGCAGTGGAGGAGACCAAGGCCCTGGCGGAGTATCTTACCGCGCCGGTGTGCAACTCTTATCTCCACAACGACTCGTTCCCTTATGACCACCAACTGGGCACGGGTCCGGTGGGCTACTGCGGTTCCAAGGCGGCCATGCGCACCATAGCGGAGGCTGACGTGGTGCTGGCGCTTGGCTGTCGCCTGGGAGGATTCGGACTTCTTCCCCAGTACGACATTGATTACTGGCCCAAGGACGCCAAAAAAATCCAGGTGGATATAGACCACAAAGTGCTGGGGCTGTCCCAGCGGGTGGACTTGGCTGTAATGGCCGACGCCAAGGAGTTCGCCCGCGAGCTTCTCGAAGTGGTTAAAGCAAAGTCGCCCGGCAGGAAGCCGGACCAGAAGCGGCTCGAAGAGGTCAAGCGTCAGAAGGCGGCCTGGGAAGAGGAGCTTGAAAACTGGTCGTCGTCCACGGCCAAGCTCATGCATCCCCGCCGGCTTTTGTGGGAAATGCAAAAGGCCATACCCGAGAACGCCATTGTAACCACCGATATCGGCAACACCTCGTCCATGTGTAACGCCTATCTCAAATTCGGGGGACCAAGACAGCACATCTCCGCGCTTACCTGGGGGAACTGCGGTTTTGCCTATGGCGCCTCCCTGGGCGCGAAGATGGCAAGGCCCGACCTGCCGGTGTTCTCGTTACAGGGAGACGGCGCCTACGGCATCAGCGGGGTCTCCGAGGTCATGACCGCGGTGCGGGAAAACATACCTGTTACCGCTGTTGTTTTCCAGAACTACGAGTGGGGAGCGGAGAAGAAGAACCAGATAGACTTTTACGGCGACCGCTTTGTAGGGACCAACCTTCCGGAAAACCCGAGCTATGCGCAGATCGCCAGGGACATGGGGGCCAAGGGCATCAGGATCGAGGACTACAACGAGGTCCAGGACGCTGTCATGGACGCGGCGGGCTCGGGCGAGGCTTGTGTTATTGAGGCGGTGATCGAGGGCGGAGAGAACGTCCTGGCCGAGCCTTTCCGAAGGGACGCGCTGAAAAAGCCGGTGCGTTACCTGGACAAGTACAAGCACCTTAACATCAAGTAGAAGCGCATGCTTTGAAATTGATCAAGTCCGTGCGAGCGACTTTAGTCGCGACTAAAGTCGCTCGCACAAGACATACTTTTGACACCGCTACAGGAAGTTGTTCATTTCTTTCCGCGCCGTGCGGTTTTCTTGCGCGGTTTCTTTCCCGCGGTCTTTTTCCTGGTCGTCTTTTTAGCCGTGGACTTTTTGGCCACGGTTTTCTTTGTTGTCTTTTTCCTGGCCGTCTTTTTCTTCACGGTTTTCTTGGCGCTCTTTTTAGTTGTCTTTTTCCTTGCCGTCTTCTTTGCCGGTTTTTTTCCGGCGGTCTTTTTGGCTGTTGATTTCTTCCGTGTGGTTTTCTTAGCCGTCTTTTTTCCGGCGGTTTTCTTTCGTGCCGTCTTTTTGGCCGTGGATTTTTTGCTGGTTTTTTTCTTGGTTGTTTTCTTTCTGGTTGTTTTTTTGGCCGCCTTTTTCCTGGCGGTCTTTTTCTTGGTGGTCTTTTTGGCCGCGGTTTTCTTTCGTGTTGTCTTTTTCTTCACTGCTTTTTTGGTGGTTTTCTTCTTAGTGGTTTTCTTGGCGGTCTTTTTCTTTACCGTTTTTTTGGCAGTTTTCTTTTTAGTGGTTTTTTTCGCCGTGGTTTTCTTCTTGGTAGATTTCTTTTTGGTTGCCTTCTTGGTGGTTTTCTTTCTTACTGTTTTCTTGGCCGTCTTTTTCTTCGTTGTTTTGCGGGCTGTTTTCTTCCGGGTGGTTTTCTTTGCCGTTGTCCGGGGAGCGGGTTTTGCTTTGGGCTTTGGCGCGAGGGGTTTAAAGTATGCTATGTCGGTAATGCTCGCGACCCTTTCTTCCGCCCATACCGGCTCGACCCTCATTCCTACCTTTACGTCGTCCGGGTCCACGTCGGATACGATGTGGGTAATGGTTGTGTCCGCGCCGTCCAGTTGGATCATGGCCATGACAAAAGGCGGTTTCATGGGCAGGTGGGGTTCCCAGTATCTCACCACGGTGTAGGAGGTTATGATACCTGCGGGACCTACTTCCACCCAGTCGCCGGTTTTATGGTGGCAGAAGTTGCACAGGCTTCTCGGAGGCATAAAGTTTATGTTGCACCTCTCGCACCTCTTGGCCAGTATGGTCTTCCTGTCCCGGAGCGCTTTTAAAAACTCGGAGCCGACCTCTCCGGCGTAGTAGCGGAAGGGTATCTCCAGCTTTCCGGGGACCTCGTAACTGTACTTAGAATCCCAGTTCATGAGTGACCTCCTCGACCTCTCCGGGGATGAGCCGGAAGTAATGGATGTCCAGGACGCTGCCGGTCCTTTCTTTGTCCGGCCGGAACACTGCCTCGACCCGGTTGTAAAGCTGGATCTTTTCCGGGTCGGTCTCGTCCAGGAAGTGCATAAGAGCGGCGTCGCCGTGGTCCAGGACAATGGAGCAGGTGGTATAAGGCACTTCCCGCATCTTACCGGTCAACGGGTTTATGGTGGGCACGTAGATCACGTCGTAGGACGTCAGGTAGCCTCCCGGCCCGACCTCGATCCACTCGTGGACCTCGACGTCGCAGGTGGCGCACACGCCCCGTGGCGGTATCTGGGTCCGGCCGCACACCGGGCACCGGTTCGCCAGTATCTTCTTTTCGTCCCGGATGGCCGCCAGGAACCTTCCCATGACCGGCCCGGTGGCGAAGCTCTGCGGAATGGACAACAGGAAAGGCACGTCAATAAGCTCTTCTTGTTTTTTCTCGCTCATGGTCAAAGCTCCTTTGAAAGCAGGGTAAGCACGGTCCACATAGTTCCTCCGAAGCCGGAGGCCATGGCTGTTTTAACGTCCTTGGGCACCTGGTGATCTCCTGCGTCTCCCCTGACCTGGAGGGCGGCCTCGGCCACCCGGATCAGGGCGGTGGAGCCGATGGGATTGGTGCTCACAACGCCTCCGGAGGGGTTTATGGGGAACTTGCCCTCGATGTCGAACCCGCCGTTCTCCGTCATCTCCATCACCGTGTTCTTGTCGAGTCCCACGAAGTGGCAAATCCAGTCCAGCTCCCACCATGACGACGGATCGTACAGCTCGAACACGTCTATCTGGTTTAAGGGGTCAGTTATGTTGTTTCTCTCATACAGCCTTCTTGCGCAAACCTTGTGGGTAAGCTCCTGCGGTCTCGGCCCTCCCCGGTGAAAGGTGTCCTCCCGGTGAGTGGTAATATGGTCCTTGACCCAGACCGGCTTTCTCGGGTTTCTCTTCGCGTTCTCTTCGTTGGTGTAGATGATGGAGCAGGTGCCGTTGGACTCGGGGCACATGTGCAGAAGCCGGAGCGGATATGCCAACAGCCTCGAGTTCATGACGTCCTCCTCGGTGATGTTCACCCGGAGGTGGGCCTTGGGGTTCCGGACGGCGTTTTTGGCCGCGCGGACCCTGCTCTTGGCAGCGGCCCATTCAGCGCGCTCTCCGAACTCCTTGACCCAGATGAGGCCGATGGTGCCGGTAATGGCCCCGGTCTGGAGCTCCCTTCCCCACAAAGGGTCGGCCATGCCGGTAATGCCGGTGGTGGTCTGTCCTTCCTCCTGCTTCTCGAACCCGATGGCCAGCACTGTGTCATAGAGCCCGGAAGCCACCAGGTTGGATGCGGCGCAGGAGACGGTCGCGCCGGTGGTCCCGCCGGTGGTGATGCGGAAGCCGGGTTTCATCTGGGCCCCATCTCCCATCACGTGCCACATATCCGGTTGATGGACCCCTTCAAAGAGCTCCATGTTTCCGTGCACGATACAATCAATGTCCTTGAGATCAAGACCGGAATCGTTCAGAGCGTCCTCGACCGACTCCCAGCACAGCTCCGGCTCGTTCACGTCCTGCCGGTGCCCTTTGTGATAGGTCTGGCCGATCCCGGTTATGGCAACCTTTCGATTCATCAGTCCCTCCTTTCTTACTGGGCGGATAAAACCATGACGCCGTGGTGCTGGGACGCCGGGCCGGTCGAGCCCTGGGCCAGGGCCAGCCGCGCGCCTTCTACCTGGCGTTTCCCGCACACGCCACGAAGCTGGAGAAAGCACTCGACCGCCCGGGCAAGTCCTCCCAGTTGCACGGGATTGCCCGAGATCATGCCGCCCGACACGTTCACCGGAAGCTCGCCTCCCAGGTCCGTCTTGCCGCTTTCTATAAGAGCGCCCGCCTTTCCGTCCGGTACCAGGCCCAGACACTCGAGCCAGAGAAGCTCCTGGTAGCTTATGGAAGCCGCGATCTCGACCAGGTCGAACTCCCGGGCCGGGTCTTGGATCCCCGCCATTTTATATGCGCGGTTCGCCGCGTCCCGCAAGGCCTCGTCGTCGGAAAGGTCCCGGTCGCCCGGATAAAAAGCGTTGTAGCAGTTTCCCATGCCGTTTATGTAGACGGGCTTGTCCGTAAGCCGGCGGGCCCGCTCCTCAGTGGTTATGATGGCGGCAATGGCCCCGTCGCTTACGGGGTAGACGTCCAGCTCCTTTAACGGGTCGCAGATGTAAGGAGTAGACATGACCTCTTCCGCGCTTACCGGGAGCCTTGTCTGGGCGCTGGGGTTCATGGAGGCGTGCTTTCTGTCGCGGGCCACCGCGAGTGCGCACTGCTCTTCAGTGGACCCGGTCCGGCCCATGTAGGCCCGGGCCTGGAGCGCGGACGCGTTCAAATAGTCCATTCCGACCCCCCTTTGGAAGATGGGGTCGAAAGCTGCGTGGGAGATGCGGTTCCTGGAGGCGGACTGGCTTTCCTTGCAATGCGCGGCCAGAATGGTTATCTCGCTGTGTCCGGAAAGCACACAGGCCGCGGCATAGGCCAGGGCCTGGAGACCGTCCTGGGCGACCTTTTCCTCGCTGCCGTAATGGGCGCCTACCAGGTCGCCGATGGGAGCGTCGGAGATGGTGCGGGCGTCCCTGAAGTCGTCCGAACAGGTCACGGCATTGTCAATGTGTCCCGGTTTCCTTTGGTCCTGCTTGTTGAAACCGAGGCCGGTCTCTTCCCGGACCTGCTTTACGACCTCCCAGACCATCTCCTGGAACCGCTCACCCCCTTTCTTGGGTTCGTAGCGGGTTTGAGCCATCGCAACGATGGCCGCTCTTTGTTCCATCTTTAACTCCTCCTTTCGGGGTTCGGTTCTATTGGGGGCTGGAATAAAACAGTTCTCATTATCTGGTTTGCAAATCATATCAAAGGAGATTTATTTAAGCAAGGGCAAAGGTTACAATAATGAAAGCTTTTTTTAAGGGAGGCGGACGATGAAAGAGTATTTTCCTTTTATCAAGCAGGTGGAGTACGAAGGCCCGGAATCCAGGAACCCATTTGCTTTCAAGCATTATAACTCAAGGGAAGAGGTTTTGGGCAAGAGTATGGAGTCGCATCTTCGGTTTGCGGTCTGTTACTGGCACACTTTCCGGGCGACGGGCGGTGACCCTTTCGGTCCGGGGACCATGATCCGGGAGTGGCACCAGTCGCCAGACCCCATGGAGGAGGCGGAACAGACCATGCACGCGGCTTTCGAGTTCTTCTCGAAGTTGGGCGTGCCTTTCTGGTGCTTTCACGACCGGGACATCGCGCCGGAAGCGGACAACCTGGCGGAGACGAACCGCAGGCTGGACCGGATGCTTGATCTGGCTCTCAAGCTCCAGGACGACACCGGCGTGCGGCTGTTGTGGGGCACCACCAACGCGTTTTCGAACCGCAGGTTCATGGCGGGCGCGTCCACTAATCCCTCTCCGCACGTGTTCGCTTATGCGGCCTCGCAGGTGAAGAAGGCCATGGAGCTGACCCACGCTTTGGGCGGGCAAAACTACGTGTTCTGGGGCGGCCGGGAAGGCTACGAGACCCTTTTGAACACGGACATGAAGCGGGAGCTGGACCACCTGGCCCGGTTCCTGCGGATGGCCGCGGATTACAAGAAGGAGCTCGGGTTCGAGGGCCGGCTTTTAATCGAGCCCAAGCCCAAGGAGCCCACCAAGCACCAGTACGACTTTGACGCGGCCGCGGTTTACGGGTTCCTGGTAAAGCACGGTCTCGCGGACGACTTCAAGATCAACATCGAGGCCAACCACGCTACTCTCGCCATGCACGAGTTCCAGCACGAGCTCGAGTTCTGCGCGGCGAACAACGTACTGGGCTCGGTGGACGCCAACCGGGGCGACCTGCTGCTGGGCTGGGACACGGACCAGTTTCCCACCGATATCCGGGAGACGGCGCTGGCCATGTACACCATCCTTCGGGCGGGCGGCTTCGACAAGGGAGGCCTTAACTTTGACGCCCACCTCCGGCGGCAGTCCATTGACGCGGAAGACCTGTTCCACGCCCACATCGGCGGCATGGACGCCTTTGCCCGGGGCTTGAAGGCCGCGGCCCGGCTTTTAGAGGACGGCAGGCTGGAAGACTTTAAAAATGAGCGTTATAAGGGGTGGGACAGTGAGCTCGGCCGGGAGATCGAGTCCGGCAAGCTCGGCTTCAAAGAGCTCGAGCATTACGCTATCGAACACGGCGAGCCGGAAATCCGGAGCGGCCGCCAGGAGATGCTGGAGAACATTCTGAACGAGTACCTGTGAGAGTAAAGGAGTTATTTAAACGCCCTAAGTTTATTGGCCGGGAATGACGCAGATGAACTCGAGATCGGAGTCGGAGGCGTTTTTGAACTGATGGGTCTCGCCGGCAGGCACGAAGATAACGTCTCCGGCTTTTATGCCTTTCGGGCCTTCTGCTGATGCGAGTTCCCCTTTTCCAGAGAGTACATAGACCTCGTGCTCCCAGTCGTGGTCGTGTCGGGGCGTGTATCCTCCCGGCCGGACCCGGAACCTGCGCATGGTGAAGTTGTCCGCACCGTCGTCCGGACCGATCAGGACCCGGATGAATACTCCTTGCGCTCCCTCTTCATCTACCTCTTTTTCCGGAATGTCCAGGTAAAATAAATGCTTCATGCCATCAGTCCTTTATAGAGCAGGTGTTTATGTCAAAAAAACAAAAGGATTCGTTGGTAACATTTTGCCGCAACCTCTCCCATGATCTTCAATCACCCACACAACAAGTTGGGCCATCCCCCACTAAGAAGCGGTATCTTAAATCAGTCCGTCTCCTGCTTCACGGTCTGGATGATGCCGCGATGGTCGCACAGCTCCTCCAGCACGTAATACTTGGCTTTCAGGGCGTCGGCCAGTTTCCTGGAGCGGCCGAAGCTGCCGAGCCTTTTCTCTTCCGCGTCTATTACAATGGACCGGAGCCTTTCTTCCATGGAGAGGAGATCGCAAAGGCCATAAATTTCCCGGTAGATTTCTCCGAACTGCGGGCCGTCATAGTATTTTTCTCTCGAGAGTCCCACGTTGGCCCTACCGTCGGTGATGACCACCATGAGGGGCAGGAGCGACGGGTCCTGCCGGAGTTGGGACTTGAGAAGCTGATACGATACCAGCAGTCCCTGCCCGAGCGGAGTCTTGCCGCCGGTGGGAAGCTCCTCGAGCAGCTTCTTGGCGATCTCGATGGAGTTGGTGGGCGGCAGCATGACCTCTGCGTCCATTCCCTTGAACGCGACCAGTCCCACCTTGTCCCGCTTCTGGTAGGCCTCCATGAGCAGGGCCATGATGGCGCCCTTGGTCTCGGTCATAAGCCTGGTGCCCATGGACCCGGAAGCGTCCACCACGAACAAGAGCAGGTTCGAGGTCTTCTTCTGTCGTATCTTCTCCCGGATGTCGGGCTCTTTTATGTTGACGGCGAGGCCTTTGTCTTTGCGGTGTCTCTGGTAGGGCGCCGCCGCCCGGAGTGTTGCGTCAAAAGCGAGGTCGTCGTTTTTCCTTTCCATGGTGGCCCGGACGTACCTGCCGGTCTTGTTTTCGGTGGTGGTCAGGGTCCTTCTTCCGCCGCTTTTTCGTTTCAGGGAATCGCGCGCGAACCTGATCTGATCGGTAGGAACCTGGACCGGCTCGCCTATGTCAAAGCTTTGCTCCCTGATTCCGCCCGGGTCCTGTCCAGCCCGGTCCTGGGTGTTGCCGGTGTTGGGCTGCGCTTCAGCGGTGCCGTCTTCCCGGCAGTCCTCCGGCTCGCCGGGCCGCTCTTCCTGTTGTCCCTCTTGGTTCTCGGAGCGGGAGTCCTGTTGCTGCTGTTCCTCTTCGCTATCCTGGTCCTCCTGTTCCGACTCCTGTTGGTCTTCCCGGCTCTGGCTTTGCTCGGACGGGGCCTGCTCTTCCGGCGCCCGCATGCGATGGGGAAGGACCAGCTCCGCGGCCTCCTTTACGTCCGAGGGAAGCACCTCCTCCCGGCCGGCCAGGGCCGCCACGGTCCGCGCCGTCTTTTCCATGAGCAGGTCCGCCCGGTGTCCGGCCACGTTATGGGCCGCGCACACCTGGCTTATGAGGTTTATAAGCTCGTTGCTGATCTTTACTGACGGCAGCTTTTCCTTGGCTTTTACAATCTGCTCTCGGATCGCGGACTCCTGGAAATCCCAGGTCTGGAGATAGCCTGAAGG
>JAWOBU010000248.1:0-21452 GCA_046484135.1 bacterium
GCTTGAGAGCGGCGCCTGCTTTTTTGGGCATGATCCGCGCCTGTTCCAGAAAACAGAGCGCGTCCAGGTTCTGTTTGATATACTTGGCTGAGTCGCGGCCCGAGTCCACGAACACGGCGTTGCGGGCGCCCCGCGACAGTGCTTCGATCCCAAGCGCGCCGGAGCCGCAGAAGAGGTCCAGCACGCAGAGGTCGGCAAGGTCCGGTCCCAGGATGTCGAACAAAGCCGATCGCACCCGGCCGGAAGTGGGCCGCATCTTTTTTCCTGCCGCGGCTTTCAGGTTGTGTCCTTTTTTCGATCCCGAGATCACCTTCATATTTATTAATTCTAGTAGCTGGAGTTTGAAAGAACAAGGGCGTGGCCTGTTCGTCAAGTGTTTTTTGATTGCCGGCGCTTGCAAAAGTTTAGATATTTCGGCATTCAAAGTCCAGGGAGAATTCCAGGTCGGAGCCCGGCTCCAGCGATATTTCGAAGGTAAACCATAGGCAGGAACCCTGGTAGGTCCTTTCAAAGCCGGATTCGGACTGGGACACCGCCTCGATGGGATAGCGGAAAAGCAGGGCGGGCCGGGATGCTCGTATCGAGACGACGAACCCGTTGTGCTCGTTTACGAGCTCGATCTTTTCCGCGTTATGGGAAGTGCCTCGTGAGTTCATCTCCGGTGGATCGGTCTTTTCGCCGTCCACGCGATAATAGCGGGAAGGGTCGTCTCCTGACAGAAGAGAGAGGTTCAGCTCGACGCAGAAGCGTAAGCTCACCTGCCTTTCCCCTTCGGAGGCTACAACGTAAGAAGTTGTAAAGCCGGCCCGGTCGGCAAGAAAGGAGTAGGTCTTTTCAACACGAACGGGCTGTTCTCCGCAGAAGTCCCGGCGGGAGAGCTTTATTCGGTCTTCGTTGCGTTCGATTACCTGGTAGGGACTTCCGGCGAAGCTGCCCAGGTGGATGGTCCTTTCCTTTTCGATCTCCTCGAGGGACAGGGACGGCGGGACCAGGTGTTCCTGGAAGCTCATCCTGGGGTACCGGTCATAGACCAGATAGTTCTCGAGCCCCTCTTCCTTTTTCACCACCCGCTCATGGATGGTGGCCGGCGATTCCGAGCCTTGTTCAAGCGCGGCTTGTTTGAGCTTGTCGTGGTAGTGTTCTGGCCTTCTGCTCATGATATTGGACAGCTCGAAGTGAGCGGGAGGATACTCGATAAGCCGCACAGCGCCGCCGCAGGCGGGATGGATGAAGGCATTGATATGAGGAGAGGTTACGATGATCTCCGGAAAGCCGTCCGCGTTGTAGTCCTCTTCTTCCATGCGGAGCT
The DNA here is from genome assembly GCA_046484135.1 of bacterium. GTDB lineage: Bacteria > RBG-13-61-14 > RBG-13-61-14 > RBG-13-61-14 > DATKZS01 > CAYQTK01. The sequence goes on from JAWOBU010000248.1 coordinate 1,310, forward strand.
CCCGGGCCATGCCGGTTTTTTCTTCCGCTTCCAGTATCTTTTCGAACACTGCGTGGCGCAGGTAGTTAAGATACAGCCCTCCGAACACCCCGTGCCAGTAGGCGCAGTTGCACTGGGACCGGAAAAGCAGGGGCCGGGATTGAGAGCGGGTGCGGGGCCTTCTGGCTATCCTCTCGGAAGCAAGCAGCATCCGCTTGTGCATGGTGTTGGACTCTTCGTACTTGGCGAGGAACATGTCCCAGTGGCCGCCCCGCACAAAGGGAGACAGCTCTTCCATGCGGCCCTGGTCCTTTATTTCGTTAACAAAGTTCTCCAGGGTGCTTCCCATGTCCGTGGGCAGGACCCATTCCATCATCTCCTCGTAGCTCGCGGGCGGAAGATACACGCGCTCGCGCGGACCGGCTTCGGCAAGATAATCAGAGAAATGCATGGTGCATATCTCGTCTTTGACCTCGGTGAGCGCGGAAAAGAAGCGCCGCAGCCATCCCTTCTCATAAACCCATTCATAGGTTTCCGGCCACATGCCGAACTTCTCGGTGTCGTCTCCGTAGCAGGACACAAAGCCGGGATGTACCCGGGCGTTCTTTCGGATGTGTTCTATGGTTTCCGAGGGATCGGCAAAAGGAATTAGGTATCTAAGCTTTTGGTCAATGGGAAAGACTGTCATGCTCTTGCCTTCCCGCTCGGTTATGTGCGGTCCCCACACCTCGGAAGGCTTCATCCCGGCGTAGTGGAAGTGGGTATCGTCCACCAGGGTGTAGTCCACTCCCAGCCCGGACAAAAGCCGCGGCAGACAGGGGTCCCATACCCGTTCGGCAAGCCATATTCCGCGAGGCCGCATTCCGAAAAGCTCCTCCAGGTGGTTCGAGTAAGACTCGATCTGGGCACGCGCATCGCGCTCGGGAATAGAAGGCAGGATGGGCTCGTAAAACGCCCCCCCGAGTATCTCGACCTGGCCGCGCTCCACCAGTCCTTTCAAAAGCTCGACGTGGCCGGGGTCGTTGGATTCGATCCATTCCAGGAGACTGCCCGAGTAATGGACCGCGACCTTCAAGTCCGGGAACTCTTGAAGCGTCTCCAAAAAAGGCCGGTAGCTCGAGTTGCAAGCCTTTTCAAAAACCCAGTCAAAGTTGCCCACCGGCTGATGCGCGTGGACCGCGAACACAAAAGGTATCATCATTTCCTCCAGGATTCATTACCGAAAAACCGCTCCCCCTGCCCATGATGCTCATGATAACAATGTAATACTTCCGGGAAAGCGGGCCAAAAAATTTTTTTGAAAGCTCCTCTTTATGAGCGGAGGACAACCTTTTCAATCGGGTCGCACCGGCCGGAGCAGTTTTGTGGTTGATCTGCCCAGCCGATAGAGCAAAAAGGCATTTGCTTTTCCCTCCACCAGTCGGGGCGCCACCGCTCCTGCGAGCTGAGAGAGGAACTCCTGGCTGTCGAAAACAGAGTCGAAGAGTTTTTCGCTGACCTCTTCTATCTCGCCCGCGAGGTAGGCGTGGATAAAAGCGCGTCCCATAATCACCGCGGTGGAGAGGGCCCCCATTCGCAGGTTGTAGATACGGCAGAGGTCCCCGATCATGACAAACGCCGTATAGAGGATAATGATGGTGTCAACAATGGAGATGGGGATAATGGCGCTCTTGATGCCGCCTCGCAAAGCAAGAGACTTGATCCGTCTGCTGGCGCACGTATCGAGCACCTCCTGGAAGCCGTTTCGGAAGGTCTGCATCCATTCCTCTGCGCCGGGTGAAGACGCCTCGTCCAGCAAGGCCCTTCTTTGGCCCCGCAGCCTTTCGATCTCTTCTTCCCGGAAACCGATCCTCAAAAACTCGCGTTCATGGTCCTTGCTTTCAAGCGGGTACTTCTCGAGATAGCCGGCAAGGTTCTTCCTGCCGCGGGCGAGCTCCTTTTCCGATAGCTCGCGCAGCTCCTCTCTCTTTGCCAGGTCGGAAAGCGCTGGTATGGACACCTGCCTGTTCCTGCTGAGCCTGAGGTACAGGTACGCTATGCGCATGCCGGCCAGAAGGAGCGCGAGAAGGAGAAGACCCATGGCGCCGTATCCCACGTACTGGACCAGCGGTCCGTACTGTTGCAGGGACTGGAAAAGGGAGAGCAGCTGGGTAAACACGAATAGAAAGAACACGCCGGCCAGGGCTATAACAAGCAGTACAAAGGTCGGGCGGAACATAAAGGCGGGTATTCGAAAGCCGGGGACTTTTCCCGCTCCGTCCAGGTATTGCCTGGCCCGGGAATACTCTTCTTGTTCCATCAGCTCTTTTATCTCCCGGCGCTGTTTTTCGGTCAGGGGCTCCATCCTTTCAGGCGCCTGGAGCGGTTGTCCCACCTCCGGGGCTTGTTCTTTCGTTTGCGGGCTTTCTTTCACGCTTCTGCGGGCGGGGTCGGATTTTTCGTTTCTTTTCCGGTCCGAATCCTTGACCTCGGCCGGGTCCTGCACGCCCATAACGGGCATGCCCACTATCAGGTCTTCGTCGCTTCGGGACATGTTCTATCCTCCCTCACGGTTGCTTCTATTATTATAGCAAAAACAAAAACAGCCGGCTTTACTTCTGGAGCTTTCCAATGAGCTTCAAAGGAGGAAGTTGAGGACCCGGTCCATTCCGAACTGTTCGGGCGGCCGGTTCTTTCTTCTGGGAATGGCGGGATATACCTTGACAAAGCTGTAGTCGCCCGGCTTCCAGCCGGCAGGCCATTCATCGGGCAGGCGTGATACCGGGAAGCTCTGCATCTCTCCTTCGGAGGACAAGAGCTTTCCCTGCCGGTCCCGTATGGGATAGCCGGCCAGGAGGCGGTCTTCGCCGGACACCGGTTTGGTGGAGACCACTGCGCTAACCGTCCGGTAGTCCACCTTCAGCCCTTCATGGTACTGTCCGAACTTCCGGGTCATCTGCCGGAGCAGGGCGAGCAGCTTGTCCCGGTCCGCGGGATGGACCATGTCCGCCTTGGAAGCCGCAAAGCAAACCCTGGCAATTCCTCCGGGGAACCATTTTACCGGAAGCGGAAACACCAGCCCTTTGAATATCTTTTCCATGAGAGAGGAGCCGGGATGGAGCGCGGTAAACAGGTCCTCCAGTATCTTCAGGTTGTCGTCGAACATGCTGGTGCCCGCGGAAAGAATGGTGGGCACGTCCACCAGAATGACCAGGCTGTGGCACTTTCGCAGGTAGTTGAAAAGGGGCAGGACTACCTGCTTTCTGTACTCCTTGTATCTTTTGGCAAAGGTTTCGTAAAGCTCCGGGTTTTTTAAGACAGCGAGGTCGGAAAGGGGGGTGAACTGCTTGCCGGGTTCGAGCCCGGCGTACCTGGTCTCTGCTATCTGTTCGGGGTCGCTCGCGAGAGGCATGTCCCCGTTTTTTCCCAGCAAAAAAGTGGAAGGGGAAACAAGGGGCTTATAAGCCAGGATGAGGCGGGCGAGCGCCAGGCGGTAAGCCCGAGTGAGGTCTTCTTCCGCCGGCGCCTCGGCCTCCAGCAGGTCCAGGAACTCGGAGGCGTACTGCCGATACTCGGACAGGTTCTCGAGGTGGGCGAGTATATAGCGGGACCACTTTGCGAAGTCCCTGGTCTCCGCCATTATTGCATCGGCGATGCGTTCGCCGGGGAAGTCGAAGAGCTCGAGCTCCGCGGTTTTAAACCTCCAGTCGGTCCTGCCGAACGAGCACCGGAACAGGGACGAGTCGCGGGTTTTTTGGGGCCACTGCCCGTTATGTACGATAGCGTCGCGGTGGCCTTCGTAGTTGAACCGTTCGTGCCTGTCCGGGACCTCGAGGGACCGGAAGGCAACGATCTCGGCTTTTCCCCTGCCATCTATGGGGAAAAGTAAGGGGTCATGGTCCATGAGGTGGTTTATGAGAGAGGAGAGGAAAACGGTCTTTCCCGATCCTCTAAGACCGGTTACGCCAATTCTCCGGGCTGTCTTGTATATCTTGGGTGGCAAGCTTAACTGCTCCTTTACTTCAGAAAGCGTTTTCTCCGGTAAGGGCCATGCCCAGAATAAGAAGGTGCACTTCGTTGGCCCCCTCATAGGTGTACACGCTCTCCAGGTTGTTCATGTGACGAATGACCGGGTACTCGAGGCTGATGCCGTAAGCGCCCAGAATGGACCGGGCCTCCCGGGCGGTCTCCAGGGCCTGCTTCACGTTATTCATCTTGAGCATGCTGATCATCTTGTGGTCCCAGTTGCCCTGGTCTTTCATCCTTCCCACGTGCAGGGCCAGAAGGCGCGACTTAACGAGCTCGGTGGCCATCCTGGCCAGCTTTTCCTGGGTGAGCTGGCGGCTCGAGAGCGTCTTGCCAAAGAGCACGCGGTTCCCGGCGAATTCGAGCGCTGATTCGAGACACGTCCGGGCCGCGCCGTTGGCTCCCCAGGCGATGCCGAACCTCGCTTCGTTCAAGCACATGAGGGCCTGCTTGACACCGGTTACGCCGGGCAGGCGGTTTTCGTCCGGCACCCGCACGTCGTCCAGCACCAGCTCCGAGGTTACGGAGGCGCGCAGGCTCATCTTGTGTTCGATCTCGACGGCCTGGAATCCGGGGGTGTCCTTTTCCACCAGGAAGGCCCTCATGCCGTGGTCGGTGTTGGCCCATACCAGGGCCACGTCAGCTATGCTTCCGTTGGTGATCCACATCTTGGTGCCGTTTATGACCCAGTCTCCGTTTTTTTGACGTGCGTAAGTCTTGGCTGCCGCCGGGTCGGAACCTCCGTGCGGCTCGGTAAGCCCGAAGCATCCTATCTTTTCTCCCGTTGTCATGGCGGGAAGCCATTTTTGTCTCTGCTCTTCCGTTCCGAACTCGTGGATCGGGTACATGACCAGGGAGGTCTGAACGGACACGAAAGAACGGAGCCCGGAATCGCCCGCCTCCAGCTCTTCGCAGGCCACGCCGTAACACACGTTGCTCATCCCGGCGCACCCGTACCCGGATATCTTTATTCCCAGGAGGCCAAGCTCGCCCAGCTTCGGGATGTGCTCGACCGGGAATCGGCCGGATTCGAAAGCGTCCTGCAGGACGGGCATGTACTCCTTTTTCACGAACCTCTTTACGGTGTCGCGAATGATGTTCTCTTCCTGGTTGAAAAGATGGTCAACTCTCAAGTCAAGGTCCATGCTTTTTTCGTCCTTTTCCGGTCCTGGATTTCATAAGCACTTTTTCAAAAGCTCGGCGATCTCGTGCGCTTCTTGCGGCATTTGGGGGTTGGTGTAGATGCTGGGGTCGGAGAGGGCGAGTGCGGCGCAGTCTTCTATCTTCGATGCTTCCACTCCCGCGTCCGTGAGCTTTAAGGGAATTCCCAGGCCGGTTGTGAAATCCAGGACGGCTTCGACCGCACTTCGGGCGTCCTTTTTTTTGTCACCCGTCTGGTTTACTCCCATAGCTTCTCCGATCCGGGCCACTTTTTCCGGTGCCGCAGTGCTGTTGTACTCCATTCCCGCAGCGAGCATGACGGCGTTGGCCAGGCCGTGGGGCACGCCGAACATCCCGCCCAGGGCATGGGCCATGGCGTGGACGATACCCACGTAAGCGTTCTGAAAGGCCTGTCCCGCTAAAGAGGATGCCATCAGCATGGCGCTTCTCGCTTCCAGGTCGGAACCGTCCTGCAATGCGCGGGGCAGGTTGTCCGTGATCATGCGGATGGCGTGCAGGGCGAGCGCGTCCGCGGGCGGCATTGACCGGCTGGACATGAGAGCTTCCGCTGCATGGGTCATGGCGTCCATTCCTGTTGATGCGGTAAGTTCTCCGGGCAGGCCGGTGGTAAGCACGGGATCAAGCAGGGCTATGTCGGGTATGAGCTTGTCGTCGAGCAGGACCAGCTTCTTTCCTTTGTCGCGGTCCTTGATCATGGCCATGGAGGTGCATTCCGAGCCGGTGCCCGCGGTGGTAGGCACAGCCAGGTGGGGAGCGGGGTTGCTTACGAGCTTGTTGAAACCGATATACTCGCGGACGGAGTCGCCCTCATGGGAGATCATCGCTGCCACCGCCTTGGCCGTATCAATCGAGCTTCCTCCGCCCACCGACACCACCGAGTCGGCGCCGGCACCACGCGCGGCACTCACCGCTTCGTCCACTACCTCGATGCCGGTGTCAGGCACCACCCGGTTGAACACTCCGGCAAGGTTCTCCCCCAGCGATTCCTTGACCGTGCTTACCATGTCACTGCTCGATAGTGCCCGGTCGGTAACAAGCATTGCACGCGAAGAGCCCAGCGAAGCGAGTTCCTTGCCGGCGCGCTTTTTTGCTGAGTTTTCACCGAACACCATCCTGCCGGGATTGTTGAAGCTGAACCTTTGCATGGCGCTACTCCAGCGATTATTTTCCGGGGTTCGCTCTCCCAGACTAACCGATCATATCCGAGCTTTTTTTCAAGTTCAAAGGAAAAGACCACGGAATTCGCGTCTCATGCCGCTCGCGCTGAATAGAGGCGTTCACAATCCAAGCCTTTTGCAAAATGTCGGAACAAAAAGTGGGAGAGACCTCCGGGTCTCGATGATCGCGAGCCGGAGCTCGCTCCCACAATCCAAAACTTTTACTCAACCCTACTAATGTGCTGTCCCATAAATAACTTGCATAATTATTTCGTTTATGGTATCCTTCCAAAAAAGCAAGGAGGATACCCATGCCAGCAGGAAGACCAACGGAACCGATTGTGTTGACTCAGGAAGAACGTCAGCAAATCGAATCATTGGCAAACTCCCGCGCCATGCCTCATGGACTGGTGAGGCGCGCAAAGATCGTGTTGATGGCCGCCGAGGGGGAGAGCAATAAAGTCATTGCTGAGAAGCTGGGGCTCTCCGCCTCCTCGGTAGGCAAATGGCGCAAGCGTTTTCTCGAACAAGGGCTGGAGGGACTGCATGATGAGCTTCGGCCCGGCAGGCCCCGATCTATCGAAGATGAAAAAATCGCCGAGGCCATTCAAACCACGCTCCAGACCAAACCTGAAGGCGGCACCCACTGGAGTTGCCGCACCCTCGCCGACACCACCGGAATTTCCAAGTCCACCGTACAACGGGTCTGGAACGCCTTCGGCCTGCAACCCCACCGCCAGCGCAACTTCAAGCTCTCCAACGATCCCTTCTTTATCGAAAAAGTCCGGGACATCGTCGGCCTCTACTTGAACCCGCCCGAAAACGCCATGGTGCTGTGCGTGGATGAAAAAAGCCAGATTCAAGCCCTGGACCGCACCCAGCCTGTCCTCCCTATGGGACTTGGTTATGTCGAGGGCGTCACCCATGACTACATCCGCCACGGCACCACCACCCTCTTCGCGGCCCTCGATGTCGCCACCGGGCAAGTCATAACTCAATGCAAAAAGAGACACCGCCATCAGGAGTTCCTCTCCTTCCTTCGACACCTGGACAAAAACGTCCCTGAAAACCTGGACCTCCATCTCGTCGTGGACAACTATTCCACCCACAAGCACCCCAAGGTCAAGCGATGGCTGGCAATGCGGCCGCGCTACCACATCCATTACACTCCTACTTACAGCTCTTGGCTCAATCAGGTCGAACGTTGGTTTGGAATCATCACCCAGCGAGCTATCCGCCGTGGCACCTTCCGAAGCGTGCATGAGCTGGTCGAAAAGGTTGACCACTTCGTTCAAAATTATAATAAAAATTCTCGACCATTTATCTGGACCGCAACCGCGGATTCAATCCTTGAAAAGCTCAACCGATTATGTGAATATATTTCTGGGACAGCACACTAAGAGCTTTGCAAAAAACTCAAGCCATCTAAAAAGTCCATATGTGCGAGCGACTTTAGTCGCGATTCTCTTCGTTCACGACTTCTTCAGCTATAAGGCGGAGTTCAAAGGGCATCAAGGTTTCATGGTCCTTTTCTTTTGACGATCTCGTTGTTATAGGCCCGGATCAGGTCGCGGTGATGGAGGACCCCCAGGATTTTGCTTTCGTCCTCCGAGTCCAGGACCAGGATGCCGGATATGGGGTACTTGAGGAACTCGACCAGTGCCTGATAGAGAGAGTCTCCCGGATGTACGTGTCCGGCGGGAATGGCCAGGTCCTCTGCTATCAAAAACTGGTCCACGCCTTCCTCGAACAGGATGGGCCGAGAGGTGTCCAGGCTGATGAGCCCCGGAATCGTTCCGTCCTGTTTGACCACCGGAAACACCTCCTCCTCCTCCATGGCCAGGAAGTCCTGGACCTGGCTCAAGGTGGCATTGGCCGGGATGGTGGGCATCTTTTTCTTGGGGCGGTACACCGAGTTCACGTACATGTCCTCCAGCACGTTCACGGTAAACTCGCCGATGTGGGCGGGCGAGTTGAACTTGTTTTTGACTTGCTTCTCGTATATGGACCACCGCCGGTTGAACATTATGGCGATCACGGATACCAGGAGCAGGGGGGCTATAAGCTCGTAGCCTCCGGTCATCTCCGTCACCATGAGGAGCGCTCCCAGAGGCGCGTGCGCCACCCCGGCGAAGAAAGACGCCATGCCCACCAGCACGAACGAGCTCGCGTCCGTGCTCGTCACTATGTCGGGAAAGAAGTGGTGTGCCAGGTATCCCACCACTCCTCCTATCATGCCGCCTATGAAGAGGGTGGGGCCGAACACTCCGCCGGACCCCCCCGAGAATATGGTGAAGCTTGTGGCCAGTATCTTGCAAAACGCTATGGCCGCGAGGATCTTCACGGTGGCGAGCATCTCGGGCGAGAAATGACCCAGCAGGGCTTCCTGTACTTGCCCCCAGCCGCCGCTGTACACCTGAGGGTACAGAAGACCGATGATTCCCACCATGAGACCGCCTATCATGGGCTTCAAGTAATTGGGTATGTTCATGGGCACGAAAATGCGGTATCTCAGGAAGTAGGAGAACCTGATGTAAAAGACCCCTACCGGAACGCAGACAAGACCAAGGATCACGTAAAAGACGAGCTGCCTGGGGTCGTGGAAGTCAAGCTCGGGAATGTCGAATATGGGCCGGAAGCCGAAAAGCTGGGAAAAGATGGTGTATGCGGTTATGGAGGCTATCACTGTGGGGATCAGGGCGTCGGTCTCCAGGTCCTCGCTGTATATCACCTCGCACGCGGTTATGGCGCCCCCGAACGGCGCCCGGAATATCGCTCCCAGGCCGCCGCCGGTGCCGGCCAGCAAAAGTATCCTTCTGTCCCTGGCAGGCAGCCTGAACACCGTGGCTATCCAGGAGCCGAAACCCGCACCTATCTGGGCGATGGGGCCCTCCCGGCCACCGCTGCCACCGCCGGCCAGTACGAATATGGTCGCCAGCGCCTTCACAAAAGGGACCCGACTACGGATTCTACCCTCCCTGTTGTGAAAGCTGTCTATCATGGCGTCCGTGCCGTGTCCCTCGGCCTCCGGAGCCAGGTTGTAAACCAGTATGCCCGATAGAAGACCGGCCACCGCCGGCATCAGGAAAAAAAACCACTTGCGGAACTCGTGCTCGCCGGATGCCTCGAAAAGCCTCTCGCCCGCTGGTGCAGGCATCGGATACCCCGCAAGGATGTCGAATGTGAAGTGCTTGGCGAGTTCCAAGAGGTAAAAAAAGGCGGCTGCTCCGAAGCCGGACACCACCCCCACGATGAGGCCCATTACTATCCATCTTAATATGGGCCCTTGCCTGAACCAGACCAGGAAACTTCTGAACAGTGTTTTTACAAAATCGACTTTGGATGCTCCCCTAATATTATATTTGGACTGTTTTTGCCGTTATTTTAGGTGGATTTTTCCTCCACCAAACAACTTTTCCGAAAAAGGAACGGAGAGGCGTGAGACCGCCTTCGTCTCCTTTACCCTTTCCTTAAACGTCGCGCATTATAGATTTTTTTGTTCACTATGTCAATATCCTGCGCGAGCTTCTTGCAAAAATCGTGGGTAGAGGGGGGGGGGGGGGAGATCTCCGGTTTTTTGAAATAGGCTCTAAAAAGAGCTAAAGGGTTGGTCCGTCGGTTACCGGCTCTCGGTAATCTTACTTTACAGCCGCGCTTGCGGGCAATATACTCGATATTAACCGACCATGACGCCTTTTCGAAGAATACTGTACGCCCTTATCATCTCCTTCGAGATCCATGTGCTGGTGCTTATCAGCGCTGCGGGTCAGTGGGGTTCCCGCGAAGGTCCCCGTTCCATGTCCGGCTTCGAGCTGATCGAGGTCGTGCGGCTGGGCTCCCGGGGAGTGGAGGCCCGGGTGACCGAGGAAAAGACCAACTTTGATAAAGCCACCCCCGAGCTTGCGCCGGTAGCTGAACCTTCGCCGCCGCCGGCAATGAAAAAGAAAGAATCGGAGTCCAAAAGGCCCGCCCGGGACCGGCAGTGCAGAGAGGACAAGAGCCGGCAAAGCTCCGACAAGAGAAGACTGAAGCCGGCGGAACCGGAGGGTCCGGAAGCGGCCGTGCCCGAGGTCTCGCCGGATGAAGAACCACCGGACAGGAACGACTCGCAGGGAGAGGGCGCCGACACCGAAGAGAATCAGGAACCCGAGCTTGTCCCGCCGAGGTGCGCCGCCTGTCCCGCACCGGAGTTTCCCGAGCTTGCCCAAAGACGCGGCCTGGAGGGAGAGGTGGTGCTCCGGTTCCAGGTTCTTCCGGACGGGAGCGTGGGCGACATCTTCATGGAAAAAAGCTCGGGCTACGCGGTCCTGGACGAGGCGGCCATGGCAGGTGTCAAAAACTGGACATTTTACCCGGCCACCAGAAACGATAAGCCGGTTCCCCTTACCATCAAAAGGTCGGTGGTCTTCCGCATGGAGCCGCGTTAGAAGCTTTACCTTCTTCTTGACCCCTTATTCAACAATCACATCCTTTCATCTCGAGGACACCGGCTTTTAAAAAATATAAAAAAGTCCTTTAACATCATTTTTTTGTTGACAACGAGATAACACTTGTTATATAGTAAGCTCCGCTTGGTAAGCAACAAACCAAATTTTTTCAAGGAGGAATCAGTTATGGCGGAAAAAGTAACACCGGATATGTCCGACGACCAAGTGGTGTCCATTCTTGCCGAGATCGGGCCCAAGAACCAGGACGAGCTTCAAAAAGCCATGCAGGACGCTTCTCCCCGGCAGGCCTTCATGGTGGCCATCCCGTGGGGGATCGAGAACGATCCTGACACCGCGTCCCAGCTTGCGGGAGTGGAAGGCTCCGTGCTGTGGGTGGTGGAAGGCGAAGGCGGCGGCAAGTACTGCCTCGAGTTCAGCGGCGGCAAGATCAACGTGTCCGAGGGAGACAAGCCGGACGCCACCGCCACCGTGACCCTGGACGAATCCACCTGGAAGGAGCTGACCGCGGGGGAGACCAATCCCCAGGCCGCTTTCATGGCTGGCAAGGTCCAAATCGAGGGAGACATCTCGCTGCTCATGCAGATACAGGGCGTGCTGCCTCAGATGTAAAGCCGGCTCCTTTCGTAAGGGGGAGGAGGATTCACTGCACACTCGTTGCCGGCCAGCGAGGGGAGACGAGGTATGTTCCAGCTTACAGAACCACAGAAGATGATCCAGCAGATGCTCCGCCAGTACGTCACCAAGGAGATCAAGCCGCAGGTGGAGGCCATGGAGGACGGCGAGGTTTCCTGCTTCGAGGTGGCCCGCAAGTTCTATAAAACCATGGGCGGCCCCTCCATGATCAAGCCCGCCCTGGAGAAGGTGGCCAAGAAGCGGGAGGAGGGGGACCAGGCGTCCTCTGACCTCACCAGCCTCATGGCGGGCGAGAGCGAGGACGAAGCCGGAGCCATGGGAGGGGACCCCATGATGATGTTCCTCATTGTCAAGGAGCTCTCCCGCGTCTCTCCGGGGCTGGCCATGAGTTTCGGGGTGTCCGCCGGCCTGGCAGGAGGCGCCATCATAAGCAAAGGGACGGCCCGCCAGGTCCGGGAGTACGGCATCCCCCTCATGACCCTGGAAAAGATCGGATCGTGGTGCCTGACCGAGCCGGGCGCAGGCTCCGACGCCTTCGGGAGCATGAAGACCAAGGCCCGGGAGGACGGTAAGGGCGGGTTCGTCATCAACGGGACCAAGACCTTTATCACCAACGCTCCGGTGGCCGACCTTTTTATCACCTATGCCAAGGTGGACTCGGGTGAGGGGTCGAGCTCGGAGATGCCCGTGCATACTTTCATCCTCGAGCGGGACATGGAAGGGCTCACTATCGGAAAGCCATTCCACAAGATGGGAATGAAGGACTCCCTCACCGCCGAGGTCTTCATGGACGATGTAAAGCTCGACACCATCCACGTGATGGGCGAGTCCGTGCAAAAGGGCGGACGGCAGGCCACCAAGGAGAGCCTGGGCAACGAGCGCTCGGGGGTCCCGGCCATGTGCTGGGGCATCATTGAAAGATGCTATGAAGAGAGCGTGGCCTATGCCAGGGAGCGCATCCAGTTCGGAAAGTCCATCGCCGAGTTCCAGGCCACCCAGCTTAAAATCTACCGCATGTACATGCACCTCATGAACATCGAGAACATGGTCTATCGAATGGCGTGGATGCAGAAAAACGGCGTCCGCGACGTGTCCTATATCAACGGGTGCAAAGCCTACTCCTCCATGGCCGCGGTCGAGGTCACCAACGAGGCACTGCAGATTTTCGGAGGGTACGGGTACATGCGCGAGTACCCCATCGAGAAGCTGTACCGGGACGCCAAGCTGCTCGAGCTGGGAGCAGGCACTACCGACATCAACATGATGACCTGCGCCCGCAACGAGCTGGGCCTGATCGGGTCCTAGGGAGCAAACTCAAATCAACCAAAAGGAGATTCGAACATGGCAAAACTGAACGAGTGCGTAGTGGTGGACGCGGTCCGCTCGGCAATCGGAAAATCGGGCTGGAAGGGCATGGAGAAAAAGGGACAGCTTTGCCAGGCCTCTTCCCAGGACCTGTTGGCCAACACCCTGCGGGGGATGATTGACCGGGTCAAACAGAAAGCGCCCGGCTTCGACGAGATGGACATCGAGAACGTGATGGTCGGATGTCTCTCCCAGATCGGCGACCAGGGACTCAACATCGCCCGGGTGGCTTCCCTGCTCGCCGGTATTCCCGAAGAAGCCGCGGCCGCGACCGTGAACCAGTACTGCAACGCCGGTCTCAAGGCGGTCAACATAGCCGCCCACGAGGTCATGCTTGGAGAAGGCGACGTCATGGTGGTCGGCGGTGTCGAGATCATGTCCCACTACGGCATGGGCTCGGACGCAGAGGTTGCCATGAAAGCCAAGTACCCGGTGCGCATGTCGCCCCGGATGATGGAGACCAAGATGTTCGTGCCGCAGGGCCAGTGCGCGGAGATGATCTCCGAGGACCAGGGACACACCCGCGAGGACCTGGACCGCTTCGGGGCCTGGAGCATGAAGAAGGCGGTGGAGGCGGAGAGAAAGGGATGGTTTGACAACATCATTCCCTTCGAGTTCAAGTACCAGGAACAGGAGTACAAGGTTGACAAGGACGAGGGACTGCGGGCCAAGTCAGCGGACGACCCGGACGGGTTTATTCAGGACCTGGCCAAGCTGCCCAGCCCCTTTAAAAAGGACGGGATGGTCACCGCGGGCAACTCCTCGAGAATCGTGGACGGGGCAGCCGCGGTCATGCTCATGAGCGCGGACAAGGCGGAGAAGCTCGGGCTCGAGCCACTCTGCAAGATCACCGCCTGCGGGGTGGCGGGCGGAGCGCCCGTGCCCATGCTGCTCGCGCCCATTCCCGCTACTCAAAAAGCTCTAAAGCGCGCCGGAAAAACCATAGACGACATGGACATCATCGAACCCAACGAAGCCTTCGTGTCCCCGCTCCTCCAGTTCGCGGACGAGCTCGGGTACGATCGGATGGACCCCAGGGTGAACCCCACCGGAGGCGCGGTCGCGCTCGGCCATCCCATCGGCGCATCAGGCGTGATCTACTTCTCCGAGATGTGCCGGCACCTGAAAAGGATCAATGGAAATTACGGGGTCCAGATGCTGTGCGGAGGCGGCGGCGTCGGCATCTCCACCGTGGTCGAGAAGGTTTAAAGGGAGAAGTACCATGATTGAAGGACTTGCACATATCGGGGTGGCGGTAAAAGACATAGACGAGGCCATCGCCTTCTTCCAGGAGAAGTTCGGGGCCGAGCTCGACACATCCAAGGCCAAGGACGGCAAGATGAACTTCGGCCTCCATATCTCCGCGGTGGTCAAGGCCGGGCCGGTCAAGTTCGAGCTCATGCAGCCGGCCAAGGAGGGGACAGGACCGGTCGGAAAATTCGTGGCCGAGCGGGGCGAGGGGCTCCATCATATCTCCCTCAAGGTGGACGACTACAAGTCCAGCAAAGAGGAGTTCGAGCAAAAGGGCTTCGAGATCAAGGGCGAGATGGGAGGAGTCATGGCCTTCATCCATCCCAAGACCTGCAAAGGGGTCCTGGTTGAGTTCACCGAGGTCGAATGAATCTTCGTCCGCCTTTTGACAAGCAACAACGCCGGGAAGGTGCAGGACACCTTCCCCGTTTCTTATGTGGATAGACACGTTAAGCTTGCGAGATTATACTTGTATTATGAGGAAGCAGCGCATATATCTGGATACATCCGTGATAGGCGGTTATTTTGATCCGGAATTTGAATTGTGGTCAAAAGAAATAGTAAGGGACTTCCGCAATGGAAAATTTTGTCTGGTAATGTCGAATGTAACCGCAGCCGAGATCGAACATGCCCCGGAACCCGTGCAAGAGTTGCATGAAGAATTGAGTTCAATTTCCGATCTTTTAGAGGTAAACGAGGAGGCACTTGAGCTTTTGGCTGCTTACGAAGAACGTAATATTTTAAGTAGCCGGTTTCGTAACGACATGCTTCATATTGCGTTGGCCACAGTGGCTGAAGTTGATGTTTTAGTGAGTTGGAATTTTAGACACATTGTAAGGCTGGATAATATACAGAGATTTAATGGTGTAAACCTGGAGCTTGGTTACAAAACACTGGCTATTTATTCACCGAGGGAGGTGACAACTTATGAAAGAGAAAATACAGATAAAGACGATTGATTGGGTGAGGAACATCCGCGACGAGCAGGCCCGCATGATTTCCGGGAAATCAAAAGAAGAGATTATTGCTTTCTTTAGAAAGGCCGGAGAAAATGCGCGACAAGCCGCGGCCGAAAAAAAGAATAATTCTTGATCAATATCTCCCCCACTCCTCCGCGGCCTCCGCCAGGGCCTTGACGTTCTCCGGCCGGGCGTTGGCCGGGATCGAGCAGCCCGACGACAGAATGAAGCCGCCGCCTTTGCCCACCTCTTCGATCAGGCCCTTGCAGTAGGACATGACCTCGTCTTTTTCCGAAAAGGCCAAAAGATAGGCGGGCACGTCGCCCATGATGCACATCCGGTCGCCGAGCATCTGTTTGGCTTGCCTGATGTCGGAAGCGCCGTCCAGCTCCAGTATGATTTTGCCCTTCGGCAAACGCCGGAAGAAATCGAAGTTCTTCGTCCAGTCGGTGTCGCAGTGGAACAGGGGAGTAAGGCCCGCCTCGATTATGGTATTGGTCATGTACTCGAGCTCCGGCCAGACAAACTCCTCGAAGTGACGCGGAGAGATAAAAGAAGGCGACGACCGGGAGAGACCGATGAACACGCGGGGAACGCCCACCAGCCGGGCGAAACGTATGGCAAGAGAAGTGAACGAATGTGCCCACACCCGGCCTGCGCTTTTTATCTTCTCCGGCCGGTCGAACAGGTCCAGGCTCATGGGAGCCATGCTCCGGCCCAGCGAGAAGTACTCGAACAGGGGACCGGGCAGCATGAAGCCCACCGCGGGCTCCGCGCCCGCAGCCCGCACCTTGCCCGCATGGGAACGAATCTCCAGCGCGAAAGAAGCTGCAACGCGAAGTCCCTTCCAGAAGCCGAGCCAAGGGTAAAGCCGCAAGGCCACCTCCTGGAGAAACCTGGTGAGTCCCTCTTTTTCAAGCAGGTCGTAATCGTCCGGGGTAAGAAGCTCGAACTCTTCGAACTGGTGGATGTCCTCCGCGGGAAGGTCCTTGCCCGGCCAGCGCACCCGCGCCGGTGCGCCGTAAAGAAGAGCCGGGATGATGGTCTCGCCCATGAAGGTCATGTCCCACGGACCCGTCTCTCGCATGGTCGTGAGAAATGCACGGAGTCGCTCGCGCTTGTCGTACATGAGAGAGGCCTTGCTGATGCCGCAGTAGCTCGCCGCAAAGTAATCCAAGAGCGGTCCCACCGGCACCCGGTCCGGCGCCTCCAGCGCCACCACCGCCTCGATGCGCTCTCTCGAGTTCATGGTTTATGAAGACTCTTTGTAAAAAGGATCATAGCTCATCAGGGTCGTCGCCCGCCTCCGGCTCGGAGTAGAAGAAGGGGTCTGCCGCGCAGTTCGGGTCCAGCGCGGCCTTGAGCCGGGCCATCCACTTCTGGTAGTCGCCGCAATGAGGACCGAGCCGCTGGTTCATGCGCATTCCAAAACCGGCGATCGGCGTGCCGAAGGCCTCGGAAATGCAAGCGTCCACAGCCTCGTCAATCACCTTGCCGGCGGCCAGAACGCTCTCGGGTTCCTTGGTGGTGTAAAGACCGATGCCTTCCATGTAGCCCAGGTGCGAGTGCTCGAAAGTCCCGCCGCAGCCCAGGTCGCCGCCGTCGTCAAGAAACAGCCCCTCTCTGATATACTCCTCTTTCTTCCCGGCGAGCCAGTCGGACTGCCGCAAACCCATGTCCCAGGTGTCGAAGCCGCCCATGGATGTAAACATGGCCTGGGAAGGACGGAAGTTGCCCTGCACGTTGTTGGCGTGCCGGAGCAGGACCCAGAACAGGGAAGACACTGCCCGTTTGCGTCCGGCCTCGTTTACGGGAAGCCGCTCGATCCAGTCGGTAAGAAACGGAAACAGCCGGAGGAGCTTTAAGGGGTCAAAAATGAACCTGGTGAGCTTGCCGGCCATGACAACCGCCTTCTCGCTGGTGTCCATGTTGAGAGGCAGGCGCACGCCCCGGACCTCTTTGAGTATCTGCCGGAGCGCCTTGGTCTTCCATTCGTACTCCCGCATGGAGGAGCCCATGACCGCGGCGATAAGGTTCCAGCGCGCCGTCTTCTGGAACAGACCGCTCTCCCACACCCGCTTGAGCTCGAGGTTGGTGTCGGTAGCGCCCAGGGCGGTCATGAAAGGCGGCAGCCGGAAGTCGGCGTAAGTTATTTCCGCTTCGCCAAGCAAGTAGCCGGCGTCAGCCAGCGCCTTCTCGTCCGGAAAGTTGAGCATGAAAAGGCCCAGGTTCGGCGGCAAGTCCTTGACCGTGTAATGCGGAGACGCTCCCCCCGTCTCGATCTCGGCCGGGCCGTGCCACGAGTAGAGCTTGAGCGCCGCCTTGGTAAAGACACCCAGGCCGCCGAAAGCGCCGGTGTAGCCGCGCATGATGCCGCGCAGGGAAGGGCCGGGACCGTCCGCGCTGAACCAGCCCGCCTCTGACCCCGCGGACCCGAGCCGCAGGACCTCTCCAGTGGGCAGGACCCACTCGGCGCCCAACAGGTTCCGACCGCTGTAGCTCATGGAAGGTCCGTCCAGACCGGTGCCCCAGGCAGAGGTGGCGGACGCCAGCGGAGAGTGGTTGCCCCCGCAGGAGACCACGTGAAGGTTCAGTCCCTCCTTCCACAGCATGGTCTGAAGGATGATGGCTTTCACATAGGGCTCGACAACCGCGATCCGGTTTTTGGTGTCTATGTCAATGATCCTGTCCATGCGTTTTAAGTCAAGTATGATCACGCCCGGCCGGGAGGACGCGGCTGTGGCGCTCCAGCCGGTGGACAAGGGCTTAACCATGATGTTCTCACTGTTTGCAAGCTTCATGATCTCGGAGACCTCTTCCGTGCTCGAGGGCATCACTACCGCCTCCGGACGAGGCAGCCACAGGCTCCCGTCCTCGTTTAATATCTCCGGATTCATGTAGTAGGAGTAGGTGTCCATCATGCAGGGGTCGGAGTTGACCCACTCCTGTCCGACGATCTCCTTGAGTATTTGTAACTGCGACTCCTTCAGCATTACGTCACCCCTGTCTCACAGGCCGAATCTGCCCGGGCTTAAAACACGCCCCGGATCGAAAACCTTTTTGACCTTTTGAAGAAGATCGTAACCGGCCGGGTCCAGGCCGGGCTCCATGTCCGCGGCCGCGCCGTAGGGCCTGCTCCAGAAAGCGCCCGCTTCGGTGAGCGCACGAACCGCGGTTTTCTCTAGCTCCTTCATCTTTTGCACCTCTCCCGTCTGCGAGCCGTCAAAAGGCACTATGAACTCGTAATGACAAGCATGGTTCTGGACCACCGGCTGAAGGTAAAGGCAGTAATCCTCTCTCCGGATATCATGAGCAGCGGCCACTGCAGAGAAAGAGTCCACAAAAAAAGGAGCTCGGTCCAGGGTGGAGAGGAAGAACAGGGACAGGAAATTATTAGCTCGGCCTCGTCTCCAGTCCGATTCGCCCGAAGCTGACATGGCGCGGGCCAGAACCTCATGCGCGGTTGCCTCGCTTATTCTTTCAGAAAGCGAAACATGGAAACGCACAGCCATATCGTCAAGATCTTTCCGCTGGTACTCGACCCGTTCTTTGGACAGGCGCTCGAACCCGCAGACGTTCAAAAGCGCGACAAACTCGGGAAGCTCGCCCGGTCTCGCTATACCTCCCGCCAGGAGCATAAGGAGCGCGGCGCGGTCGAGTATAAAGCAGTGTTCTCCCAGTCCCGCCTTTTGCACCGCGTAGAGAAACTCGATGGGTGGAGGAAGTGTTTTCGAGCCGATCAGCCGCGGTTCGGAAATGGACGGCATAAGCTCGCACCGCATGGTGATCCAGGTGGCGATGCCAAAACTCCCCTGCGAGCCTCCCACCACGCGGTGGAAGTCGGTCTGGGCGGGTCCCATGGGGCTTTTCTGAGCGCCGCCCGACTCGCGTTGTTTGGTAAGGGAACCCGGCCCGCCCGCGGCGCCGGTGCGAAATATCGAGCCGTCTCCGAACACCACTTCCATGGAGGCCAGCGGGTCGGCTATGTCCCATTGCTTGTTGGGCCAGGTGGAAGGCTCCCGGTCGAGCACCGCTGCGAGCACGCTTTTTCCCGGCCGCGGAGTGAGGGGCAAAGACACGGTTAGCTTGTAAGGCTCGAGCGCTGCGACCAGCTCGGGATAGGTAACTCCGGGCTCGATCATGGCCACCCGGTTGCGGCGGTCCACGTGTAGTACCTGTTTCCAGTCGGACAGGTCCACGATCGAGTGAGGTTCTGCACACATGGTCCCGCCTTTTTGGTGAGGAGCGGCGGACGAGACAGGGACCAGCTTTTCATTGTTCTGGTTGGCTTCATAAACGATATTTTGCAGCTCGCGTGCGTCCGCGGGCTTATACACGCGGGAAGGGGAGACGCCTTTCTCGAGCAATGGATTCTTCGGCAGGTACGATTCCATGTTCACTCCGAAAGGCCGGAAGCCTCGAACACCAGGTCAACCACGTCCGCGATCCTGGTCCGCTTGTCAGCTTCCAGTTTTTCCTGGGCTCTTTCGAACTGGGCGCGGCAATGCGAGCAGGCGGTGGCCAGGACATCCGCGCCCACAGCCCGGGCCTCCTCCAGCCGGTGGAGCGCCGCGCTTTCTGCAAGGCCGGGAAACGCCTCGGGCGCGCCACCGCCGCCTCCGCAGCAGAAGGAGTACTCGCGGATGCGATACATCTCGTTAAAGTCCGCTCCCGGGATGGCGCGGAGAAGCCGGCGGGGCGGGTCGTACACGCCGTTGGCTCCGCGGTTCACCTGCCGGGGCGGGTCGGTGTAGGTCATGAGGTTTAGTGCGAGCTTTTCCTCGCTCTCTTGTTTAACGAACGGCTCGCTCTGGCGGCCGAGGTAGCAGGGGTCGTGATAGGTGATCCCGGCATTAACTTTCTTTTTCAGCTTGAGCCTGCCCTTTTGCAGAAGCTCGGCCAGGACCTCCGAGGCGTGGACCACCTCGACGCCTGGCTCGACGCCATACTCCGGGTACTTGGAACGCATGGCTCCCAGGCAGGAGCCGGAGAGCGTGATCACTCTTTGCGCGCCGCTTTCGCGGAACAGGCGGGCGATGGAGGCTGCCGCGTGCATAAAGTATTGGCGGTTTCCTTTCCAGTAAAAAGGCAGGCCGCAGCAATGCTCGAGCTCGCCTGCCACGCATATATCGAGGCCAGAAGCCGTGAGCAGAGCGGCAAGCCT
>JAWOBU010000207.1:0-5389 GCA_046484135.1 bacterium
GGAAAAAATGTTTCTCCACTCACCGTCCCTCGAATATATCTCTCGCCTGCCGGTTTTGTAGTGCGAGGAGCGCTGAGTCATCATTTTTTCCTCCCCGGCAATCTCTGATCCGGTCCGCCCCCAAGCTTAGACTGCCGAGTCCGGAATTTCACCGGCTTCCATGGAAACAACGCCTTTGTCTTGATGGCAAAAAGCGCGGGCAAGGACGATCGCCTTCCTTCCGCCCCCCTTTCATGTCGCAGGCCCTTCGGTTTTGCGCTCTGCCGGTTTCCCGCCTCGAAAGCGTACCGCTATTAACTTCTTGCCAAACGAAAGAGCGAGATCGGCGGATGTGGTTTTTGAGGGACTGGTTTTCAGTCCGCCGGCCTGATTTCAAAAAAGTGTGCCACGCCTGGAAGCAAAAGGATGCCGCCGCTTTCGGTCCCTGCATATAACAGTTGAGAAATGCAGGGAATATAAACTCAATTAATTTGTTGACATCGTTTCCATAGGATGCTATAAAGAAGTGGAGAGGTGTAAAAGCATGTACAGATACAGAGATCGTTCAATCCTTAAAGGAAAAGGGGGTTTTTGATGAGGGGGCGTGTTTATTTACCAGTCAGGGCAATTTTTATGGTGGCCTTTTTGTTTTTGCCGGTTTTGTCGGGAGCGCTCGCACCCGAGGTAGAGAACATAGGGTCCGTTGTAAATTCTTCTGAGTCGGATTTCTCGCCGGTGGTCTCTCCGGACGGGAACAAGCTTTTTTTCACCTCCACGCGGGAAGGGGGGCACGGCGGCCAGGACATCTGGGTTTCGGAGCGTGTTGACGGCAAATGGACCGAGCCTGAGA
This sequence comes from bacterium, assembly GCA_046484135.1. Taxonomy (GTDB): domain Bacteria; phylum RBG-13-61-14; class RBG-13-61-14; order RBG-13-61-14; family DATKZS01; genus CAYQTK01. The sequence continues at coordinate 830 of JAWOBU010000207.1, forward strand.
ACCTGGGCCCCACTGTGAACGATGCTCGGAACCAGGGCCCTGACTGCTTTTACCGGGACGAGGAGACAGGAGAAGAGTACCTGTTTTTGACTTACTGCCATTCGAAAGAGGAAGGGTTGTGCGATCTTTATAAGACGAAGAAGAGAGAAGACGGCTCCTGGGGCGAGCCGGAGCCGCTGGGCGCTCCTGTTAACACCAAGTACTCGGAAGCCAACGCCAACTTTGACTACATAAACAAGGTCCTTTTTTTCGCTTCGACCCGGCCGGGCGGCATTGAAGGCCCGGGTTCCAAGAAGTTTCCGGACGAGTCCAGCTATGATATTTGGATGTCTCCTTTGAAGGATGACGGCTCCTGGGGCGAGCCCCTTAACCTGGGCCGGCCGGTTAATACCTCCCAGTGGGAAGGGGTGGCCATCTACCACGCTGCGGACAACACCCTTTATTTCAGCTCGTCCGGACACGGGGCCGAAGGCGGCGCGGACATCTTTCGTTCGAAGCGACTGGGCCCCAATGAGTGGGCGGAGCCGGAACCGGTGGATGCGGTCAACAGCAGCGGAAACGACATCTACTTTTCCATCCCCGCTTCCGGGGACCTGGCTTACTTCAGCTCTACCTTCCCCGGCGGCGAGGGCATGGAGGACATCTACGTGGTTCCTTTGAGTATCATCCTGAGCCCGGAAACACTTGCCAAGCGCACCATGATAATGCCCAAGGGCGAAAAAGCCGCGGGCATAAGCGCCGGGCACGTGGAGACGGTCTACTTTAACTTTGACAAGCACAACATAAAGTCCTCGGAGAAGGAGAAGCTGGACAAGGCGGTCGGATTCATAGAGGACCACCCCTACATAAAGATAGAACTGGCCGGTCATGCCGACTCGGTAGGAAAGCTGGATTATAACATGGTCCTGTCGGCAAAGCGGGCGGAAGCGGTCCGCGGATACCTGGTGGAAAGAGGAGTAGACCCGAAGCGCCTGGAGATGAGGTTTTACGGTGAGACCAAGCCGGCCGAACCCAATGACCCCCAAACCGGCAATCCCTTGAACCGCCGGGTGGAAATCTCTATACTGGATTAAGGAGATATAGAGGGGATCAACAAGAAACAAGGAGCTGTCTCATGCGAACATTGTGGAAAGCGGCGGCTGTTGTCCTGGCAGCGGGGTTAATCATCTGGGCCTACCACGGGCTCTCAAGCCAGGAGCTGGAAGCGGCGAAGAACCTGGGGGCGAAGGTCAACTCTCCGGACAGCGAGATCGGGCCCATCATTGCGGCGGACGGCAAGAAGCTCTTTTTTACCTCCGACCGGGCCGGCGGCCAGGGCGGCCAGGACATCTGGGTCTCGGACCGGAAAGACGGGAAATGGACCGAGCCCCGCAACCTGGGAGACGAGGTAAACACCAAGTACAACGAAGGCCCGGACTCGGTCAGCGTTGACAACCGAACCATCTACTTCACCAGGTGCGACAAAGTGGGGGACCCCGGAACCTGCGATATCTACACTGCCTCCCTGGACGAGTCCATGGATAAATGGACCAACGTGGAAAACCTGGGAAGTAAAATCAACTCCGAGTTCAACGACGCCAACGCGTCCATCTCCTCCTCCGGCAACACCCTTTACTACGTGTCCGACCGGCCCACCGACGACAACACCAGGAGGGACTGGGACATCTTTGTGTCTCACAAAAAAGGCAACCGGTGGACCAAAGGCGAACGGGTCTCCGACACCATAAACACCAGCGGCAACGAAATCCACGTCATGATCCACCAGGACGGCAAGAGCTTTTACTTCAGCTCCGACGGGCATGGCGGCTTCGGCAAGGCCGACATCTTTATCTCCAAGCTGAAGCCGGACGGAAGCTTTGGAAAGCCCAAGAACCTGGGCCCTCATATCAACACCCCGGAGAACGACATGTACTTCACCGTGCCTGCGGCCGGCGACCTGGCGTATCTGGCCAGCAACCGGGAAACCTCGGAGTGTCGCACGGACTGTACGTCGGACGAGCCCGACTGCGGGTGCATGGAAGACCTGTACTCCGTGCCCATACCCGTCATCCACCAACCCGAAGGAGTCATCCTGGTTAAAGGCGTAGTAGCGAACCAGGGCAGTTGCGATCCTCCGACCACCGACGAGGATTCCGGCGCCGCAGTGTATGACATTGAGACCTGCGACCCCATAGAAGGCGCCCTGGTGAGGATGGCCGAGGTCAAAACGGACAAGGCCATCAAGGAGAAGGAAACCGGGCCCAGCGGCTCCTACCAGGTTACTATACCCGCGGGAAAAGATTACTCCATAACCGCCACCGCTGAGAACTACTCCTTCCACTCCGAGCGGTTTAACGTGCCCAAGACCCAGGCCTACAAGGTCATTACCAAGAACATACTTCTGCAGAAGGCCACGGTGGGAACCACCATCGTTCTCAACAACGTCTACTTCGACTTTGACAAGGCCACCTTGAGGGATGAGTCCAAGAACGAGCTCAGTAACGCCATCCGCTGGCTGAAGAAACACCCCGAGATAAGGATCGAGGTCGGCGGACACACCGACGCCAAGGGCAGCGACAGCTATAACATCCGGCTTTCGCGGGCCCGGGCCAAGTCGGTTTACAAGTACCTGGTCCGGGAGGGGAACATAAACCCTGACCGCCTCGAGTCTACCGGCTATGGAGAGCGAATGCCCATAGCATCCAACGCGACCGACGAAGGACGGCAGTTGAACCGCAGGGTCGAGTTCAAAATCATTGAATAGGGGAGAGCATTATGAAATTGTTTCAGAAAATGCTCGGATGCGGACTGGTTGCTTTCATGGCGTTCTTCCTGCCGGGGGCCAACTGCGGAAAGAACCAACAGAGTGGTCCAACCTCCGCTCTCTCTGGTTCGGCGGTGGTAAAAAAGGTGTCCGTGCCCGCTCCAGACCGGGTCAAGATCACCGGCAACGACAAGATGGATGCGGACACCATCTTCTTAACGGAAGAACCTCCTACCCTCTCCCTAGAGATAAAAGGAGCCACTCTGGCCGAAGGGGTGGCAGGGAATATTCCCGGGAAAGGCTCCATTTCATCGGTCTCGGTAGAAAGTATACCCAACATGGCCGTCCCCCTGGTAAGGGTCATGGTCGAGTTGAACAGGGACATGACCTATAGCCTGAAAGAGGATGCTGACGGAGTTACATTGAACTTGACGCCACAACCAGAGTGGGCGAGCGGCCCCGAGACCCTTCCTTATAACGAGTCCCGCGAGGAGGTGGGAAGACAGATCAGAGGAGAGCCCGCCCCCGCCATCAAGAAGAGCTCCCGCGCGCCTTCCGGTTACCGATCAATCCGGACCGGCGAAAGACCTAAAGCCCCCTTCCTCCCTGATATGCCGTCACCGGCATCAGACGGGAACGCCACCGTCATCGGCGACGTCTACTTCCGCACCCTGGAAGAAAATGACGTACAGGTAATGATCTATACCAACGGGCCGGTTAAAGAGTACTGCGACTTCAACCTGCTGGACCCGCCCCGGATAGTGGTGGACTTGTGGCAAGTGATGCCGCAAACCCCCAAGGAGACCTACTCCTTTAACTGGGGAAGGATAAAAACGGTCCGGGTGGGCGAACACATGGACAAGTCACGCGTGGTCATAGACATCAAGGGAAAGCTGCCCGCTTATCAGGTGGAAACAACCTACACCGGCGTGGTCATTACCATCTTCAACCATGATTACTACCGGGAGGTAAAGTCGGACCAAGGAGAATGCCTGCCCGGCTATCCCTGCGACCGGGCCTATGAAGCAGACCTGGCCAGGTTCAAGGATTACCGGACCGCAAAGGGAGAAAGCTTCAGAAGCATGGCGGAAAGTGAGTACGGAAACCCCGATAAATGGCTTACCATTTTTACCGCCAACCGGGAGATATTTACAAAGAAAGAAAGAAAGGCCATCAAGGAATCGAACGGAGCTCTCGAACTCGGCCAGGGATTAAAAATAAAAGTTCCCCTGAGATAATCCCCGGAAACAATCAAAGCAGGAAAACCTCCCGCGCCAGCGGCGGCCGCCTCGTTTTCTCCTCACAACAAAAGAGCCCCTGGAAAAGTGGTTCCTGAGCCTTCTGCAAAAACCCGGAGGGTTGGGAAACAGGAATGTTGATGTTATATATTAGCCGCCTCTACCACGATCAGGAGAATCAGCAGGAGCGCATATCCTGCCAGGAAGACTCCGCTGGTTATGGTGCCGGCGATGGCAAGCCCCTTGCCCCCTAATTGTCCCTCGGAGTTGTTGATCTGGGAGATGGCCACCAGCCCCAGGATAAAGCCCACAATACCCGTAAAGCCGTAACAAATAGCCAGGATGCCGAGCACCAGCGAGGCTATGGCCAGCCCGCTGGTCCGGGGTCCCTGGTACACAGGCGGCGGAGCGCCGTACTGCACTCCGTAAGGAGGCTGGCCGGGCGCTCCCGGCGGGCCGTACTGCTGATCCGGGCCGGACGGAGGCGTTTGTCCGGTCCCTCCTGTCAAGGCTTGATTACATTGTGGACAAACCGTGGTACCCGGCTCCAACTGACTCCCGCAATTTGGACAAAAGTTC
>JAWOBU010000143.1:0-4284 GCA_046484135.1 bacterium
GCCATCGTCCGGGAGTTGTGCGGGCCATCTTGCGGGGGTGTGTGTGATCGCGACTAAAGTCGCTCGCACAGCGCAGATGGGGTCGTGTGGGCCTGCTTGCGGAAAGGAATCATGCCCTACACCAAAATCCGCGGCTCATGCACGCCTCGGCAGCTTTTGCGTTTTTCCATTTTCACTTTGGCCCCGACGCATCTGTGCGTTTTCAAAGAGGACGAGAAAGTTAAACGAGAAATTTTGGGGGAACTCCACAAAAGGCGCCCTCTTGATAGTCAATTAAAAATTTGATAATTTAAAGGTGATAATCAAGCTATGTTCCAACTCCGAACCAAGAGAGGGAGGGAATAATGAAGAATCTGTTGGCACTTGCAGGCGTGCTGGTAATCATGGCGGGCGGGGTCTCCATGCAGCATCTTCGTCTCACCGAGGCCCCCAAAGAGAGCGAGTTTCCCGAGATCTGCTGGAACGGCGAGCGGGTGGCGGTAGCCTGGATGGACGGCAGGGACGGAAACCAGGAAATTTACCTAAACACGGCTGATATGGATACCAAGAGCAAAGGAGAGGAAACCAGGCTTACCGAGTCGGCCAACTGGGATGATCGGCCCAACCTGACCTGGACCGGAAAAGAGTTCGGACTGACTTACATCCACGAGCGCAAAACAAAGTTCGATCTTATTTTCCACACCCTGGACAAAGAAGGCAAGCCCTCCCGCGGGCCCGTCAAGATCGTAAAAAACGGCTGGCTGGGCAAAGACACCGACATCGCCTGGACGGGAGCCGGCTACGGCATCATCTACTCGAAGTTCCAGGGAAGTACCGAGACCTCCCAGATCGTGTTCCAGTACGTGGACCGCAAAGGAAGAAAGCAGGGCGATCCCGTTACCCTGACCTCGAACTCCAACCTGAAGGTCCCCGCCGATATCTTGAGGGCCGGCACCGACTTTGTGGTCGTATATCTCGACGAAACCGAAAAGAACGTATACTTTATGAAAATAGACCCCTTCGGTAATCCCAAGGGAGAGAAGGTCCAGTTAAACCTGCCCGACACCGACTGCAAGATGCCGTCGGCTGCAACCAAAGAGGAAAAAACCCTGGTTAGTTGGCCCCAGCAGACCGCCAAAGGACAACAGGTAATGGTCTCACTGGTGCTGCCCACCGGAAAAAGAACGAAGCCCCCCGAGCCCGTCACCGAGCCGGGAGCGGAAAGGCCGTCAGTGGAAGTGGCAGAGGGAAAAGGAGGGTTTGGATTAACCTATATCGAAAACCAGGACAAAAAACGGACCTTGTTTTTCGTAAGCCTTGACGCCAAGGCCAACAAGACCACGGAACCGACCAGACTCGCCAAGCCCAGGAAAATACAGGTGCTCTGTAATAAGCTCTCCATGACTTCCACCGGAGACGGCTACGTGATCGCCTGGGTGGACAAAGGAGCACGCATGAACACCGAAGTTATACTATCCAAGGCCGTGATGGAGTGAAGGATACTCAGGACAGCGGTTTAAGGACGGAACGAACCGGCAAGGCAAAGAACGCACACGCGGCGCGAGCCCGCCTTTTTAAGCACCCGGGCACACTCGTTGACCGTAGCGCCGGTGGTGATGAGGTCGTCTATGAGAAGGATGGACTTGTCCCTCACACCGGGGGGACGGCTGACGCGAAAAGCTCCCCGCACGTTCCTCTCCCGCTCCCGGATGGAAAGAGCGTACTGAAAGGAGGTCTTCCGGCTCCGCACCAGGACATCGTGTCGCAATCTCAATTCCCCCTTGTCAGCAACCGCGCGCGCCAGGTCCGCCGCCTGGTTGAAACCCCGCTCCCAAAGCCGCGACCGGTGAAGAGGAACCGGAATCACTGCATCAAAACACGAGCCGCTGTAAAAACGTTCGTAGGTTTCCTTCATAAGCCCTGCAAGCGCGGGAAGGGCGGAACGCTTATCGTTGAATTTGAAGTCCTTTATTACCTCGGCAAGCGCCCCTTCATAACTGCCGTATAAACGGGCCGTGTCATACCGCGGATTCTCTTCAATGCAATAACCGCAAGTGTTGCCCTCCGGACGGCTCACTTCCGAAAGAGGCCTCCCGCAAATGCTGCACAAGGGAAGGTCCACTCGACGCACGGTTTGAAAGCAGGCATGGCAAAAGCCGCTTCCGGTTGCGGAGTCAAGTAACTCCTTGCACAAGGCGCAGCGGGGAGGCCACAAGAGCGGCCACAGTCCGTCCCACAACCGAAGCAGCGTTCCCGGAAAGAGATTGCCGGCCAACGATCATGCCCCGAACTTGTCAAGCTTTAAGGCGTTGGCCATTAACACGGGCATAAGCGAAACCGTGGGAAGCCTCCCCATCCCGCCTTGCGCGCAGGCCGACTCCGAGAACTCTTTCGTACCATCCGCCCGGCAGTATGGGGAATGTACCAGAAAGGGCAGGGGATGCCAGGAATGGTTCTTCAAAAGAGCGGGTGTCGAGTGGTCCCCCGTAACCGCAATAGCGTCCGGATTCAACTCCCGAAGCCGGGGAATATAGCTGTCCACCTCCTCGATCACCTTTACTTTACTGTCAAAATCGCCATCCTCACCAGAGCTGTCCGTCTTCTTCACGTGGATGAAAAAGAAGGTGTAATCATCATAGTGCTTCTCAAGGCAGGAGAAAAGGTCCGTCGGGGTCGAGCCTCCATCCAGTATCTCCATGCCAACCATCCGCGCAAGACCTTTGTACATGGGATACTGAGCAATGGCTGCTGATTTCAGCTTATAGATATCATAAAAAGTTGGGTAGCTCTTGAAGCTGTCTATGCCGCGAAGAAGGATCATGTTGGCGGGATGATGTGGAGAAAGGACCTCGCGGGCCTGCTTGAGAAAAGCGTTGATATGACCCGCGGTCCGCTCCGATTCACTGTCGCCCGGTTTGAGCTCCAGGGGAGGCTTACCTGTTACCTGAGGGTCTGTATCGTTTAAGTCCGCCCCTAAACCTTCACCTCGAAAAACAGCAACGGCACGGTGCTCCTTGACGGGACGAACCATGATTTCAACTCCCGGGACCTCGATACTGTCAAGCAAAGCGGAAAGCTCTTCGCACTTCGCAGAGGAAATCCTGCCGGCACGGCGGTCCGTTACGTTGCCACTCTCGTCAACCGTGCAAAAGTTTATGCGGATGGCGACGTCCCCCGCTTGTAAAGGAAAGTTGATACCAAGGGACTCCAGAACACCGCGGCCCATGTTCCACCTTACCGGGTCGTAACCGAAAAGCGAAAGATGGCCGGGACCGCTCCCGGGCGTGATCCCCGGCGATATGGGGTCCAGAAGACCGCAGGAGCTCTCCGAAGAAAGCATGTCAAGGTTGGGGGTCCTGGCGGTTTCAAGCTCGGTAAGACCGCCCTTCTCCAGAGACAATCCTCCCAGGCCGTCCAGGATAAGCATCACGATCCGCGAATCAGTCTCGCGGGCAAGATCACGAATCAAATCCTGATAATCCATCTCGTCCTCCTTTAACACTTTTTACAAAATATAATCCGGATCGTCTACAAGTAAAGCACAAACAAAAAGAGATAAAAAACGGCCTCCCCGGCTCGAACCGGAAAGGCCGTTCAATACTGAGCATCGAGAGAATGTTGTTAAGGCGATACTCCCTGGATGGAGATGGTGTCTCCCAGCACAATCTCCGGGCAGTAGCGGCCTTCGTAAGCGTTCGTGCCGGATTGACATTCGGGGATGAAGGGCTCGAGATAAATCGTGCCCTTGGTGTCTATGCGCAAGGTGATGCGCGCGGGCGCGTTCTGGTCTAACGGCCCGGAGAAATCGTACCGCTCGCCGGAGTACTCTCCGTCGCCTCCCCACAGGGTCGCAGTGCCGGTGGATGCGGAGCCCACCTGGAAAACAACCGCGAAGCCTGCTGTGTACTTGTCGCTGTCCGGGTACTCGGACAGGACGCCCACGGTTACGTGGCAGGTGTACCCCGTTTGCACGGAACTCCCCGGCTGGGAAAGGACCACCAGCTCTTTTGCCCGGCTGTTTAGGTTGTTGAGCTCGATTTCGGAGACCATGCTCTTCAAGATGGTGAGGTCGCCGGAGGCGAGAACTCCGTCGCGGTCCAGGTCCTGGGTGTCCGAGTTGTCTGGTATCACGTTCGAGTAGTCGGTGGGTGTCTCCGCAATCGTGGACTTCAGAACTGTAATGTCGCCCGACGCGACCACGCAGTCGCCGTCCCCCTCGCCCCAGTAGGCGCATCCGACCTGCCCGCTGCCGTGGTGGCCTTCCGGGTCTCCGGTCCACAGGTCAGTACCGTTCCAGTACTCGTC
>JAWOBU010000195.1:0-10456 GCA_046484135.1 bacterium
TCGCGCCGGAAGCCTTCGAGCCCCTTTATAACCTCCTCTTCGGAGAGACCTTTTTCCGGAATGCTTTTCACAACACTCTCCTGTTACATGCTTTGTGTTTGGCGGGCCGGCGATACAGCTACTAAAAGAGTAAAGAAGACCATGTGGCGGGTCAAACCGGGAAGGGGAGCATTTATAGCGGCGATCAGGTCCGAGAGGAACAATTTCGGCTCCTGAAAGAAATTGGCGGGTGAGCATAGTCATGAGTGGCGGCCTTACTTTTAGAAAACCGCCCTTTCATGAAGCAGGTCCATGCACTAACAGCATGATTGACTTGCCCGGCAGGGTACTATAAATTAGGTTCTATAAGAGTCGGCTTGAAAAGGCGCGCCCGGCAATTGTTTATTAAGAACGCCCCGGAGCGGATATATCAATCGGGGCCCGGCGAAGCGTTAAGGCAAGGGTTTAAAGCGGAAGCAGAGCTTATCGGAAGCTGCCGTCGGTGAGGAAGGCGCTCATGTTAAAAACCACACTTTTGCGGGCCATACCTGAAGTGGCTGGTCCGGGCGGAAGGTCTTGCCCGCGGTGGCCTGCGTTTTTCGTTTTTCTGGTGTTTTGGTTGCTGCTCGTTCCGGGCTTTTCCTCTTCCCGGCCGTTGTTGCCGGAGGAGGAGGAGTTTCTCAAAAAGGAGCCCGGTCAGTCGGCCCGGTGGGAAGAGTCCTTTGTTTTTCCGGTTCCGGAGGAAGACATCCATGTATGGGACAAGTCTTTTCCGCTTGTCGAGGTCCTCCGCAAGATCTCTTCGCCTGGCTTTCATCTGCCCGCTCCGGACGGCTGCTTTCCGTCTTCGGACGGGTTTTACCTTCCTTTCAACCAGTACGTCAGCACCTACGTAAACTACTATACCAAGCGCTCTCGCCGCTCTTTCCGGCACGGTTATAAAAGGTCGGGGCTTTACGAGCGGATCATTATGCGGGAGATAAAACGGCGGGGCCTTCCGGAGGAGCTTTTATATCTTTGCATGAACGAAAGCATGTTCAATCCCCGCGCTATCAGCCCGGCCAACGCCAAGGGACTGTGGCAGTTCATGTACTCGACCGGCCGCAAGTACAACCTGACCATCAACTACTGGATAGACGAGCGCTACGACCCGGCAAAAAGCACCCGAGCGGCCATGGAGTACCTGACCGATCTTTACGAGAAGTTCGGCGACTGGCACCTGGTGGCAGCGGCCTATAACTGCGGGGAGTATCTGCTGAGCAGAAAGCTCCGCCGGACCGGCTGCGAGGACTACTGGTGCCTGGTAGAAAAAGACGCCCTGCCCTACGAGACCACCCACTACGTTCCCAAGATAGTGGCCATGGCAGTGATAGCCTCGAACCCGGAACGATACGGGTTCTACAACTTAAAGAAGTCCTCTCCCTATAACTACTCCACGGTAACGGTGGACGACGCCACCGAGCTGGGGCTGGTCGCCGAGCTTACCGGAGTCAGCACCAGCCGGATCAAGGAGTTAAACCCGGAAATCCTGCGCTTCTGTACTCCGCCCGGCGTCCGAAGATACCGGATCAAGGTGCCGGCCGGAAAAGACGGCGTCTTCAGCCGCAAGTACGCTCGCCTGTCCCCTGACAAGAGGCACGCATTCAAAAAGCACGAGGTGGAAACCGGACAAAGCCTGCATTCCATAGCCCGCGGCTACGGCACCAGCTATAAGCTGTTGGCCTCGGTAAACGGCATGTCCACCAAATCGCTCCTCCGGCAGGGCCAGACCCTGACAGTGCCGGTGCCCAAAAACCGAAAGTTCGACCCGGCCTCCCCGAAGCCGCCCCGGACCCGAAGCCCGGCTGAAAAACGCAGGCACTCGGCCCCCAAAGGAAAGAAGAAGCACATCTACGTGGTGGAGCCCGGCGATACCATGTGGACCATAGCCAAGGCCAACGGCATCTCTATCGAGGACTTGAAAGAATGGAACCCGGGCCTTACCAGCGACAACCTCTATTACGGCGACAGGATAGCCATCTACTCGAGGCAGAAGCCCAAGTCGCCCCAGAAATCGCAAAAGCCCCAAAAGCGAAAAGGCCCCAGCCGCGAGTTCGCCTACACGGTGCGCAAAGGCGACCGGTGTTACTACATGGCCCGGCATTACGGTATCACCAGCCGGAACATCATCGAAAAGAACGACCTGGACGAGAACTGCTCCATCCGGCCCGGCCAGGAGCTGGTCCTGGTGGTGCCCGAAAAAGCGCCCCGGAGCCTGCCGCCCACCGCGGAGGAAGCGCCCCCCCCCAAGTCCGCAGAGGATTATAGTCCGCCGGCGCCGTCGCTGCCTGCCACGGAAAAAAAGGCGGCCCAGCCGGCTGGAACGGAAAAGGTAACCTATGAAGTAACCGAAGGCGACTGCCTGTGGCTTATCGCAAGGAAGCATGACTGCCACATGGAACAGGTGCTGGCCTGGAACGGGCTCCCAAAGGATTACACTCCCAAGCCCGGCCAGGAGCTGGTCCTTTACGTGGAACCCGGGTTTGAATCCCCGGCGCAGGAGTCGCGGCCGGACAAAGAAACACGGAAGTCCTCCGGGTCCCGGACAGAAAACGCGGAAAGCCGCGGCAGCAGGGGGCCTGCCCTGCGCTACCGGGTCCAACAGGGAGACAACCTGTGGACCGTAGCCAGAGTTCACGACGTGCACGTGAAAGAGATAAAAAAATGGAATGACCTGGAATCGAACACCCTGCACAAGGGGCAGGTGTTGACCATAAAACCGGGACCCGGCTACGAGTCTGGTCCCGCAAAAAGGGAGGACTCCTCTTCGGAGAGCGCCACGAAAAAATCGAGTTCCGGCTCCGCTTCGGACACCCGCAAGGTTGTCTACAAAGTCGAGCAGGGCGACTCTTTGTGGGGCATCGCCCGCTACCACGACGTGCACGTGGAACAGATACTCTCCTGGAACGACATGAACAAGGAAAACGCTGTCGTCCGGCCGGGCGACACATTGGTGGTCTACGTATCAGAAGACTGGGACCCGCCGGAGGCCATAACGCCGGCGTCCCCCGTCAAGGACTCGAACAAGAAAAGCCCGGACACGTCTCATAAAAAGGAAAAGAAGGACATCGGCAAGCGGGGCAAGCCCATTATCTACGTGGTGGAAAAAGGAGACTCGTTGTGGAGCATCGCCAGAAAGCACGACGTGCATATGTGGGAGATCAAAAAGTTAAACGATATGGAAACCGAAAGCGTGCGGCCGGGACAGAAGCTCGAGATCAAGCCCGGTCCCGGCTATCGGCAGTAAGCCGTCTCCGGAGCGAGACGGAAAAAATCTGTTATACTTGTTTCGAACGAGGAGAGAAAATTTTTGGATACTCACGACAAAGAAGCTCCCGCCCCCCCGCAGAAACCGGCGAAAAAAAAGAAGCGCAGCTTGAAAAAGCGCATAAGCCGCGGCATGGGCGTTACCCTGGCGCCGCCGGTCGTGAAGTACTGGCTTTATCTTTTCGACTACACCGCGCGCAAGAACAACCAAGAGCTCCTGACGCTCATAAACCACGAGGAGCTCCAAGAGCGGGTGGGAAGCCGGCAGAACCCCAGCATCATCGCGCTCTGGCACAACCGGCTCATGTTCGGACCTACCGCCTATAAGTATCTGAAGGGGAGAGGCACTGCCATCATGGTGAGCCGCAGTTTTGACGGGGACATCATCGCCGCCACCCTGAAGAGCTTCAAGGACTTCATCGCCGTGCGGGGAGGGTCCGCGTCCAAGGCGGGCACGGACAAGGGAGGCAAGGAAGCGCTCTCGCGTATGATCGAGCTGGCGGGCGAAGGCTATGACCTTTGCATCACCCCTGACGGCCCGCAGGGACCGGTGTACGAGGTAAAGCGCGGGATCATTGACCTGGCGCGGACCACCGGCCTGCCTATTTACACGGTAGGCTGCTCCTGCTCGAAGTGGGTCGAGGCAAAAAGCTGGGACAAGACCAAGCTGCCCCTGCCCTGGACCAGGGTGGTGTACAGGGCTTCCGAACCTATGTGGATTCCGCAGGACGCGGGCGAAGACCTGATCGAACAAAAGAGGCAGGAGCTGCAAAAGACCATGCTCGATCTTACCGAGTTCGCGGACCACTTCTTTGACTGAGCCGCACCTCTTACTCCTTGAACTCAATCACTCCCCCTGAAAGGAGAAGTTCTCTAATGAACGAGACGATTTCCATTGATTACGAAAAGTGCACGGAATGCGGCCTGTGCGCCCGCGACTGCGTGAGCGGTGTCTATGTTCTTCAAGACGGCAAGCCGGAGATAAAAAACCCGGACTACTGCAACAAGTGCAGCCATTGCGTGGCGGTGTGTCCCGCGGAGGCGATTACCCATCACGGTCTTTCCGGCACTCCTGCCCGGCCGGTGGACAGAAAGAAGATAGACGCGAAAAGCTATCGCGAGACCGTGCTCTCGCGGCGCAGTGTAAGGCTTTACAAACAGGAGCCGGTGCCGAAAGAGGACATCGAGGACATCCTGGACGTGGCCCGTTACTCACCCACCGCCTCTAATACCATGGACGTCGGGTACGTGGTCATAACCGACCCCGATCTTATAGACAAGACCGGCAGAAAGATATTCCGCGAAGGCGAGAAGCTGATGGAAAGGATACAAAAACGAGGCGGCTGGATTCTGAAAAAGATCGTGAACCTCGCAATGGGCGGAAAAGGGATCGAGCTCTACCTCCAGAGACTGCCCATGTACAGGCAGTGGCTGGACCAGGGCAGGAACCCGGTAACCCACAATGCCCCCGCCCTCATCATCATTCACGGCCCCAAGAAAGGCAGGTTCGTGCGGGAGAACTGCGCCATTGCCGCAACCAACATCACCAACTACGCGCATGCCCTGGGCTACGGCACCTGCTACCTGGGGCTGGTGGTCGTTCCCCTGAACCGTAAGAAAAGCTTGAGCCGAAAGCTGGGCGTGCCCGAAGGCCGCCGGGCCTGCCTGGTCCTGGCCCTCGGCAAACCCGACTTCAAGTACCGGAACATCCCGGTAAGGCCGCCCGCCCGGGTGTCATGGAGTTGAGACAGAGGTTTCCGGCTTCCGGACGGAAAACACGAGAAAGGCGGCCATGAGGTCCAGGACCACAAAGGCATAGTAAGCGATATCATAGGACTTACTGACTTCGTAGCTTGCGCTCATGAGCGCGTATCCGATGACCTCGAGCGCCAGGAACAGGGCGAGTAACCTGAACACCGCGGCAAAAGAGGCCCTGCCGAAAAGAAAGGCTATGATCACCGGAAACGTGGACATGACGCCTCCCATGGCGAACCCGAAGATAATGGCGAAGGCCATCTGGTAAGGCGCGGACCCGCTTACCAGGCCCACTGCCAGCCCGAGGCCGCACATGCACATGAGAAGCGAGGCCACCCGGCGGGGAGCGTGCCGGTCGCACAGCATCCCCCAGAAGTACTTGCCCATGGTCCCGAGAAGAGCGGCCGAGGCCATCATGGCCATGGCCGCGTTGTCGCTGAAGCCGATGTCGCTGAAGCGGGGCTTGAGCTGCGGCATGACCCCTACTACGCTCATCATGACCAGGGCGTAGGCAAACCCGAGCTTCCAGAAAGCGCCGGTCCGGAAAAGCTCGCGGGGACTCCACAGGCGCGACTCGCGGCTCTCGACGCTGACCGTCTCGTGGCTTTGTGGAACAGCATCATCGGCCGGTGCATTGTCCGGAAGAAGACCGTAGTCCTCGGGCCAGTTCCGAACCACCAGCCACGCAACAGGACCGGCAAGCACGAGCGCGACCCCCAGCCACAAGAACGCGCTCTCCAGGCTGAAGCTCTTCACAAGAAGCATGGCCAGGACCGGTATCACCGCGCCCGAAAGCGACACCCCGGCAGTGGCCAGACCCAGCGCTTTTCCGCGCTTTATGACGAACCAGTTGTTTACCGCGGTGTTGGCCACGATCCCTCCCAGGGACATGTTGGCCAGGAAGGTGGCGAGGTACAGAACATAGAACTGCCACATGTGGTCCACGCGGCCGAGGAAGATGAAGAAGACTCCGGCGAGCACTCCACCGGCGGTCATCATGATGCGCGGTCCGACCCTGATAAGCAGGGTCCCGTAAAAGAACTGGGCGGCAAAACCGACCATGGTCCCCAGCATCAGCGCCAGGTTTATCCCGGCCCGGGTGAATCCCCGCTCGGAGCAGAGCGGCTCCATGAAAGCGTTGTAGATGTAAAAGTTGGTCCCCACCGACATGAAATGGGCGAAGAAAGCAATGCTTACAATGGACCAGCCGTAAAAGCAGCGGGGGTTTCGGCCGCTTGTTCCGTTCATTATTTACATCTTGTCAAGCGTCGGCCTGGTCGGGCTCACCGCCCAGGTAGGCCTCGATGACGGCGGGGTCGTTCTGGACGTCCCGGGGGGTCCCTTCCGCTATTTTGGCCCCTTCGGTCAAGACGGCGACCCGGTCGGATATCTCCATCACCAGCCGCATGTCATGCTCGACCACTATGACGGATATCCCCTTTGCCCGGATGGAGAGGATATTCTCGCCCAGCTTGTCCGTCTCCGCGTGGTTCAGCCCCGCCGCAGGCTCGTCCAAAAGCAGGACCTCCGGCTCCGAAGCCAGCGCCCGGGCAATCTCCAACATCCTCATTCTTCCGAAGGGCAACGAGGCCGCGGGCTCATGGGCCCTCTCTTGCAGCTCCATCTCGGCGAGTATCTCCAGGCACCAGTCCCTGGTCTTTCTCTCTTCCATTACCTCCCAGGGGGCTTTCAGCATGGCGGAGACAAGCCCGGCCCGCGTCTTGCCGTGCCTGCCCAGCATCACGTTCTCCAGCACGGTCATGTCGTTGAAGATGCGGACGTTCTGGAAGGTCCGCGAGATACCCGCTTTGTTGATCCGGTGCGGAGCAAACCCGGTTATGTTCTCACCCTTGAAATGGATGGCCCCGGCGTCCGCCCGCATGAGCCCGCTTATCACGTTGAAGAAGGTGGTCTTGCCGGCGCCGTTGGGTCCGATTAATCCCAGGACCTCGTCGGACCCCACTTGCAGGTCTATGTTCGAGAGAGCGGTCACTCCGCCGAAGCTCCGGCAGAGCGACTCGGTGCGAAGTATCTCCGGCCCTTCCATCAGCCCTTGCCTCCGACCAGCCTTTTCAGGCCCTGGGCCCCTCTGTCCATGAGTCCGGCCAGGCCCTTGGGAGAGACCAGCAGAACCACGATCAGGACCAGGCCGAACACCGCCATTTCATAGTCTTCTATCTCGGTCAGAAACTGAGGAAGCGAGTAAAGAACCGCAACGCCAAGTAGCGACCCCCAGATGCTGCCCATGCCTCCCACTACCACCATGACCACCAGCTTGACGGACTCCATGAAACCGAAGGACGGCGAGCTCACGTGGCTTTGCAGGTGCGCGAACAAAGAGCCCGCAATGGAAGCGTACATGGCGCTTACCGTAAAGATGAGCACCTTGGTCCGCATCACCGGCACTCCGCTCGAGGCGGCAGCCATCTCGTCGTCTCGCACCGCACACAACGCCCTCCCCACCCTCGAGTGGACCAGATGAATGGAAAACAGGAACAGGACCAGCCCGGTGATCCAGACCAGGTAGAAGTAGTCGGTCCCGAGCGGGCTCAGCTTTTTCCCGAAGAGCTCGAAGCGGGGGACCCCGCTTCCTGAGGTCCCGCCGGTCAGCTCGAACTCCTCCTTGAACACGATCTCGAGGATGATGCCGAAACCCAGGGTGGCCATGGCCAGGTAATGTCCTTTGAGCCGCAGGGTGGGTATGCCCACCAGGAGCGCCACCGCGCCGGTAAAGAGCGCGGCAATAAGTGCGGCCAGTACCATGTGCTCCGCGGTAAAAGCCTGGAACGAGCCCGCCCACGAGATCAACGTCTCCGGGACCCATCCGAACGACTCGAGCCAGTTTTGGAGCCGGTTTTCCGCGGTAATGGTAAAGACCATGGACCCGTAGGCCCCCATGCCGAAAAAGGCGGCATGTCCGAGGGAAATCTGTCCGGCGTATCCCATGACCAGGTTGAGGCCCAAAGCCAGTATGGTAAAGATGCCTATCTTGCCGATCACGTCCAGGTAATAGGCGTCGTCAAGCCACAACGGAAGGGTAAGGATAAAAGCCGCCAAGAGCGACAGCAACAGGTAATCGCGTTTCAAGGTCCCCATCACGCCCTCTCCTGCTCCGGCTCGCCCATGACCCCTTGGGGCCTGACAAACAGTACCAGCAGAAGGACCACGAACGCCAGCGCGTCCTTGTAGCCCGAGTTCACGTATCCGGCGAACATCGCTTCCAGGACTCCTATGGCAAGTCCTCCCACCACGGCGCCGTAGATGGACCCGATCCCGCCCAGGATGGCGGCGCAGAATCCTTTCAGGCCGATGTACTTGCCCATCAGGTAGTTGGCTATATAGATGGGGGTGATGACCACGCCGGCGAGTGCGCCCAGGGCGCCGGAGAGCGCGAAGGTAAACAGGACCATTCGGGGAACGCTGATGCCCATGAGCAGGGACGCTCGCGGGTTATGGGCGCAGGCGCGGAGGGCCTTTCCGGTCACGCTCCTGGTGTAAAAAGCGTGGAGCACGATCACCGCCACCAGTGTTAAGCCCATGACCCACAGGTACTGCGGCGTTATCGTGGCGCTGCCGATGTGGATGGGCCCGCCGCCGGAGAAAGCCTGCATGGAAAAGTCCTGCTTGTTCGAGAGTATCATGGCCGTGCCCTTGAAAAAGATGGAGGCCCCGATGGTGATGATGATCATGTTGATGACGGACGGCGACTTTATAAAGTGGATGGTGGAAAGCTCGAACAGGGCGGCGATCAGGATCACCGCGGCCACAGCCAGGACCACCGCCAGCCAGAGCGGGAGCCCGAGCGGACCGGTCAAAGCGACCGCGAACAACGCCCCCATCATGGCGAACTCTCCCTGCGCAAAGTTAATCACGTCGGTGGCGTTATAGATGATGGTAAACCCGATGGCTATAAGGGCGTAGATACTGCCGTTGGTCAACCCGGCGAGCAGGAGCTGGAGGAACTTCTCGTTTGTAATGGCCAAGACCAGCACCAGCGCGGCCAGGCCGATCCCCGCCGTAATCTTTATGAGCCTGCTTGCATTCATTGCTTTCGATACTCTTTTTATTTCACGCAGAGGCGATAAGCCGCAAAGGCAAGACAAGTAAACTTGCGCCGTTGCAATATCTTATGGAAAGCATCTTCCGGCCCGCTTTTCAAGGGAGCTCAATTCCGGAAAAGCCGGGCTTCGTCGGACCACTACGGTGGGCTTGTCTCCTGTCTTTAAACTCAAAAGAAATTTCCCCTTCTCTGCGTTTTGGCGCCTCTGCGTGATACAATTGTTTGCCTCTGTTCCTATATTTCAAAGCACTGACCGGCATCACGTTAAACGGGGTGGCGGAAACACCGCCACCCCGGCCTTGCAAACCCGGCTCGAGCGGTCAAGCTCATCTCCGGCCAGAGTCGGCCGGCGCTTGTCCGGAGCCGTAAGCGGCGTTACTCGGCGATCAGCTTCCAGTCCTTGTTCACGATCTCCACCATGACAAAGGCGTCCTTGGAAAGACCGTTATGGTCCGCCGGGGTCATGTTGAATACCCCGCCGGTGCCCACGAACTTGTCAATGTTTTCCAGGGCGTCCCTGACCTTGGCCGGATCGTCGGTGCCCGCCTTCTCCATGGCCTTTTTAAGTATCATGAGCGAGTCATAAGCATGGCCGCCGAAAGTGGAGACCGGGCCGTAGCGCTCCTCAAAGTTTTTCTTGTACTCAGCCAGGACGGCCTTTTGGGGGTTGTCCTCCGGAAGCTGGTCCACCACCAGGAGCCGGCCGGCCGGAAGTATCTGTCCGTCGGCGGCGTCACCGCACAGGCCGATGAACTTCTTGCTGGCCACTCCGTGGCTCTGGACCAGAAGCATGTCCTCGTCCATGCCCAGGGTCTTGAAGTTCTTGGCCACGATGGCGGGGGCCTTCTGCACCGCCCATACCACCAGCGCCTGGGCGTCGGTGTTCTTTACCTTGGTGAGCTGGGGAGTCATGTCGGTGTCGTCCTGGCCGAACCGGTCGTCAGCCACGATCTCGATGTTGTAGTTGGGCGCGAGCCGCTTGAGCTCGGCCCGGCCGGACTCGCCGTATCCGTTGGACACGTTCATAATGGCCACTTTCTCGATCCCCTTGTTGTTGAAGTACTCGTAGATTCTCTCCACCGCCATGGAGTCGGACTGGGGGGTCTTGAAAATCCATTTTCTGGCGTTGCCTTCCTCGTCCGCCACTATCTTGTAGCTGGCCGCGCAGGACACCAGGGGTATCTTGGCCGAGCTGATGGTGTCGAGAATCGCCAGGGAAGGGCCCGACCGGGTGGGGCCGATAATGGCCGAGACCTTGTCCTTGGTGATAAGGCGCTTGGCATAAGTAACCGCGCGGTCCTCCGATCCCTGGGTGTCGTAAAAAACGACCTCGAGGGGGTGACCGTTAATGCCGCC
>JAWOBU010000241.1:0-25877 GCA_046484135.1 bacterium
TATATAGGCCGGTTTTCCGTCTTGGTAAAAAGTATATCACCGGCGCTGCCAGCGTCAACCATAACGGGAGCAAGCTCCCTGACGGAAAGCGGCGGCAGGCCACCGCACTCCCAAAGATAACGGCTGCTGTTCTAAAGTATGACCTCTCACCATCTACATAAACTTAATTGTAAAGAACTGACCCCGCACCCTTGCTGGCCGGTTTGCCGGTCTTGCCGGTTGGTTGCAAGTATATAGCAGGCGTTGCCTGCGTCAATCATAACGGGAGCAAGCTCCCTCTTGGAAAGCGGCGGCAAGCCGCCGCACTCCACATTCCCCCCTTTGGAGTGCGAAAGCTTGCTTTCGCTTTCTCTTCCGGCAAGCTTGCTGGCCGGTTCCGCGTTCTTCGAGCCTTGATGAAATTATATAACAAGCGGTGCCTGCGTCAATCATAACGGGAGCAAGCTCCCTGACAGAAAGCGGCGGCCCTGCCTGCCGCGCCAAGCCGAGCGCGGCGCAGGCAGGAAGCCACCGCACTCCGAAAGATACGGGTGCTGTTCTAAAGTATGGCGTCTCAAGACCTACATAAACTTAATTGTAAAGAACTGACCCCGCACCCCCAGTCCTGCGGAGCGGAAAGCTCTATTGTGCTGCCGGAAAGCGCGGCATTGATTTTATCAAATCCTTCCACAGAGTAGGAGAGCGGATCTCCGTCAGGGTCTGAGAAGTGCGAAGGAATATCTGAAACATAAGCATTAGTATCCTCGTCAGCATAAACAGGATTGAAGGTCTGCTCTACAACAGGGGCGTTGTTTGCGGGGGCGGAATCATCAGAGCCGCCGCCGGAGGAGCCGCCGCAGTTTGCGCCGGCCAGTCCTGCTGCGATTATACAGGCAAAGAAGAACACGCGGACGGTTTCAAAAAGACTTTTGCTCATGGCATTTCCTCCCGGAAGGGTTTTGTGTAGCTATACTCTCATTATATTTCATGTGGATAACGGGTCAAGGGGTTTTCAAAGACGAAAGCTTGTTCCTTTTTCTTCTCCAGGATAAACTTTACAAGGCATGGGAGGGACTGAACAAAACGGACAAGAGAAAGGCGGTCCCTGTAAAAAGGCCTTTCCGGCCGCGGTCGGGGTGTTCCTCCTGGCCCTCGCCGTGCGTTTGATATACCTCCTCTCCATGCAGGACTCCCCCTACCATGATGTGACCCTTCTGCAGGGCACGGACTGTTACGTCTTTTACCGGAAAGCCATGGAGATAGCCTCCGGCGACATCACGGGTGAAGGAGTCTATTACCAGGCCCCCTTGTATCCTTACCTTGTGGCTTTAATCATAAAGATTTCCGGAGACTTCTTCCAGACAGCCCAGCGGCTCTTCCAGTTCCTTTTGGGCTCCGGCGTGGCGGTCATGGTGTTTTATATGGCACGCCGCCTTAAAGGGACCGCGGCAGGCTTGACAGGGGGTCTGCTTGTCGCCCTCTACGGTCCGCTCATCTTTTATGAAGGGGCTTTCCTGCGGGCGGGAGTTATAACCTTCTTATACACTCTGCTCGTGTTTTTGATGCTCGTAAGCCGGGAGCGGCCCGGAGGGGGGAAGGCTTTGGCAGTAGGCGCGGTTTTTGGTCTGTCGTTACTTGCCAAGCCCGTTATAGCGGTGATGCTGCCGGTGCTCGCTTTGTGGTGGTGGGATTCGGGAAAGCAGGCAAAGTCTCCGAATTCGCAAAAACCCGGACGGCGCGCACCGGTCCGTATAAAAACAGCGGCCGGACTTCTGGCCGGTTTTGTACTTATCATGACGCCGCTCTGGCTCAGGAACTATAAAGCTGACGCTGATATCTTTTCCATGAGCCGCAGGGGGGCGCTCGAGTTCGTGGAAGGCAATTACCCGGGATCCCCACCGTCCGGCTGGAAGTTGACCGCGCCGGTCATGGAAATCGTGAAAGAAAGCGACCGGCGCCTTCTGCCCGCAATAATAAACGTACTCCGGCTTTACCGGGACGAGCCCTTACAGCTTTTATACAAGCAGGCGGACAAGACCGCGGCGTTTTTGTACGGGTATGAAGCACCTAATAACCTGAACTATTACGTGGAGCGGGAGTACGCGCCCCTCTTGCGTTTTCTGCCGGCATGGCCTCACATCCTGGGAGCGGGCTTGTTGGGGCTCTGGTTTTTCCGAAGAAGATGGCGCGAGGCTGATGTTCTTTACGGCTTTGTCATTCTTTACTGTGCCGCCACCATAGCTTTCTATATTTTGGGCCGGTTCCGGCTGCCGGTGGTGCCGGCGCTCTGCGTTTTTTGCGGCATCGGTCTTACCTCGCTTTTCGATCTTTTGCAGAAAAAGAGATGGCCTGCTTTGGCAGCGGCCTTGCTGGTTGTGTTCCTGGCAGGTCTTCTTTCCTGGCCTTTCCAGCAAACTTTATTGAGGCCGGTTGATTACTATAACCTGGCGCGTTTCCATGCTATGCAAAGAGAACCCGCAAAGGTGCATGATTGGCTCGAACAAGGAAAGGCGGACGTGGAGAAGATGGAGGACCGGCTCTCGCCGGGAGAGTACCATTACTATCGCGGCCGGTACCTGTTCATGGGCGGGAAGCCCTTGTCATCCGTCCAGAGCGAGCTCGAAACCGCGCTGGGAAAGGCAAAGGACCCTGTGCTTAAAAACGATATAAAGAACCTGATAAAAAGATGCGAAAGAAGGCGCGAAGGTAAAGACAGGGTTTACATGGGCATGCGGCTTTTCGAAAAATGAAGCTTACTCTTGATATAGACAACCCGGCAAACCGGGGCAGCCGGTGGGCGGCGTTCCTGGCGCTTACATTGTTCGCGGGGGGGTTGCGGCTGTACCGGCTGGACCAGGGCTTCTGGTACGACGAGATAGTGTCCTTTATCCGCTTTTTCCAGGCGCCCTGGCGCGAGCTTTTCACCGCCATGCCCTTGCCGAACCACCATCCCCTCTACTCGTTGCTTGCCAAAGTGTGCCTGTTGATCTTTGGAGAAGAAGAATGGGCGGCGCGCCTTCCCGCTTTCATCGCCGGAAGCTTAACGCCCGGTCTGGTGTTTCTTTTCGGCAGGCGCTTCTGGGACGGCCGTACCGGCTTTTTGGCGGGTGTTCTCCTCAGCCTGGCTATGTGGCCGGTCTGGTGGAGCCAGGACGCGCGCGGCTATGCCCTCATGATCCTGTTCTCCCTTTTTGCCACCTATCTTTTCCTGGTCATTTACGATAGGCCGTCCTGGAAGTACGCCGCGTCTTACGCGCTCCTGGCAGTGCTGTCCGTCTACTCTCACCTTTTTGCGGCCGCGGTGATCGGCTCTCACTTTATGATCGCCCTGACCCTCGTATTAAAAGAAAAGCATGGACGGTTTCGCAAGAATGCCATGCTCGCGGCCGCGTCCCTTTTGGGGCTGTTTTTGTCTCTTCTTGTATACCTTCCCATGCTCTCCGATTTCTATCAGTTCGTTCTGGAGCAAGGCACCATTACCACGGGCCGGGCCATGTCCTTTTCCTTTGCGGGCCGGCTTCTGACCGCGTGGTCCGCGGGCTATGAAAGGCCTCTGTTGTCGCTGGTCGTGCTGGTGCCGGGCGCGGCCGGGCTGGTACTGGTGGCCCGGAAAAAGCCTCTTCTTGTCACGGCGCTGGTGCTGCCGATCGCGCTGGGATGCCTGGCCTCGCTTTTTACCGGCACCTTTGTGTTTCACCGGTTCTACAGCTACGGCATTTATGCCTTGTACCTGTTTTGCGCCGTCGGCGTGACCATCCCGTTCACTTTCCGGAGATGGTGGGCCTACTGGATCGGTGTCGCGGCCATGATAGCGGTCATTGCTGTCGTGGGCTTCACCCTCGCGGATTATTACGGCAAACACAAACAAGCGCTCCGCACCTCGGCGGAGTGGACCGAAAAGACGGCACCCCATAAACAGGTGATAGCGCTCGGGTTCGTGAGCGGCGTCTATCGTTTTTACGACCATGACGCGCGCCTGGTGGGAAAGGACCGGGAGCTTTCGCGGCAACAAGTGGAAAACAGCATGGTGGTAACCTCGTTTGCCTGGTCCATCTCGAAGCACAACCGCAATGTCCTGGATGACCGGTGTAAAAAAGCCGCTTTTTTTCCATCCGCAGGCCCGCGGGAGCTTGACGTGCGGGTGTATCAATGCGAATAAATTCCGGTGACCTCTGTGGTGGTCGGTTCGTTGTCTTTTAAGGCTCCCGGATTTTACAACCGGCGGTTAGAGAGTACATAATAGGGACAATACTTACGGAGGACTCAAACCATGACGAGCCAGGGGAACGGAGGGGACCTCGAGGCCGAGCTCCAGAATTGCCTGTCGGAACGCGATGAGCTTATAAAATCCAATGACGCGCTCAAACAGCGGGTGATCGAGCTTTACACCCTTTATAACGTAAGCCGCAGCCTGAGCATGACCATCCAGCTCTCCGAGCTTTTCGAGGTGGCCATGAGCGTGATCGGCCATTCGCTTGCCATTGACGAGTACTGCCTGATGCTGCTGGACAGGGACAGCGGCCAGCTCATGATCCAGGCGAGTCACGGCATGCCGGAGAACGTGGTGAGCCAGGGGGTGATCGCCCCGGACGCGGGCATGGTGTCCCACGTGGTCAAAAAGCAGGAACCCATCCTTATCCAGGACATGGAAAAAGAAGAGGACTTTGTCTACTTTCCCGGCAGCGGCATCAACACGGGCTGTTATCTGGGTGTTCCCCTCACTGGAAAGAACGGCGACCTCCTCGGCGTGTTGAGCACCCACAAGCCGACTCCCAACGGGTTAGAGGAATCCGACGTGGGCCTTTTCCAGACGGTGGCCGACCACGTGGCCATTGCGGTGGATAATGCCCTGGCCTTCCAGAAAACCCGCGAGCTGAGCCATCGCGACGACCTGACCCACCTGTACAACCGGAGGTACTTCTTTGAGAGGCTGGAGCGGGAATCATACCGGGCGCGCAGATATGGAAGGACCTTTTCCCTGCTCATGCTGGACATAGACCACTTCAAAAACTTCAACGATTCCTATGGACATCTGCAAGGAGACGAGGCTTTGAAGAAAATAGCCGGCATGCTCGAGAACAGCCTTCGCAAGGCCGACCTGGTGGCACGCTACGGCGGCGAGGAATTCCTAATCATCCTTCCGGAGACCAACAAGGAAGACGCGGCCAAGGTGGCGGACAAGCTCCGGCAGGAGGTCCAGGCCCATGAATTCACGGAGGATGCGCGCGAGCCCGCCCGCCTTACGGTCACCGTGGGAGTGGCTTCTTTCCCCGGGGACACTTACGACCCGCTCGAACTTTTGGACCTGGCAGACAAGGCGCTTTACTACGGCAAGGCGCAGGGCCGGAACCAGATATGCACCAGCACTCCTCCCCGGAAGGAAGAGGCCCCTGCCTCATGAAGGTGGAGGACTTCTATTACCATCTTCCCCCTGAAAGGATTGCCCAGAAGCCACTTCCGGAAAGGTCGGCGTCCAGGCTGCTCGTCCTGGATCGGCGTTCCGGAAAGTCCGAAGAGGTAACCTTCCGGGAGCTCTCGCGCTGCCTTGCGGCGAATGACCTGTTGGTCTTGAACCATACCAGGGTCCAGCCGTTGCGGCTCGCCGGGAAAAAGTCCACCGGCGGTAAAATGGAGATCACCCTGGTGCGCCGCCTGGACGAACAAACCTTTGAGGGAATGATAAAAGGCAAGAACCCGGCAGCGGGCATGGCCATAGAGCTTTCCCCGGGCGCGCAGGCAAGAGTCCTGGGCAGGAGCGCGAGCGAGGTCCGGGTATCAGCACAAGAGGGAGCTCCACTCTGGAACATTAAGATAGAAGGAGAACGGCCGGAGGAACTGCTCCGAAGGGAAGGACTTCCGCCGCTCCCTCCTTACATTCGTCGGGGACCGGAAGACGATCCCGACGTGGACCGGCAGAGGTACCAGACCGTTTATGCGCGGGAAGGAGAGGCCGCGGCAGCCCCCACCGCGGGCTTCCACTTTACTGAGAAGATGCTAAACGAGCTTGCCGGCCAAGGGGTAGGGATCGCTTACCTCCGCCTGGACGTGTCTTTCGGGACCTTCTCTCCGGTCAAGGCGGAGCGGGTCGAGGACCACCGCATGCACCCGGAGTACTTCGAGCTTCCGGAGGACACGGCCCGCCGGATCGAAAAGACGAAAAGCGAGGGAGGCCGGGTGATAGCGGTGGGCACCACGGTGGTCCGGGTCCTCGAGCATTGCGCTTTAGAAAACGGTTCCTTGTCGCCCGGCCGCGGCAGCACCTCTATTTTCATTTATCCTGGATTTCGGTTCCGGGTAGTTGACGCCATGATCACGAACTTTCACATGCCGGGCTCGACTCTTATCATGCTGGTCAGCGCCTTTGCCGGAAGGGAGCGGATACTGGAAGCTTACCAATACGCGCTGGATGCGGGCTTCCGCTTTCTAAGCTACGGAGACGCCATGCTGATACTATGAGCGGAAAGGCAGCGGACTTATGAAACCTGTTCACGGGTTCGATTTTCAGTTGGATTCGGTTTGCGGCGGTGCCCGGTCGGGCCGTCTTTACACACGTCGCGGCCTGGTTTCGACTCCCGCTTTCATGCCGGTGGGCACTCAGGGCACGGTCAAGGGGCTGGTGCGTGAGGACCTGCTTGGTCTGGGCGCGGAGATTATTCTTTGCAATACTTACCATCTGTATCTTCGGCCGGGCGCGGACGTTATAGCCGACCTGGGGGGCCTGCATCGTTTCATGAACTGGGAGAGGCCCGTGCTTACCGACTCGGGCGGGTTCCAG
Source organism: bacterium (assembly GCA_046484135.1). GTDB lineage: Bacteria > RBG-13-61-14 > RBG-13-61-14 > RBG-13-61-14 > DATKZS01 > CAYQTK01. The sequence continues at coordinate 6,755 of JAWOBU010000241.1, forward strand.
GTGTACTCGTTGGCCGATCTTCGCGAGGTCTCGGACGAAGGGGTCGTGTTCCGGTCGCACCTGGACGGTTCCGAGCACATGTTCACCCCCGAGGTTTGCCTTTCCGTGCAGGAAAAACTTGGCTCGGACATCGCCATGGTCCTGGACGAGTGCCCTGCCCTTCCGGCCCTTCCTGAGGTTTTGCGCGCCGCTGTGGACAGGACCGTGGTGTGGGCCGAGCGTTCCCTTGCGGCAAAGACCGCGCCGGACCAGGCATTGTTCGCCATCGTGCAGGGCGGGCTGGACCCTGAGTTGCGCAAGGAGTGCGCAGAGAGGCTCATTTCCCTTGATTTCCCGGGTTATGCAGTGGGAGGTCTTTCCGTGGGGGAAGAGAGGGAAGACATGCTCTCAACTTTAGACGCCACTCTGCCGTGGCTTCCGGAAGACAAGCCGCGATACCTCATGGGCGTGGGCGCTCCTGCCGACCTGGTGGAAGCGGTCGCCCGGGGCGTGGACCTTTTTGACTGCGTCATGCCCACCAGGGTGGCGAGGAACGGGACCCTTTTTACGAACCGCGGGAAAGTGGTTATAAAGCACGCCAAGTATGCCCGGGACCCGAAACCGGTGGAGCCGGATTGCAACTGTTATACCTGCCGAAACTACTCCCGGGCCTACCTTCGTCACGTGCACCTTGCAAAAGAGATTATCTCGGCCAGGTTGAACACCATCCATAATCTGAGTTATATTATAAGCTTAATGCAAAACATGAGGGAAGCCATTGTCCGGGACCGGTGGAATGAGTTTTACGAGAATTTTTACTCATTACGTGCCGCGGATGATGATTCCGAGGAGGAGTTATGACACATTTATATCCTTATCTTGCCCAGTTGAGCGCTGCCGGCGGGCCCGGTGGCGGAGGAGGCGGCGGCGAAGGGGCCGCTCCTTCCCTTTTCGGCAGCCCCATATTCCTTATCATCCTGATCGTGGTGATGTTCTACTTCGTGCTCTACCGGCCGGAGAAGAGGCGCAAGCAGGAGCGGGAGAACATGCTCAAGAACCTCCAGCGGGGCGACGAGGTAGTCACCGCGGGCGGGATTTACGGCAAGATCACGGCGCTTACCGACACCACGGTAACAGTGGAGGTGGCCAACAACACCCGGCTCAAGGTGGGCAGGCAGTTCATAAGCTCGGTGGTGAACCGGGACAAGCAAGCCCAGGCCGAGAAGCCGGACAAGCCGGAGAAAGCGGAGAAAGCGGACAAGGAGCCCGAGGAGTCCAAGCGGAAGAAACTGGGCGGCAAGAAGGGCAAGTAGCGGTGTTGCCGTTTTTACATAAACGGAGAGAGTGTTCTGAAGGGAGCGGTAAATGAAGCGTTTGAACGTCTATATCTATATCGCAGTCATTGCCTATATTATTTATTCAGCCGTCATCTTTGTGACGTATCCTGATGTGCCGATTCTGGGAGGAGTGGTTGCGGGAATAACCCTTGTTTGTTTAGGGGGCGTGGCCCTGATAGTGACGGGCTCCACGCGGGTAGGCGCGTGGGTGCTTTTAATAGCGAGCGTTCCCTTGATACCCCTGGGCTTCTTGGGAATAGTAGGAGCGAGAAAGATACTGGCGGGCCTATCGGAAGGTCCTGTCTCCAGAAGAGGCGCCCCTGCAAGACGGGAATCCTTGAGAAAAGAGTCTATGGAGAAGAGCCTTATCTACAGGCTGATCCTGGTGGGGGTAGTGATACTGGTCGCCGCGGTGGCGCTGGTGCCCACTTTTTTTCACGATTATAAGTCGGGCAAATCCAAGCTGCCGGAGTGGTGGCTGGACTCGAGCATCCTGCCTTCCGGGTATCTGAACCTCGGTCTGGACCTGCAGGGCGGCATGGACCTGGTGGTTAGCGTGGACGTGGAAGAAGCAGTATTAAAGGAGCTTCAGCACTTCCGGCAATCCATCCAGGATTTCTTCTCCGACAAGGACGTGGATTACGAACAGGTGAGGTTCAAGCCGGCGGAGAAGCGGATCGAGGTCTCCTATCCCGACCATGATTCCATGGTAGCAGGGAACAACCTTATTCACCGGAGCTTCCGGTCTCTCCGGGTCATGGAAGGCATGGACACCTTGAGCCCCTCCTTCGGACTTAAGGAGGATGAAAAAAGAGAGCTCCAGAGCCGGACGGTCGAGCAAATCCGGAACATCATGTCCCGCCGCATCAACGCCTTCGGCCTCCAGGAGCCGGAGATAGCGGTGCAGGGCCAGAACCGCATCCGTCTTCAGCTTCCCGGCGCCAAGGACCCGGAGCGGGTCAAGGACAACATCACCCGGACGGCCAAGCTTGACTTCATGCTGGTGAAAGGGGTCGGCCAGACCAAGGAAAGGGTGGAAGAAGCCATGGACTCCCCTCCGAGCGGGTTCACCCTGGTAACCTGGCGGGACCCCACCGAGGCCGGAAAGACACAGCAATGCTACATCAACTCCCAGCAGCTTGCTGATATCCCCATGGGTGAAAACGCGGTCCTTCCTCCCAGCTACCGCCTGGCAGTAGGCACCGAGAGCAGGGAAGGCGTAAAAAGGGAAGTCTGCTACCTTCTAAGGGAAGACATCGCAGTAAGCGGAGCTAACCTGCAAGACGCCCGGCCCCGGTTCACCTCCGACCAGCCGGGCGGGGGAGCGGTGGTGTCCTTCCGGCTCAACACCAAGGGGGCCCGCAAGTTCGGCAAGCTCACCGGCGAGCACGTGGGCGAACGGCTGGCCATTGTTCTGGAAGGACAAGTCGAGAGCGCGCCCAGCATCCGGTCCCAGATAACCTATCGCGGACAGATCGAGGGCAACTTCAGCCCCCAGGAGGCCACCGACCTTTCCACCGTGCTCCGATCAGGGGCCTTGGAAGTTGACATTGACATAGAAGAGGAGCGCACGGTAGGCGCCAGCCTGGGAGCGGACGCGGTCCGCAAAGGCAAGCAGGCCATCTTCTGGGGTATGCTGGTGGTAGTGTTGTTCATGGTAGTCTATTATAGAGGCGCCGGTCTGATTACCGACCTGGCCCTTGTTCTCAACATCGTCCTTATAATGGCCGCGCTCTCACTTTTGGGCGCGACCCTTACTTTGCCCGGCATCGCGGGGATCGTGCTTACCGTGGGCATGGCTGTTGACGCCAACGTTCTCATCTTCGAGAGGGTCCGGGAAGAGCTTCGGACCGGCAAGACGCCGCAGGCTTCCATCGAGGCGGGATACGCCAAGGCGTTGTGGACCATCCTGGATGCTAACATCACCACCCTGATCGCGGCGCTGGTCCTTCTGCAATGGGGCACCGGCCCGATCAAGGGGTTTGCGGTGACCCTGGCTTTGGGTATCGTGTCCAGTCTTTTCACCGCCCTGGTGGTAACCCGGATCATTTACGACCTGGGGTTCCAGCGGAGGAAGCGGAAGGCATCGCTTTCCATAGGGATCAAGCTCCAGCCTGTCGAGCAAGGCCGGAAGAGATAAATCGGGAGTCGGAAAATGGAGATTATCAAACCAGGAACCCGGATCAACTTTATAAAGTTCCGGACCATCGGACTGGGGGTGTCGGTCCTTGTTATCGCCGTGAGCGTGTTTTCGTTATTTAAGCCGGGCCCCAGCATGGGGATTGACTTCGCAGGCGGCGAGGAGATGGAGCTTCAGTTCAACCAGGCCGTTTCCATAGCCAAGCTCCGTTCCGCGCTGGAGGATTTGCCGGTGGGCGACGTGAAAGTGCAGCGGGTGGGGGACGAGGACTCCAACACCTACCTGCTACGGATGGAGGAGCTCAAGGTTTCCATTGAAGAAGCGGAGAAAAGCAAGGAGGAAGACGATGAGGTGGCCAAAGCGGAAGGGGCCAGCGGCAAGACCGCGGCCGCGGTCAAACAGAAGATGTCTTCCCTGTTCGGCAAGGACAGCTTCACCGTGTTAAAGACGGATTACGTGGGCCCCCGGGTGGGCGAGGAGCTCCGGAACAAGGGGGTCATGGCCATTGTGGCGGCCATGGCCATGATCCTGATATATATTACCCTCCGGTTCGAGTTCCGCTACGCCCTGGGAGCGGTCATAGCCCTGGTCCACGACGTGCTTATCACCACCGGCGCTTTCGTTATTACCGGGCGGGAGTTCAACCTGGCCATCATCGCCGCCCTGCTCACTATTGTGGGATACTCGCTCAACGACACCATCGTGACCTTTGACCGCATCCGCGAAAACGTGCGGAGGCTCCGGCGCGTGGAGTACAGAGAGATGGTAAACACGTCCATCAACGAAGTCCTCTCCCGGACCCTGCTGACATCCATGACCACCTTTATTACAGTGATGTTCCTTTTCGTGATCGGAAGCGGCATCATAAAAGACTTCGCCTTCGCGCTCCTGGTCGGGGTCGTGGTCGGGACCTACTCGTCCATTTTCGTGGCCAGCTCCTTTATCATATGGTGGGAAGAGCTCCGGGCCACCAGGCGGACGGTAGCCGCGGCTGAAAAACAACGATAGAGGGACCCGTGTCCTTGTAAAGGCGGATATGAACATGACATCCATCCTGGCGGGAGTCGGTCTGTTCTTCTTCTTCGCGATTATGATACTCGCACTTTTCCTGGTCTTTGTCGGCATCCCCGGCAACTGGATCATATTCGCGGAAGCTGTGATCTATGCGCTAATCACCTCTTTTGACGGTGCCATCGGGTGGTGGACCCTGGCGGCGCTCCTGGTCATGTCCGGCCTGGCCGAGCTGGTCGAGTTTCTTATTACCGCCTACGGGGCCAAGCGATACGGCGCATCCAAGCGGGCCATTGCCGGTGCCATCATCGGGGCCATCGCCGGGGCCATCCTCATGGCCGGGTTTCCGCCGGTGGTGGGGGCCATCATCGGCGCTTTCCTGGGCGCCTATCTGGGCGCGTTCCTGGTGAGCTACGCCATGGAGAAGGATTTCGACAACGCCCGCCGAGTGGCGCTGGGCGCCTTTTTCGGCCGGGTGGGCGCCGCCCTTACCAAGGGGACCATTACCGCGGGAATGGCGGGACTTATTACTTACCAGGTGGTCGCCGGTCTGTTAGGATAAAATGAATTGCAGCGCTGAGCGTTCGTACTTGATCTCGACCATGACTCGCTCTTGTTTGTATTGCATTGTTGTCCGAAACAGGGGACGGATTCCGAAAGTTTTATCACGCAAAGTCGCCAAGACGCAAAGAGTCGTGGAGTTCTTTTGAATTTACGAGCAAAAGATAAAACTTTCCTATTGATACGGTGAACCGCGTGTTTACTAAAGTCCAGGTTCCTTGAAAAGCACACATGCAGACTATTAATCTAGTGTAGTGGATCATATGTAATTGCCTTTTTGTCGCCCTTACAGGGCTTGTATTCGATTAGTTCAATATTTTTCCCGGGGCTTAGGCCCCGGGCTTTAGGCCGCCGTCCCGTTGGGACTCGATAGCCTCGAATCCGCGCCCTGAAAAGGGCGGAAGGACTACAGCCCAGGGCGCAAGCCCTGGGGAGATGGTTAAAAAAACAAAGAGCCCTGAAAGGGCGAGGGAAAGCTATCATCGCATAGGTGCTCCCGTAACCTTTACACTGAATTAATAAGGATCAAACAGAGTGATACGCTACACTAGAACAGCGGAACGGCGCATTCTTGTCATGTGTTTCCTTTGTGGCTTTGCGCCTTTGCGTGAAATAAAAAATTCCTTTTGGACAAAAGTGTTTATCTTATAGCTTTCCCTCTTTAAACCCGGTCGTCTTACCATGAACTGGAAAATAAAAAAACCGGACCAGGACCACGTGGACAGGCTGGCATCCGAGCTTTCCGTCTCGCGGGTAGTGGCCTGGGTCCTTTTGAACCGCGGCATCAACGACGCTGAAAAAGCAAAAGAGTTTTTGTCCCCTTCGCTCGACAACCTCAAAGCGGACACGCCGCCCGCAGGCGCGGACAAGGCGGTCGCCCGTATCGCCGAGGCCCTGGAGAAGGGCGAGACCATCGGCATCCACGGCGATTACGACGTGGACGGCATCACCGGCACCGCGATCATGGACCGGTTCCTCCGCGAACTCGGAGGCAAAACCATTTCATACCTTCCTCACCGGCAGAAGGAAGGCTACGGCATGAAGCCCGCGGGAGTGGAAGAGCTCCACAAGAAGGGCGCCGGTCTTATCATCAGCGTGGACTGCGGAGTCAACGACCACGAGGCTGTCGAGCGGTCCAACCGACTCGGCACGGACGTTATCGTGGTGGATCATCATCAACTGCCGGAGACGCTCCCGCCGGCACATGCGATTGTTAATCCCCGCCTGCCGGACTGTCCTTACAACAGCGAAGAGCTCGCAGGCGCAGGAGTGGCCTTTTATCTTTGCATCGCTTTGCGTGCCCATCTCCGCAAGCTCGGCAAGATAAAGAACGGACCTAACCTCAAAGCCTACCTCGACCTGGTGGCGCTGGGAACCATAGCGGACGTGGTCCCCCTGACCGGCATGAACCGGGTCCTGGTCCACTTCGGGCTTTCCGAGCTTGCCGCCGGCCGGAGGCCGGGGATCATCCAGTTGAAGCGGGTGGCCGGTCTTGGCGAAGGGCCGGTGGGAGTCGGGCAGGTCAGCTTCCGGCTGGCGCCGCGGCTGAACGCCATGGGCCGGCTGGACGCTGCCGACCCTGCTTTAGAGCTTCTGCTTTCCGAGAACGAGCGGGAAGCGGGGATTATTGCGGACAAGCTGGAGGAGTTAAACCGCACCCGCCAGAGCGTAGAAGAACGGATACTGGAGGAGGCGGACAAGGCGCTCGGTCTCATGGAGGGCGGACACCTGGCCCCCGGACTGGCAGTGGCCGGACAAGGATGGCACGTCGGAGTGATCGGGATCGTGGCATCCCGGCTGACCGACACCTATTACCGGCCCTCCGCGGTCATCGGAGTACACAACGGCGAGGGACGCGGATCGCTCCGGAGTGTTCCCGGCGTAAACATCTACAAGGTGCTGGAGCGGTGCAGCCACCTGCTCGAGGTGTTCGGCGGTCATCCTTCCGCCGCCGGCCTCACCATCAAGGAGGACAACATACCCCGGTTCCTGGAGTACTTTCCGGAAGCGGTGGCAGAAGAGGCGCCTGACTTCGAGTATGAGCCGTATCTGTCGGTGGACGCGGAGTGGCCGGTCAGCAAGTGCGACCAGGAGCTTGTAAAAGACCTGGCGCGGCTCAAGCCCCACGGGATCGGAAACCCGGAGCCCTCTTTCTGCGCGCGGGGCGTGCTGGTGAAATGGGCCAGAGAAGGAAGGTCCAACACCCTTCTCATGGGAGTGGAAGAGAAGGAAGTTACTCTCCCGGCAGTGGGCTTTCGTATGGGCGACCGCCTGCCGGAGCCGGGCGACCGGCTGGACATCGTTTACATCCCGAAGCTTAACACCTGGAAAGGCGACGAGTCAGTCCAGCTCGAGATCAAGGACTTGCGGGTCATTAGTTGATTCATCATCTACGCGGGAAGTAATGAGAAAGGCTTTTCGCGGCTAAAGCCGCTCGCACATAACTCTCGCACGTATTACCTTATCTTTGAAAGCGCTATAACAGGATTTACTCCTCCAGCTTCTCCTTTATCATCTTTCTGAACTTTTCTCCGAGGTCGGAGTGTTTGAGCCCGTAGTGGAGGGTCGCCTCGAGGTAGCCCAGCTTGTCGCCCGCGTCAAAGCGGTCTCCTTCGAACACGAGTCCCAGCACCTTGTTTTCTTTGGCCCGGGTCCGGATGGCGTCGGTGATCTGGATCTCGCCCCCCTTGCCGGGCGGGGTGTTGTCTATGGCCTCGAAGATGTCGGGGGTGAACAGGTAGCGGGCCACTATTCCCAGCTTGGAGGGGGCTTCTTCAGGCGCCGGCTTTTCTATGCAGTCCTTGACCCGGACCACTCGTTCTTCTACCTGTTCGTACTCGACCATGCCGTAGAGGGAAATCTGGTGCTCTGGCACGTCCAGGAGGGCGACCACTGACTCGCCGTACTTGTCGTACACGTCCATCATCTGGCGGCAGCCGGGGTAGTCGGGATTGTCTATCATGTCGTCGGGCAGGAGCACCACAAAAGGCTCGTTCCCCACCACGCAGCGGGCGCAGCCGATGGCGTGGCCGAGACCCAGCGGCCGATGCTGTCTAACGGACACGATCTCGGCAAGGCCGGTGGTTCGCCGGACCTCGTTTAAGAGATTGTCTTTCCCTTTCTTGTCGAGCGTGTCCTCCAGCTCGTAAGCCACGTCAAAGTGGTCCTCCATGGACGACTTGCCGCGGGCCGTAACCAGGACCACCTGCTCGATACCGGAGGCAGCGGCTTCCTCGATCATGTACTGGATCAGGGGCTTGTCCACTATGGGGATCATCTCCTTTTCCACCGCCTTGGTGGCGGGAAGAAACCGCGTGCCCAAGCCGGCCGCGGGAATCACTGCTTTCCTTATCTTCATAACACCTCCTTTGCGATTCTTGTCGCGACTGAACTCGCTCGCACAAAGAACACATCTTTATGAAAACGGAACTACGGCTTTACCACTTTCCCGTCAATGATAACCGCGGTGGCCCGTCCTTTCACCTCCCGGCCGTGGAAAGGGGTGTTCCTGGACTTGGAGTGGAACTTGTCTTTGTCCACTTGCCATTCCTGCTCCGGGTCTATGATGGTGATGTCCGCGGCTGACCCTTCCGCGAGCGATCCGCCTTGGAGGTTCAGGATTCGGGCGGGGTTCACGCTCACCAGCTCGACCCATCTCAATGGAGATATCCTGCCCTGGCTGACCAGCTCCAGGGTCAGGGGCAGCAAGGTCTCGAGCCCTACGATCCCGTTTTTGGCCCGGTCGAACTCGAACTCCTTTTCCACGATGCTGTGAGGAGCATGGTCGCTGGCGATAGCGTCAATGGTCCCGTCTGCCAAAGCCTGGATCAGGGCCTCCCGGTCTTCCTCGGTCCGGAGCGGGGGATTCATCTTGAAGTTGGGATCATAGGTGCGGAGCGCTTCATGGGTAAGGGCGAGGTAATGCGGGCAGGTCTCGCAGGTAACCTGTACTCCCCTTGACTTGGCGTCGCGGATGAGCCGCACCGATCCTGCGGTTGACACGTGCTGAATATGCAGTCGGGACCGGGTCAGCTCGGCCAGGATTATGTCGCGGGCCACCATGGCTGATTCGGCTGCTTCAGGTATGCCGATGAGTCCGAGCTCGGTGGAAACATATCCCTCGTGCATAGAGCCGCCCTCGGATAGCTCGAGGACCTCGGCGTGGTCCAGGACCGGGACATCCAGCGCCAGGCAGTACTCGAGCGCCCGCCTCATGAGAAGCGGGTTATGCACCGGCATGCCGTCATCGCTTATAGCCACGCAGCCGTGCCCGACCAAGTCTCCGATCTCGGCCATGCCCTCTCCGGAAAGGCCGCAGGAGAGCGCGCCCACCGGGTATACCCGGGCCTTCCTGGCGGCCCGGGCCTGCTCCAGGATGTAGTCGGTGGTGGAGGCGTTGTCGTTCACGCTCTTGGTGTTGGCCATGCAGGCAACCGAGGTGATGCCGCCTGCCACTGCCGCGGAGGCCCCGCCGGCAATGGTTTCCTTGTACTCCTCGCCCGGCTCGCGCAAATGGACGTGCATGTCAATGAGGCCCGGCACGATCCATCCTCCCCAGGCGTCCAAATCCTTGGCGCCCGAGACCTTCTCGCCCGGCGGCAACAGGGACACCACTTTTCCCTTTTCCACCAGGACCTCTTTCTCCTGGTCCAGTCCCTGGGAGGGGTCTATTACTCTTCCGCCTTTAATCAGAAGCTTCATGGGTTCCTCCGCAAAGCAGATATAAAAGGGCCATCCTCACCGCCACCCCGTTTTCCACCTGGTCGAGGATGATGGACCGCGGGCCGTCCGCGACCTCGGGGGACAGCTCCACTCCCCGGTTTACCGGCCCGGGGTGCATGATGACGGCGCTTGAGGGCGTGGACTTCAGCCTTTCCATGTTCAGGCCGTAACGCATGGAGTACTCGCGCAGCGACGGGAACCGGGTGCCGCTTCCGCGCTCCAGTTGGACCCGGAGCATCATGATGATGTCCGCGTCTTTTATGACCTCGTCCATGTCAAAGGACACGTTTGCCCCCATGTGTTCGATTCCCGGGGGGATCAGAGTGGGCGGCCCGCACACCCATACCTCGGAGCCCATGGTGATGAACCCCCGGATGTTGGACCGGGCCACCCTCGAGTTGGCAATGTCTCCCACTATCACCACCTTGAGGTTGTCCAGCCGGCCGGTCTTCTCCCGCACCGAGAACATGTCCAGAAGAGCCTGGGTGGGATGGGAATGGCCCCCGTCCCCGGCGTTGATCACGGGCGTGGGTATCATGCGGGAGATCATGTGGGAAGCCCCGGACGAGCCGTGCCTTATGACCAGGATGTCCGGCCCCATGGCCTGGATGTTCCGGACGGTATCCAGGAGGGACTCCCCCTTGGACAGGCTGGAGCCGGAGGCCGAGAAGTTGACCACGTCCGCGGACAGCCTTTTGCCTGCCAGCTCGAAGCTGGTCTTGGTCCGGGTGGACGACTCGAAAAACAGGTTCACCTGGGTTCGGCCGCGCAGAGTGGGAACCTTCTTGATGGGCCTTTTGCTGATCCCCTTCAGGGACTCGGCAGTGTCCAGGACAGTGGTTACATCCTCGCTGTCCAGGCTTTCCATGTCCAAGACGCTTTTTATCTTGAGAGCCATTTTACTCTTCCCCTTTTCTCTTCCGCTCTTCCTGTTTCAGGGTCACCCTGTCTTCGCTTTGGTCATCGGTAACCCGGACGTTCACCAGGTCTCCGCGGGAGGTCGGGATGTTGCGGCCGACAAAGTCCGGCCGGATGGGAAGCTCGCGGTGGCCCCGGTCAATGAGCACTGCGAGCTGGATGCAGCGGGGCCTGCCGAAGTCCATGACAGCGTCCATGGCCGCCCGGATGGTCCGGCCGGTAAAGATCACGTCATCCACCAGCACCGCGATCCTGCCCTCGGTGTCAAAGTCTATCTCGGTCTTGTGCACCTGGGGATGGGTCTTGGCGTGGAAGATATCGTCCCGGTACATGGTGATGTCCATGTAGCCGCAGGGGACGGCGGCCCCGTCAATCTCGTGCAAGAGCGCGGCCAGCCGGCGGGCGATCCCTTCCCCGCCGGTGCGGATGCCGATGAGCACCACGTCGCCGCCCCCCTTGTTGCGCTCCACGATCTCGTGGGCGATGCGCCGCAATGCCCGCTCCACGCTGTCCGCGTCCAGGATCACTTGCTCGCTTGCCGGCATGTCCGCTCCTCCTTTGTCTACGCCTATGGGGATGTCTACAGACAAAAAAATCCCTCTCCTTGCTGTGAAGAAGAGGGTATAAGATCGAAGCTTTTCCTATGTTTCGGCATCTTCTTCCTTCTCTACCTCGCCGGATAAAGTTAAAGGAAGGAGGGCGATTTTGGCCCTCGCTTTCTTTTCGTGAAAAAAGCTTATCATTTTTAAACAGGGCAGTCAACAGAAAAATATTCGGATATTCGGATGCAGAGGGATTCCGGTTCTGTCCGGATGTTGATTGCGGTCTCCGGATGCGGGATAATCAGTCGAGACAAGAAAACTTCTTTACGAGGATTAATACATGGCGAGCCGAATCGAGGTTAAGCATGTCTCCCCTGTCCGGGACGCGCGGGGGGAGGCCACCGGAAAAGTTATCGAGAGCGACCTTGGCATCAAGGTCTCGGGGGTAGAGACCATTGACGTGTACACCATTGACAAGGAGCTGTCGGCCGAGGACCTGGAGAGGTGCAAAGACGTTATCTTTGCCGACCCCATCACCCAGGAGGCCGCGGTTGACCGTCCCTTAGGCGCCGACTTCCAGTGGGCCATTGAAGTCGGCTTCCTGCCGGGCGTTACCGATAACGTGGGCCGGACCGGCAAGGAGGCGATCGAGGACCTTTTAAAGACGAGGTTTTCCGAAGAGGAAGCGGTTTACACCTCTATCCGGTATTTGTTGCAGGGAGACCTGGACCGGGAGCAGGTGGACACCATATCGGGACGCCTGCACAACCCGCTTATCGAAAGGGTCCAGATAAAGAGCTACGAGGAATTCAAAAACGATGACGGCATGGACATGGTCATCCCGCGCGTCAAGCTCTCGGCCTCCGACGAGGTCAAGAAGGTCAGCCTGGACCTTCCGGACGACGAGCTCATAAAGCTCGGCAAGGAAGGCATTGTGGACCACGTTGAAGAAGACGGCGCCGAGGTCCGCCGAGGTCCCCTGGCGCTCGGTCTTCCCTACTTGAAGACCATCCGCGATTACTACTATCAAAAGGAAGGCAGGGACCCGAACGACATCGAGCTGGAAAGCCTGGCCCAGACCTGGTCCGAGCACTGCAAGCACACCATATTCGCGGCGCGGCTGGACGAGATAGACTCCATCTTCAACACCTATATCAAAGCGGCCACCCGTGAGGTCCGCGAGCAAAAGGGGGACACCGACATCTGCGTGTCCGTGTTCAAAGACAACTCCGGCGTCATCCGCTTTAACGAAGACTGGGACCTCTGTTACAAGGTCGAGACCCACAACAGCCCTTCCGCGCTCGACCCGTACGGAGGCGCCATCACCGGAATAGTGGGAGTGAACCGGGACCCCATGGGCACCGGCCAGGGCGCCCGACTGGTAACCAACATGTACGGGTTCTGCTTCGGGGACCCGTTTTATGAGGGCGAGCCGCTCTACCGGGCCAAGGGTAAACGCGACCCGGTTCTCCATCCCAAGGTCATATTCGAGGGAGTGCGCGAGGGGGTCGAGCACGGCGGCAACAAGTCGGGCATTCCCACTCCGTGGGGGTTCATTCTTTTTGACGACCGGTACCGGGGCAAGCCGCTGGTGTTCGTGGGCACGGTGGGACTAATTCCCCGAAGACTGCACGGCAGGGGCTCGCATGAAAAAAGGGCCCGGGCCGGAGACATGATCGTGATGGCCGGAGGCCGGGTGGGAAAAGACGGCATACACGGGGCTACCTTCTCCTCCGAGGGACTGCACGAGGGAAGCCCGGCTTCCGCGGTCCAGATCGGGGACCCCATCACCCAGAAGAAGATGCACGACGCCCAGCTCGAACTCCGCGACAAGGGGCTTTACACCTCGGTAACCGACAACGGCGCGGGAGGCCTCTCCTGCTCGGTGGGAGAGATGGCCCGCGAGTGCGGGGGCGCGAGAGTGGACCTCGAACGCGTCCCCATCAAGTACCAGGGGCTCTTCCCCTACGAGGTCTGGATATCAGAAAGCCAGGAGCGCATGACCTATGCAGTACCGCCCGGCCACATCCGCGAGTTCCAGGAAATCATGCGCCGCCATGACGTGGAGGCCACCGTGATCGGACAGTTCACCGATTCGACCCGCTGCCGGGTGTATCTTCACGACAACATGATCATGGACATGGACCTGGATTTCCTCCACGACGGCCTGCCCCAGATGGAGCTCCGCTCGAAGCCCGGGCGCAAGCTCTTGCCCGAGCCCGAGCTCGAGGATAAAGCCGACTACTCGGAAGACCTGGTTGACATGGTGGGAAGGCTGAACCTGTGCTCGCGCGAGTACGTGGTCCGCCAGTACGACCACGAAGTTCAGGGAGGCTCAGTCATAAAGCCGCTCGTGGGGGTAAAAAGCGACGTTCACCAGGAAGCCACCGTAACCCGGCCGCTTCTGGACTCCCTGGCGGGGGTCGCGCTCGCAAGCGGCATCCATCCCGGCTACGGCGACATAGACACCTATGCCATGGCCCGGTGCGGCATAGACACTGCCATCCGGAACGTGACCGCAGTAGGCGCGGACCCGGACCGAATTGTGTTACTCGACAACTTCTGCTGGTGCTCGTCGGACGAGCCGGAGCGGCTGGCCCAGTTGAAAAGAGCGGCGCAAGCTTGTTACGACACCGCCATAAGCTTCGGCACTCCCTTCATATCCGGCAAGGACAGCATGTTCAACGACTTCAAGGGCTTCGATGGAAACGACAATCCCGTAAAAATCTCCGTGCCTCCGACCCTGCTCATATCCAGCCTGGGGATCGTGCCAAACGTCAAAGACTGTGTGTCCATGGAACCCAAGTGCGAAGGCGACCTGGTGTACGTGATCGGCATGACCCGCGACGAGCCGGGCGGCTCCGAATACTACGCCTATGTGGGCGAAAAGGAGAAAGGAGAGAAGTACATCGGCTGGAAGGTACCCAAGGTCGAGCCGGAAAGCGCCCGCATCCGGTACCGGAAGGTCTTCCAGGCCATCCGGGAAGGACTACTGGCAAGTTGCGCGTCCATAGGCCCGGGCGGGCTCGCGTACGCCCTCGCCCGCATGGCCATGGCCGCGGAGTGCGGCCTGTCCCTGGACCTGTCCGCTCTGCCGCGCGAGTCCCATCTTCCCGTACACAAGATGCTCTTCTCCGAGAGCATGAGCAGGATGGTGGTAACCATAAACCCGGAAAACCGGCGCCGCTTCCAGGAAATGTTCAAAAACGAGCCCGCCGACATGATCGGCAAAGTAACCGGCTCCGGCGTGCTGGCCGCAAGAGGCCCGGACGGCAGCATGATGCTGGACGCGCCCGTGGCCCGGCTCAAGGAATCCTATAAGAAGACCCTGGACTGGTAGCTCTAAACCAAGTCTGTGAAGTTCCCTCATTTTTTGTAACCGGTCAGTCCCTCCATCAACGTCTCCGGCAAGCTGGACGTTTCTCTGTGTTTCCAATCGGGAACATACAACTATTCCTTTCAAATGGACTTCATCACTCAGCCACCATGACAGCCCATTCTCGGCCATCCGGACTAGCCCACAACTCGTTGTGTGGGCAGACTCACGAAGTGGGTCTGCAGGTACATTGTAAAAATATCTTCCCCCGCCTCCCTCATCAAACAGTCCCGCCTTCTTCGTGTATTTTACCAACCGAAGCGCATTCTCCCACGATCTTCGAGTACCCACACAACAAGTTGTGTGGGCCATCGTCCGGGAGTTGTGTAATAGGCCAACTTCCTGCGAGCGGCTTCAGCCGCGACTTCCAACGCTCGCACAGTATGCGTTATTTAAAGTTTGACAAGACACTACAGCTCTCCCCGCAAAGTGTCGCCGGTTTCACGCCGCCAGTCGTTTACCAGCTTGCGGAAGCGCTTCTTCTCTGCCGCGGCGTCGCCGGTCCGTGCGAGGTTCTTGAGCTCGAGCGGGTCTTCCGGAAGGTAAAAGAGCTGCTCTTCGCCGTTCATGAACAGGGCGTACTTCCACTCGCCGGTGCAGAGCCCCCGCCAGGGTATGGTGTCGGCCAGATCGCCGGCAGAGCCTTCCATGAAGACGTGGGAGACAGGCTCGACTGCGTCTTCTCCGGTGCCGGGCTTTAAGTCTCGACCTGCCAGCGGCCGCGGCCACTCGACTCCGGCCAGGCCGCACAAGGTGGGCACAAAGTCGAGGTGGCTCGTCAGGTCGTTCCTGTCCCTGGGACCGCGAGAGCCGGGCACTGATATCCAGAGAGGCACGCGGGATGCCTCCTCGTAGATGAGGCCCTTGTTCAGAAGCCCGTGGGAGCCGGCCATTTCTCCGTGGTCCGAGGTAAACACCACAATGGTGTTATCGGCCTGGCCGGTGTCCTCGAGTGCGTCCAGGAGGACCCCCAGGTTCTTGTCCGCGTCCATGATGAGGTCATGGTAATACTCGAGGTTCCCCTTCCAGTCGTCGCCCACTGACCCGTACCTGTCCCGGTTATTTTCAGGATGCATCTGCACCGCCTTTACGTTGTCGGACAGGTCGGTCTCGAGGTTGGGCGGGACCGAGACCTTTTTATCGGAGTAGGACGGGTACAGCGGATCAAAAGGCGGATAGCATATATCGTGCGGGTTTATGAGCGAACAGACCATGAACCAGGGGGTTTGGTCGGCATGGGTCCGCATCCAGAAGGCTGCTTCGCGGGCCACCAGCGGGTCGGAGCCTATAGCTATACGCTCGTTCGAGATGCGGCCGGAAAAGCCGTACTTCTTGGGCGTGCGCCGGTTCTTGACGTGGTGGCTAAGGTGCCACTTGCCAAAGTAGGCGCTCTGGTAGCCTGCGTCCGCAAACACGTTGCCCAGGTTGGGAACGTCGCGGGGAAGCTCGGGTATGACCTCGTCCGCGTAGATGTTGGCGTTGATGCCGAACTCGTGGGGGTACCGGCCGGTCATGAGGCTCGCGCGGCTTGGCGAGCACAGGGGGAACACGGCGTAGTGGTTTTGGAACTTGACCGCGGTTTCGGAGAGCCGGTCCCGCTGGGGCCTTGCTACCGGGTCGTCGTGGAGGGGGTAGCGTTCCTGGTCAACCAATACGAAAAGTATGTTGGGCCGCTCGGCCGCCCGCGCTCCTCGGGAAAGAAAGAGGCCTGCGCTCCCGAGACCCGCGCTCTGTAAAAACTCTCTTCTTTTCATTATCGTGGTCCTTTCGCCATTTTTGCCCGCTCTCTTGTCAAGCCGCTTTTTACTAAAATATAATAACCCTGGCTTTGCGGCAAGCGCTCGACGGACAATCATTCGACCGCAATGGAAAGGAGCTGTCATGGACAGGCGAAGGTTTGTACAGACCACCGGGCTCGGAGCCGCGGGCATTGCCGCGGGCAGGCGTGTTTCAGCATCGCGAAAGCCCAACATCGTTATCATCATGGCCGACGATCTCGGGTACGGCGATCTGGGCTGTTACGGCTCCGAAGCTATCAAGACGCCGGTGCTGGACCGGATGGCTGACGAAGGCGCGAAGCTCACTTCCTTTTACTCGTCAGGGCCGGTGTGCACGCCGTCACGGGCCGGTCTTATCACCGGCAGGTACCCGATTCGGACGGGCGCTCACGACGTTTTCTTTCCGGACTGCAACCCATTGGTGAGCCTGCCCATCCATCTTTCCAGGGGACTGGGACCGGGCATGAGCCGGAACGAGATCACCCTGGCCCAGGCGCTCAAACAGGGAGGATACGCCACCTGCTGTATCGGCAAGTGGCACCTCGGCGACCTGAAGAGTTACCGTCCCCACCACCGGGGGTTTGATCATTACATGGGACTCCTCTACTCGAACGACATGGTGCCCCTGCCTTTATACAGAAACGACGAGATCATTGACCCGCCGCCCGCGAACCAGGACCTGCTTACCCAAAAGTACACCAGCGAGGCGCTTTCATGGATAAAACAGAACAAGGACCGGCCCTTCTTCCTGTACCTGCCCCATACCTTCCCTCACATACCTTTGCACGCCTCCGAGGAGTTCCGGGGGACCTCGGAGGCCGGCCGCTACGGGGACTGCATCGAGGAGATAGACTGGAGCACCGGCGAGATCATGGACGCGCTCGAAAGATACGGGCTTTCCGAGAACACCTTTGTCTTTTTCACCTCGGACAATGGGCCGTGGTATCAGGGAAGTACCGGAAGAAGACGCGGAAGAAAAGGCGAGACTTTTGACGGAGGAATGCGCGTGCCCGCCATCGCCCGCTGGCCCGGAAAGATTCCGGCCGGGAGCGTCACCGACCAGATGAGCATGAACTTCGACCTTTTTACCACCGCGCTCGCCGTCGCCGGCCTAAACCCGCCTCAGGACCGGCCCATGGACGGAAAGAACATCATGCCGCTTCTACAAGGAGAAGACTCACCCCACAAAGCCCTTTACTTCTATAACTCGAAAGACCTACAGGCAGTACGAACCCAGAACTGGAAGTATCGCAGAAGACACGCCGGATACGCCACCAATTACTGGATGGTGCCCAAAGGGCCCATGCTCTTCGACCTCACCAGCGACCACGACGAGTCCTACAACGTGATTGACCTCTACCCGGACAAGGCCCGCGAGATGGAAGAGCTCATGAAGAGCTTTGAGAAGAACCTGGTAAAGGGGGTGCCGGGCGAGCTGTTTTGATTGCCGGCGTGCCGATCTGTGAGAAAAACACCTTGAGAGCGGAAAGGAAAGGCGGTTAAAGAGAAGACTTTATGTTTAACGTGCTTTCCCCAAATATAAGACAAAAGCAAAAAGTTGTATCACGCAGAGACGCCAAGACGCAAAGAAGAGGGAGCCTTTTTTGAATTTAAAGACAGGAGATAAAACCACTGTAGTAATGCGATGATGTGAGGGGTCTTAGAGATCGAGGTTTTCGGACAAACGGGCCGTCAGATATTTTCCGTGAAAAAGGGCAACGACCGGATTTCTTTGTTTTACCTTTGCGGTTTTGCGTCTTTGCGTGAAATAAAGATTTTTTTGGAACTCGGGGATCGTTTTTTAAAAGGAGGCTGGTAAAGATGAGCAAGCTGGAGTTGGAAGACGTTGACGGGTTACGGGACTGGTCCGGCCATGAGGTCGGGGTAAGCGACTGGCACGAGGTCCGGCAGGAGGACGTTGATCTTTTCGCGCAAGCCACTGGGGACCACCAGTGGATTCACACTGATCCGGAACGTGCAAAGAACGAGTCTCCTTACGGCAGGACCATTGCGCACGGCTACTTCACCTTGAGCCTGGCGCCTGTATTGCGGGCGGAGGTCTTGGACGTGGGGGACAAGAAGATGACCGTAAACTACGGGCTGGACAAGGTCCGCTTTCCCGCTCCCCTGCCGGTGGGAGAGAGCGTCCGGATGCGGTGTTTCCTGGAGGGCGTGGAAGAGATAAAAGGCGGGCTCCAGACCTTCTGGACGTTGACCTTCGAGGTATCGAACCAGGAGAAGCCAGCCTGTGTGGCAAAGGCCATCTACCGGTACCTGTCGAGCTGACGGATTGATCGGGAGGGGACTTCAATGATTTCATGCCACCCTTGAAAATAAATTTTTATTTCACGCAAAGGCGAAGCCGCAAAGGTAAAACAAAGAAATTCGAACCGTTGCCATTTTTTATGGAAAGCATCTTCAGGCTCGCTTGTCCGGGGGGGTCCATTTCTAAAACCCGACTTCGCCGGATCACTAAGGTTTTATCTTCAGCTCTTCAAGTCCAAAAGAGATGCTCGATTCTCTGCGTCTCGGCGCCTCTGCGTGATAAAATTATTTTGAACACCACTGAACTTGAGAGTACCGCTTTCCCCCTTCCCGATCAATTCATTCGTTGACTGCAAGCATTCGTAATCCCTCCGCTCTTGATACGTCTATTCTCTCGCGCAGGAATTTCGCCAGGATATTTGATTTTGATGAATCCGCGATAAATTCCGGGAGGGTGTTTCTCATGGCTATGGCGGTGACTTGTTCGGAGGGCG
>JAWOBU010000101.1:0-8268 GCA_046484135.1 bacterium
AGGTTGCTCTTTCCGCTGGTGTTGGGGCCGAAAAGCACCATCAGGGGTTTCATCTTAAGCTCGAAGTCCTGAAAGGATTTGTACCCGTCAATTTTAATTCTCGTGATCATTATGTCTCCCCTGTTGTTTGTTTCCTTACAGCTCCGGCCGCTTTTTGTGCCAGTCGGTGGCCTGCTCATAGGCGTGGGCCAGTTTGAAGATGGCCTCCTCGTTGAAGTGGCGGGCCAGTATCTGGAGTCCGGTGGGAAGGCCGTCGTCGGAGAACCCGCATGGCACGGTCATTCCGGGCAGGCCCGCCAGGTTGCAGGACAGGGTAAGTATATCCAGCATGTACATGGCAAGCGGGTCGTCCATTTTCTCGCCCTGTTTGAAGGGCGGAGTGGGAATGGTGGGCGCCACCAGCACGTCGTAGTCCTCGAACGCCCGGTCGAAGTCCTGCTTGATAAGGCTCCTGACCCGGCAGGCCTTTAAGTAATACTGGTCGTAATAGCCCGCGCTCAGGGTATAGGTCCCGATCAGGATGCGCCGCTTCACCTCCGGGCCGAAGCCCTGGTCGCGCGTCTTTTTATACATGTCCATGAGCCCGCCGCCCTCCTGTACGCGCAGGCCATAGCGGGCCCCGTCGTAGCGGGCCAGGTTGGCCGAAGCCTCGGCCGGAGCGATGATGTAGTAACAGGCCACGCAGTACTCGGCATGGGGAAGACTGACCTCGCCGATCTCGGCGCCCATGCCCTCGAGCGTTTTCACCGCCTCCCGGACCGCCTTCTCCACGCCCGGGTCCAGGCCGGCGGCAAAGTACTCGCGGGGCATGCCCACCTTCATGCCTTTTATGTCCCGGTGGAGAGCCTTGGTATAATCGGGCACCTCCGCGGCCACCGAGGTCGAGTCCAAGGGATCGTGCCCCGCGATAATCTTCAGCAAAAACGCGGCGTCCTCCACGTTCTTGGTGATGGGGCCGACCTGGTCCAGGCTGGACGCGAAAGCGATGACCCCGTAACGGCTGACCCTTCCGTAGGTCGGCTTGATTCCCACCACCCCGCAACAGGAAGCAGGCTGTCGGATGGAACCGCCCGTGTCCGTGCCCAGCGAGCCGATGCACGAGTCAGTGGCCGTCGCGGCCGCGTTCGCGCCCGAGCTTCCGCCCGGTATCCGGGAGAGGTCCCACGGATTATTGGACGGCATGAACCCGCTTTTCTCGTTCGAGCTGCCCATGGCGAACTCGTCCATGTTGAACTTGCCGAGTATAACGGCTCCCGCGTCTTTCAAGCGGGCCACCGCGGTCGAGTCGTAAGTGGGAAGGTGGCCCTCCAGTATCCGCGAACCCGCGGTGGTGGGGATGTCTTTGGTCAGGAATATGTCCTTGATCCCGAGCGGAACTCCCAGAAGCGGCTTATCATCACCGCGGGAGCGGGCCTGGTCCGCCTCCTGCGCCGCTTCCAGGGCGGACTCCCGGTTCACGTGAAGGTACGCCCGGATACGGGGGTCCACCTCTTTGATCCTTGAGAGCACCGATTCCGTGGCCTCCACCGAGCCGGCTTCTCCTTTGCGAAGACGCTCGGCAAGTTCGGAGACTCCAAGCTCGTAAAGCTTCATATCAGCTACCTCTTTAAAAAGGGGAAATGACCTGCAAAGATCACTCGATGATCTTGGGAACCTTGAAAAAGTTGTTCTCGGGGTCGGGAGCGTTCCGGAGCGCTGTCTTGGCGTCATAAGATTCCCGGACCTCGTCCTCCCGGAATGCGTTCACTATGTTCAAGGCGTGTTGCATGGGCTCGACCTCAGTGGTGTCCGGCTCGTTCAACTTTTCAAAGTATGCAAGGATATCGTCAAGCTGGCCGGTAAACTCGTCAGCCTCCCGAGGCTCCAGGGCCAGCCGGGCAAGGTGGGCCACGTGCTCGACTTCTTCCCGGGAAATCTTCATCTCGGTCCTCCCTTTGGTATCGCCGGAATAAAAAACCGGTTTATTAACCGGCCGGCAACTCATCCCCTTCATTAAAAGCCGAGATTAGACTATCATAAGGATGTTGAAGCTTCAAGACCCGCGCCGGGGGGGCTACAAATCAGGCGGCTTTGTATAGCACTCCGGTCGAAAGGTAGAATATTGCGGACCATGGCAAGGTTCCTTGGTTATATGATGGCAGCGGTTTTTTTTATTACGCCGGCGGTCTCTTACAATGCTGTCGCAGAGGCGGAAAAGACTTTCAACCGTGCCGGGGAAGCGGACGGTAACGGCCGGGGGTTCGTTTATATCGAGGAGTCTCCCTGGTACGCGTTCGGGAAGCCGGAAAAAGATGTAAAGAAGTGGTACAGCCGCAAGAAAGAGGACAAAGAAGGCATCAGGATCGAAAAGATCGAGCTCGAGGGCTGTGATAAAATTCCCTGCCGCACGGTGCGGTCCATCCTGCGCCAGCAGAAGACGCCCTGGTACCGGCTCGATCCCGGCAAGGACGGATACGACCCCTTCTGGGCGAAAGAGGACCGCCACCGGATCGAGAAGTTCTACAAGAGCCGCGGTTTTTTCAACGTAAAGGTAACCGGTCCCCACGAGGTCTTCAGCGAAGACGGCAAAAGCGTTGCCATCCGCTACCGGATCGAGGAAAACCAGCCCGTCCATGTCAAAAGGATCGAGATTTACTTTACGGACGGAGTGCATACCGACCGGGACGCCCGGGAGATGCGCTCGCTACTTAAGTTTAAAGAAGGCGACCGGTTCGAGCAGTCCCCCTACCAGGATTCCGCCAAGGCCATGGAGACCTATTACCAGAACGACGGTTTCTTTCACGTTTCGGTAAAGCGCAGTGCCGTGGTTTCGCCGGAAGAGCTCACCGCGGTGGTGACCTACCGCATCCGGCGGGGCATCCGCTTCAAGATCGGCGAGGTCAGCATCAAGGGATGCGAGAAGACCGAGCCGGAAGTCGTAAGAAAGGCCATCAAGATAAAGACGGGCGACCGTTACCGGAGGAACGAGGTATACGCTGATCAGCGGCGGGTCCAGCGCCTTCCTGTCTACCGTACGGTCCGGTTGGGGGAGGTCCCCCATAACGAGGACCGGGTGGTGGACATTGTATTCACGGTGGAGGAGGCAGACCCCCGCCAGGTCAAGGTGGGCGTAGGATACGGAAGCGAAGAGGGAGTGCGGGTCATGGCCGGCTGGAAGCACGTGAACTTCCTGGGGGGCGCCCGCGAGCTGTCCGTAAGCGCCCGCTGGTCCGCGCTCCTCGAGAAAGAAGAGATAAAGTTCACCCAGCCCAACGTGTACAGCCCCGATGATTACATCCAGGTTACCGGCGAGCGGAGGGTGGAGAAGGAAGAAGCCTACACCCATGAAGCCATTGCGTTGTCGCCGCTGTATCATTTCATCCTGACCCCCTACTTGTGGGCGGAGGTGTCCTACCGGGTCGAGCAAGAGCGGACCTATGACGTGTCGGGCGAGCTGGAGTCAGAGGAGGAAGACCTGGCGCGGGAAGGCTTGTTGTCCGTCCTGAGCGGCCGGGTTCACTGGTCCGAGCTTGACGATCGGACCAACCCGACGAAGGGTGCCCGGGCGAGTCTCTACACCGAGGTCGGCGGCGGCCCGGTCGGGGGGGACTACTCATATTACAAGGTAATCGGCGAGGCCCGCGGCTACTATCCGGTGTATCCGCCGGTAGTGGCCGCCCTCCGTTGGAAGGCCGGGTATGCCGACCCCTACGGGGACATGCAACAGATGCCTCTCTTCCTCCGTTTTTACACCGGCGGCACCGGCATGGTCCGGGGCTTCGACAGGTATGAGCTGGGCCCCAAGGACGCGGACGCAAACCCCATCGGCGGGTCCCTGCTCTGGGAGGGCAGCTTCGAGGTCAGGTTCCCGATCTGGAACGAGCTCGGGGGAGTGGTGTTCACTGACAGCGGCTGGGTATGGCCTGCGGATGATAAGATAGACCCTTATGACGTGCGCTATGCCTCGGGGGTCGGGGTCCGGTACAACACCCCCATCGGGCCGCTGGCATTGGACGTGGCCTTTCCCCACCAGCAGGACGAGGAGCAGTTGGAGTACAGAATCCACTTCAACGTGGGGCATACCTTCTAGTGTAGTGGATCATATGTAATTGCCTTTTTGTCGCCCTTACAGGGCTTGTATTCGATTAGTTCAATATTTTTCCCGGGGCTTAGGCCCCGGGCTTTAGGCCGCCGTCCCGTTGGGACTAGACAGCCTCGAATCCGCGCCCTGAAAGGGGCGGAAGGACTACAGCCCAGGGCGAAAGCCCTGGGGAAACAGTTTCAAAAAACAAAGAGCCCTGAAAGGGCGAGGGAAAGTTATCATCGCATAGGTGTTCCCGTAACCTTTACACTGAATTAATAAGGATCAAACAGAGTGAGACACTACACTAGAAGCCGGCAGGTTTTATAAAGGAAACAGCAATTGCGTCTGGATAAAAAGAGGGCCAAAAAGATCGGCCGGATACTGGGGCTGGTACTTATAGTGGCCGCGCTCACGGGCGGACCGGCGTGGCTTTACTTGAAAGTAGCCGGCGGCGATTTTAACCGGCGCATCCTCTCTTTTGCCCTGGAAAAGGCCAACCAGCGCCTGGAAGGAAAGTTACACATAAAGGAGCTTGTCGGAAACCCCCTGGACTGGTTCGTTCTAAACGGAATCAAGATGACCGGCCCGGATGGAGAGAAGGTTATCGAAGTTGAAACGGTGGTGGTAAGCTACTCCATCTTCAAAAACGCAAAGTTCTCTCCGCGCCTCGAGATCGGCGCGGACAACGCATGGGTTAAAGCGGTCAAGCAGGGGGGCGAATGGAACTTAAAGCAGTTGCGGAAAAAAAGGATTCGTACCGGCAAGCCCTCCTCTTACCCGCCCGTGTTCGGAGAGGTAAACATATCCTCCCTCGATGTCGAGGTCCGAACCGGACCGGAGAAAAGCTATGACCTGAAATTTCCGGAGGCGGCGGGAACCTTCAACACCAGAGACAACACCGTGGGCTTCAAGATAGAAAAGCTCTCCGGAACAGTGTCTCCGCCGTCAGTACCCATAAGCAAAGCCGGCTTCAAGGGAAAGGCCTTTAACACCGGCACGGGCTGGGACGTGCGCATCCATACCGGCAGCCTGCAAAGCCGGGACTCATCTGTCCGGGTAAAAGACGGCAGATACTTTACCGGGACCTCCGAGCTGGAAGCAAAAGTGCCGGAGCTTAACATGGCCCCCGAGACCCTGGAACAGCTCTGGGAAGGAAATCCGCTGAAGGGCATCGTCCAAGGCTCCGCCAGTATCTCCGGCGATATCAATAACATCGTCTTCAACGCGGACGTGCGCTCTTCTGCAGGGAGCGTCTCCGCGGGCGGGACCTATACCAGGCCGGAGAACGTGCTTGACATGCAGGGCACCATGAAGGACTTTGCGCTCCATGAGTTCCTGGAAGCCGACTTCCTTCTCTCCCGGCTCTTCGGAAGCTTTGATCTCAAGTATACGCCCCAAGCTCCGGGCCGCTCCCGCACGCTCCAGGCCCAGCTTCAGCTCGAGTCCTTCTCTTACCCGGAGCTCAAGTCTTTTCCCCTCCACCTCGACATGGAGCTTACAGGAGACTCTTATGAGGGCTCGATCACGTCTGCATCAGCGGGCCGGAACTTTAACGCCTACATAACCGGCAACATCAAAAAGCCATATCCATTTGACCTGAAGGCTCTCATAAACGACCTGGACCCTGCCGCGCTTTCGGAAGGACAGCCGAAGGCGTCCCTTGCCGGCGAGCTCAAGCTTAAAGGAAGCGGGACCAGCCCGGAGAGCTTCGAGAGCCAGGGGACTCTGCTCATAGCTCAATCCTCCATCAAAGACCTGAAAATTGAAGACGGCCGGGTTGACTACACCATGAAAGAAGGCCGCTTCCGGGCCCAAAACGTCCGAGTGCTTACCGATCGGGCGGAGGTGGAAGGCAAAGGCTGGATTGAGCCTTTCCAGAAAAAACTGCCTTACGCCTTCCAGGGAAAAGCGCGGTTGCTGGACCCGGACCTGGTCTCCGAGATCACCCGGGAAAGACTGTCCATCGAGAAGGCGGACATCAACGCCGAGGTCTCAGGCGACCGGCACTCCTGGAAAGCCGCGGGAGAAGGATCGGCCACCAAAGTCCGCGCGCCCGGCGTGCAGGCTGAAAGCGCCCGCATAAAAGCCGACCTTTCCGGAAAAGGAACCAACACGATCCAGGGGCAGGCAAACATGGACCTTGCGGGATTTTACGTGCCCGGGGCCGAACAGGGACAAATTCGCGTACCAGCCATGGACGTTACCTTGAAAACGCGTATCAAGCCTTCTCCTCCTGCCCGTCCCGACCTGGAGTTTAGCCTGGAGACCGACTCGCCCGACCCGGACTATGGCCTGGCTTCGCAGGGAAGTTTAAGTATAAGCGATCAAAGCCGGTTCGACCTGGATTTGCAAAAGCTCGACCTTACCGCCATCGGCCAAAAATGGTCCCTGTCCAATCCCGCCCGGCTAAGTTACCAGACAAGCGGGCTCACCATAAAAGGGTTCCAACTGGAAAAAGACAAGTCCTCCATCGGGGCCTTCGGCACCATAGGAGAGGAAACCACCGATCTCAGCTTGGTCCTGAACAGTTTCGACGCGACGCCCTGGGCCGACAAGCTCGACCCGGAAAGCAGCTTGGAAGGAACCATGAGCGGCAGCGTGTCCCTGGCCGGCAAAATGTCGGACCCGGAGATTACCGGCAACTTCGACATCACCGGTGCCCGCATTCAGGACACCCGACTGGAGCGCGTCGAGGGCCATCTCAAGTACTTGCGGGAGAAGTTTAACTTTTCCTTCCGGGGAAACTCCGGCATGGCCGGCCAGGTCCGCATCTGGGGAAAGATGTCCATGCTGGCCGGCCTTTCGCCGGCCCGGCTTAGCCTACACAAGGACCGGCCCTTCGAGCTCCAGGTGGATGCGCCCGAGCTGTCGGTGGACTTGCTGGATTACTTCATTCCCTGGCTGACCGACCTTTCCGGCAAGGCCTCGCTTTACGCGCATGTAAAGGGAACACCCGCAAGTCCCGAATGGAACGGCAAGACCCGGCTTATGAACGTAAGCTGTAACGTGCCGGAGTGGGGACTGTCCCTCTCCGGCCTCTCAGGCGCTGCCGATATTAAAGATAATGTGGTCCGGATACCCGAGATCACCGTGTTCTCCGGAGACGGCAGGGCGAGGCTATACGGCGGCTTCCGCATCCGGGACTACTCTGTTGCCGACCTCGACCTCAATCTCGAGGCGGACAACTTCAAGGCCATGAACACGCCCGACATCAACGCATCCGCAAACGCGGACCTCTCCTTGCGTGGAGACCTTTCCTATCCCCGCTTCAGAGGCAAGGTCAAGTTCACCGAGCTTACTTACCGGCCTCCCTTGATCCTCGCTTATCAAGGCACCTCGTGGGAGACACCGGACCCGACCATCAGGGTCAAAGGAGAGGAAAGAGAAGCTGCTGAAAGCTCGCCTCTGCTCGACCGGAGCGACCTGGACATCAAGGTCAAAATCCCCGACCATGCCCGGTTGCGCAACTCCGAGCTCAACATCCGCTTCGGGGGAGAGCTGCGGCTCCGCAAGCCGCCCGGCGGGTTCTTCCTCCTCTTCGGCGACCTCGAGACCCACGACGGATGGCTTACTTTTCAAGGCAAGCCGTTCCGGCTCGAAAGGGGAGTGTTTACCTTTCCCGCCATACCGGTGATAGACCCGAGCCTGGACATGCTGGCCAGCTACGGGGTGCCGGACTACACCACCTACATCAAGGTTACCGGCACCCTGTCCGAGCCTGCTGTAGAGCTTTACTCCGAACCTCCCCTCGACCCCGCCGACGTGCTCTCGGTCATCCTGTTCGGACGGCCCATGAGCGAGCTGTCCGGCGGAGAAGAGGAGTCCCTGGCCGAGACCGGAGGAAGGCTGGCAGCTTCTTATGCCGCGGCAAACCTGGCAAGCTCGTTGGGTATGGCCCTGAACCTCGACACCATAGTGGTGGAAACCGGCGAAACACCGAAAGAGTCCGGAGTGGGGGTCGGCAAGTACGTAAACGAAAAGCTCTACCTGTACTACTTCCAGCAGTTCGGCGAGGAGGCCGCCGAGGAGTTCCGTGTCCGCTACGACTTAAACAAGAACTTTTCCGTGGAAGCCACCAAGGACGCCGAAGGCCAGGGAGGCGTGGACGTGTACTACACCTATACTTACTAGAACACAGAACTTTTACAAGCTGCGTGCGAGCGACTTTAGTCGCGAGTTTCACCTGTCGCCCCCAAAGCCCTACT
>JAWOBU010000015.1:0-19736 GCA_046484135.1 bacterium
GAGAGTCAGTGCCGCTGGACCCTCGACACAACGAAGAGGCCTGGGCCAAGAACCGTCGCGTACACTTCGCAGTAATACAGGATTGACAAAAGCTCGCGTCAAATGAGTTTTACGGGCGGTCTCGAGAGGGGGCCGCCCTTTTTATTTCCTGACGGGTCCCCCCACCGGCTCGCCCGTGATCGGGTCCTCTGATATCCGCGGTTCCGAACTCCTTATGTCCTTTAAAAAGCCGGGGAGAAAAGCCGCGCCCAAGACCGACCGGCCGCCGGTGAAAAAGGCGGAGAAAGTCATGCTGTAGGCTGTAACCAGCGCTTCCTCCTGGAAGGCGTAAGGAAGAAGGATCATGGCCACCACCTGCGGGCCGCCGAATCCCCCGCCGGAGACCGGCATGAACGCCACTCCCACCATGAGAGGACCGATAACGAAAAGCATGGGAAAGGGCACCTGGATGCCGAAAGCGTGAAGAGCAAGCCCGTGCGCCACTATCCCGGCAACCGCGATCATGAAGCGGGCCCCCTGGACCAGGAGGTAATGGTACCAGCGACTGAACCGGCAGGAGCGCAAGATGGGGTTTTTGGTTACAGGCTCCAGCCGCTTGATGTTTTTTATCGGCGTAAACCAGTAAACCGCGTAACCAAAGGCGACCAGCCACGGCACGGCAATCACCCAGAACCAGCGGCTCGAAAGCTCGGGAACCGCGGGGAAGTAATGGTTGATGATAAGCGCCGCGGTGACCATGGCGTTGATTATGAAAAGGTCGTTCACCGAGGTAAAGGCGTTGGCTGACAAGGACCACGTTACCGGTGCGCCCTTCTTGCGGCGCAGGTAAGCCAGGTTGGCAATGGTGGAAAGTGGGGTGTACAAAGCATGAAATAAAAAGGTCCCCCAACGCGCCCGCATCGCCTCGACAACGCTTATGTCGGGAGCGGCGTACCACCGGTAACATAAGCCGTAGCTTATGAGGTCCCCCAACGCGAAAACCACGTTGAAACCCACCAGAGAAAGCACCAGAAGCTTCTTGTCCGCGTTCAGGAGGTAATAAAGGAAATCATCAAAACTGATCCTGCTGAAAATCCAGGCCAGGACCAGCGCCGTAAAAGCCCAGGGAAGCGCCTGCCTCCACAACGAGGGCCTTTTGTATCCCTCGTCCTCCAGCTCACGTACCAGCTCACGCGCGTCCGGACGGGTCCCCTTCTCTTGTTCCCGCTCTCCCATTATCGAATCTCACCTGTCCCCTGCCGGAGCTTGGGAGGGACCGAAACCGCACCTCCACCGCGTTAGAACTCCCACAGTCGCGGGAAGAGAGGCCGACTCTTTCCGCGCCGACATGAACAAGGACCCGGCTTCCTTCCGGATGCGCTCCTCCAGCTCAGGCGAAACAGCGGGCAGCCACTCCATGCCCGCGGCTCCGCGAAGCTGATGATATAACCACAGCATCCCCGCGCGCATCTCCTTCTTTTTATCCTCATCCGCGCAAACGTACTCGCGCCGAACGATGGCGAACACCAGGTCGAAGTCGCGGTACTGACGCCGGGTCTGCCGCGTGCTTACGGCAAGGGACGCTTGCAAAGAACGGTCCAGCCGCTCCCGAGAATCGTTGTCCCAGGCATAACCAGGCCCGGCCGCAAGCTCCGCCCCGTACTCCAGGTAGTCCAGCAAAGCCTCGTACGCTTCGGCCGGAACCGACGGGATGCCGAAAAACTCCGATCCCGGAAGCCCCGACCCTTCAGCGCCCAGCAAAAGATCAACATCCGAGCGGGAAACCTCGCCCCGACGCGAGAGCTCCCGGAGGCGTGCACGGGCAAGGTCCGACATCACCCGCCGCTTGGCCTGGCCGGCAAGCTCATGCGCGGTTACAAACCCGGAAGGTGTAAGGCTATCCAGCCGACGGTACACAGTGTCCGAAGGAAGCGGACCAAGAACATCTTGCACGCTCCGGCCCGCCGGAACCTCGCCGCCCATGATACTGATCAACCTTTCCCACGAAGAACCGGGCTGGGAAGGCTTGTCCTCTCCACCCAGGTCTTCCTCCACAAGGCCCGCACATAAAAAACCGGACAAAACAAAAATAAAAAGTGCCGTGGCCTGCTTTCTTAACCGACCGCCTCTTACAGTGAGTTTCATGGCATAACCTCTGTGTCCTTTTTCTCCGCACGCTTTTTGAACTTCACAATCATGGCCGCAAACACAACCAGTGCAGCTAAAGCCGACAGGCTCATCCAGAGGCCCAGCCGGAACCCCCACGGTTCATAAGTGAACCCGATCCTGTGCCGGCCTTCGCCGAGCTCAACACTTCTCAAAAACCCGGAAGCCATCTTCAGCTCTTTGTCCCCTGAAACAGCCCGCCAGCCCGGGAAACCGGTGTCCGCAAGAACCAGCCGACCCGGCCCTTCCGCTCTTACCATGACCCGCTCTCCCGAGTAATCGGTTATGTTTGCTCTATCCGCTCCTGCTCCTTCTCCTTCAAAGAATACGCGCGGAAACGCCTGCCGGTTCTTGTAAACAAGAAAGCCGCTTTTTTGCATAAGCTCAAATCCACGCGCCGTAACCTCCTTGTCCGAAATAACGTAACTTACGCCCAGCCGGTCCACCAGGGGATGCTCCAGGTTCTTCCGCTCGATGTCGAATGACCAGCCGTGGCTGAAAAAGTTCGCTACAGCTTTGTCCATGGAAAATCCTTCGATCTCCGCCATGGCCTCCACGTAACTGCGGGGGTACATGGCTTCGAAAACTCTTATGTCACATACATTGTAAAGCAGGTTCAGGCTGTGATGATGATAGTTGCCTTTGGGGTCACGCGCCGTGCCGGTAAAGCGGGGATGCCCCCTGTCGGTTATTACCGGGGCCAGCTCCGGCGGAGGCGCGGGCTTATGATATCGCACCCGCGCGGGATCGTAAGCCGAACTTATATCATATCCTTGAAAGCACATGAGAAGCTCGAAAACACAGACTGCCGCGACCACAGCAGCCCATCGCCCTGGCCGAGCGCTTTTTCCGAGCCTCTGTCTGAACAAAAGGACAAAGCCGGTAACGGCAAGAGAGAGAAAGGGGACGAGAAAACCGGTCAGGCTGAAAGCATTCAACCGAAGTAAAGAAAAAGCACCGCCGCCCAGCACCAGGATCGAAACCACGGCCAGGGCGGGAGCGGCCCGCTTGCCGCTGTAGGTGCCCCGCAAAAGGTTCTCCACTCCGTGGCCGGAAAGCAGGGCCACGAAAAGCGAGACCCCGGCCATGGCGAACTTGGCGTTCCCGCTCCGGTCGAAAGGAGGAACATGGCTTAAGAAACCCAAAGGCGGCGAGTTGTACACCAGGGCCAGGAGCACCGCCACTCCCGCGGTAAAAAACATGGAGTGGCGCGTCCGGTAAGGCTGGGATGCTCCCAGCATCGCCAGAAAAAGAACGGATGCCCCCACGTAAGGAGCGACCAGCAGTAGCTGCCTGCCCTGCCCTTTCATTCCCGCAATCCAGGGAGCGACAAGGGTGGTGATGTAACGCGGAGAATGAGCGCCCACCTGGTGAAGCCCCGGATCGTGGATGTGCCATCCCGCGCCCAGGTACTCGATAAAAGGCACGAGCTGCAAAGAAGCAAGCACGGCTCCCGCAACAAACGGTCCCGCAAAACCGAGTACCAGCCAGGACGGCAAAGGCCTCTTGCCGGCCCCCAGAAAAACAGCGTAGAAAAGAGCCAGAAGAGAAACGTAAAAAGCGGCCTCCGGATTGCCGCCGCAAAAAACCAGGGCGAAGAGCACCGAGCTTAAAACAAAATAACGAAGACCAGCTTTTCTGCTTTGCAAAAAGATTAATAATAAAAGCGCGGGCAGCCACATCTCGCTGGCAAGGCTCACCTGGTTCATATGCTTCATAACGTAACCGGAAAAGGCAAAGGCAAGTCCCGCCGGCACGGCGCTGATGCGGGACAGACCGATCGCGCGCGCGAAAAGGTAAGTGAAGGTTCCGGACAGTGCAATCCTTATGACCACCATAACATCCAGAACCCGGAGGGACGGCCAGGCAAAGAACGGCCACTTCATCGGGTTCAGGACCGAGCTCTGCAGGTTGGCGAGGTGCGGCATGCCCGTGCCGGAAAGATGGTTCCACAACGGAAAAAAGCCCAACCGGAGCGAACGGGCGCTGAAAACGTCCCACGGATACAAGCTCAAAATGGAAGCAGGGTCCTCCACCACTGCCAGGTAAAGATAATGTCCTTCCCGGAACATATCTCCCAACTGAAAGAACAACACAGCCAGGACCCCGGCGAAAAACAAAATCGCTTCCTTGCTTTTTACCATAAGGCCCATTTAATCTTATCCCGCCTTTGCCTGCAAACCCCTGCTCCGACAGAGGACCGGCCAAAACCCGCACCACGTGATACCTCCGCTCTCTTCTGTTAACATGAAACCAGTATGAAAAAACCGCCCGAGAACTATGAGCCTTCCCGCATCCTGGTTATACAGCTCCGCCAGATCGGGGACGTGCTTCTTACAACGCCTGCGCTCCGGGCGCTCCGAAAGCGTTTTCCCGCCGCCCGTATCTCTTTCCTGGCGGACAAGGTGCCCGCCCGGGTTCTCGAAGAAAACCCGAACCTGGACGAAATCATAAGGCGCGGCCCTGAAGAAGGAAAGCTGGAACCCCTCCGGACCATAAACAAGGTCCGCAAAGGAAAGTATGACCTCGTGATTGACTTCCTCGCCAATCCCCGTACCACTGTCCTGTCCGTGCTTTCGGGGGCCGAGGTCACCATGAGCTTTGCCGGAAGCCGCCGGAGCCGCTTTTACACCCTGGCGGTGGAGGCGGAGGGGATCTTCTCTGCCCGGCAGAAGCTCTCTCTGCTCCGCGTGCTGGGCTGCGATACTGATGACCTGGAGCTGGAGATGCCGGTGCCGGAAGGGGCCAGGGAGAAGATGGAAAACTGGCTGCAAAGCCAAACCGGGTTGAAAAGGCCGCTGGTCTGCCTCGAGCCTTTCTCGAAGTGGCCGGTGCTCGAGTACCCGAACCGTTACCACCGCGAGCTCGCCCGCATGATGATTGAAAAATGGGACGCGACCGTGGTGCTCTGCTGGGGACCGGGCCGGGAGGAAGAAGCGCGCCGGATGGTGCAGAACACGCCCGCATCACTGTGGCTTGCTCCCCCGACCGACCTTCTCGAGGCCGCGGCTCTTTATCAAAAAGCGGACTTGTGGGTTGGGAACGACGGTGGAGCGCGACACGTGGCCGCGGGCCAGGGCGTGCCTACCTTTGCCGTGTTCGGTCCCACCGGCCACGAATGGACGCCCGCAGGCGAAACCCATCAGAGCGTGGCCAATGACAACATCCCCTGCCGGCCCTGCAATAAGAGGTACTGTCCGGAAGGCCACCACGACTGCATGAACGGGTTCCAACCGGAAGAGGTCTTTAACCTGCTGGATCGTTTCTTCCAAAGTCTTCAGGCCTCTCAACAGGAAACCAGAGGGAGAGCGGAAAATTGAGCGCCGGGACCGCGCCTACTCCCCGCGTGCTTCTCATCCGGATCGGGGCCATCGGAAACGCCCTGGTGTCGGTGCCGGCCATCCGCGGCCTGCGGAAGGCATGGCCGGACGCCTACCTGTGCCTGGTCGGAGACCCCCTGACCCTCGAGCTGCTCCAGCCTTCTCCATACCTGGACGAGACCATCAGCTACGACAACAAGGGACCGCAAAAGGCGGGACCGGGATACGCCCGCTTCATAAGAGAGCTCCGAAAAAGACGCTTCACCCATGCAGTGCACTTCCGAAGGTATCTTCGCTCCGAGCTCATGGGTTTCCTGTCCGGCGCTCCCGTCCGGGTGGGGTTTGCCACTGAAGCGCGGCTCCAGCTTTTAAACCGAAAGGTCGAGTACCGGCAGGGAGAGAACGTGATCGAGCTGAACCTGGAGCTGGTCCGGGCTTTGGGGGTGGACGCGCACGACCGGCGCCTCGAGTGCTGGCCCGCCGGGGAAAGCGATCGGGTCGAGGCACTGATAGACAAAGCTTGTGGATCAGGGCCGCTGGTGGTAATACATCCTGCGGGCGCGACTCAACGGGAGCAGCTCTGGCCCGGGTTCGGCGAGCTTGCCGGCATGCTGAAAAAAGAACTTGACGCCCGGGTAATAATGATCGGCGCTCCTTCGGAGAAAGAGCTGGTCGAGAAAACGGCGTCGAGTGCGCGAGTGCCGGCCGCCATTGGATTCCCGCTCAATGAAGTGGCCCTGCTCATCCAAAAGGCGGACCTGTTCTGCGGCACCGACTCAGGGCCCGCCCACATCGCGGACGCAGTACACACCCCCGGCGGAATCATCTACGCGCCCCATAAGCGGCTGGACCGCCAGCTTAAAAAGTGGAAGCCGGAAGGAGAGGATTACCTCGCTTTTACGCCGGAGACAGACTGTAACAGCTGTCCGCGGGAGACCTGCACCACCGAGGACAAGAGACGTTGCGCGGCTTCCATACCCGCTCCCCGCGTCTGCAAGGGCTTAAAGGAGTTACACGAGAGAAGAAAAGCATCCGCCGGTTGCGGCTGAACAAGGCACGTGCTACAGCCGGAAAGAGATGTTATAACTAGAGGGAGGAACAAGGAGGTATTGACATGGCGGAGACACTGGGAAGCCTGATTGATAAGCTGACCATAGCCAACATCCGGCTCTGGCACCTGGAGGACGTACGGCGGGACAGGAACCTGCCGGACGAGGACAGACTTGCTGCCGCGGATGCCATCTCCGAGGTGAACAAGCAAAGGAACGACCTTATAGACGAGATAGACGAGTTCCTTTATAAAGCGGCTCACGGCCAGGTAAAGCTGAAAGCCCCCAAGGTCAAGATGTACAAAAAGTTCAGGCTGACGCCGGAGGACGAGGCACGTTCCGAAGAGCTGGCCCGCAGCAGCGACGCCGCGGCGAGAGCCAGGAAAAAACCTGCCAAGAGCTCGAAAACCAAAAAAGACTCCGCTAAAAAGCCGGCGAAGAAGAAGGCCAAAAAGAAATAACCTGCTTTGGCGGACCTGCCGCGTTTTGCCGGAGCGCCGTATTGACTGTATCCGGCGGGGCTTGTATTATCAATAACCTAGAGGAGGTTTTTGCCGTGAAGAAACAATCGGAATGTAAGATCGAAGGATGTGGTCGTCCAGTCCGGGCCAAGGGATATTGCGATCGCCATTACAAGAAGTGGAAAAAGGGCGCTTATGGCAAGACCCGGTACAAACCTTGCCGGGAGGAGGACTGCACGGCCCGCCGCTATCAAAAGGCTTACTGCAAAGACCACTATTACAGCGTGTTTCTGAAGAAGCCTGCCGAGGGAGCTGAATCATGAAGAAGGCCATAGTCGCTCTTTTGTTTATCTCGGCCGTTATTGTGGCTGTAATTATTATTACGAGCGGGTCCGAGGAAACGAAGATGGGCTCGGACGTACTGGTCAGGGTCAACGGCGAGCCCATTCGGACCAGCGACGTTCAATGGTCATGGTCCATGCTTCCGGCCGACGAGAAGAAGAAATACATGGGTCCGAACGGTTTCTCGGAGCTTCTGAACGAGCTGATCGTATGGAAGCTCATGGCCATGAAGGCGGAAAAGAAGGGCCTGGACGAGGAGCCGCAAGTAAAAAGGAGAGTCGAGAACTTCCGGCAGAACCTGCTGGTTAATGCGCTTATAAACCAGACCATAACGGAGGAAGAGGTTTTCAATTACTTTCAGAACCACTACATGCACGCCGTTTTCATAATGGTCCAATATCTGGAGGACGCCTCTGACTCGGAGATCGAAAAAGCGCGGAAGCTGGCTCAGAAAATACATGCCGAGCTGGCGGATTCCGGTGAGTTCAAGAAGGCGGGCGAGAAGTACGCGAGCGAGTACGAGAACGTGAAAACCGGTGACATGGGATACCTGACCAAGGAGGACGTGGCCGAGCAGGCCGGACAGGCGGTGGCAGAGGTCCTGTTCGGTCTCGAGAACCCGGGGGAGATCAGCGAGCCGGTCAAGTCCAGGGAAGGCTACTTCATCTTCATGGCGTTGGAACCTCCACAGAACCTGAACCCGAGAGGAATGTCCTCCGAGCTTCGAACCAGGCTGAGGAACATGAAGAGAGAAGAGATCATCCGCTCCTATGCCAACGAGTTCAAGACCTCGGAGGTCAAGGTACAAAAGAACGAGAAAGCCATCCAGGACCTTTTGGAGACCTTTAAATCGCAATGGGAAGGTTCGGGGCAAAAGCGGGAGATGCCGGCTCCCGCGACCGGCTCGACCGCGGGCAAACCTCTGGACAGTGTAAGAGAGGTGGTAGGCGGAACCCAGCAAGAGGAAGACACGTCTCCATGAGTCATCTCGGCGCAAAAACGGCTCTTTTCCGGCGCACCCTGCTTGTGGCCGCTTTGGGCGCTCTCCTTGTCGCCATGGTGGTGGACCGGGTGGTAGCGGTGGTGGGGGACGAGATCATAACCGAGCGTGAGCTTAACGAGGCCTATCAGGACGATTCCCTGAACCTGATGCAGGAAAACGTATTGAGCGGCAGCTCCGCAGAAGAAAATCTTTCGCGCGCCGAGTACCTGGACCGCATGATCGCCCACAAGCTTATCGAGCAGGAGGTCGAGCGCCAGGGCATAGAGGTTGACGACATGGACGTTGAGCGGGCCATCGAGAGGAAGCGCAAGGGGGTGGGCCTTTCCGAAGAAGAGTTCCGTCAGGCTTTGAGCTCCCAGGGTATTGACATGGATCAATACCGGCAATCGGTGCGGGAGCAGCTTATCACCTATCGTCTCATCAGCAAGGAAGTCAAGGGCGAGATAGAAGTGTCCGACCGGGCGGTCCGGGCCTATTATAACCAGCATCCGGAACAGTTCATGGCGGAGAATTCCTATCACCTCTACCTAATCTTCATGCGATTCCCCTCTGTCGCGGATGAGGACAAGAAAAAAGAAATAATCGAAGAAATGCGGTCCATCCGCTCGAAGATCGGCTCCCTGGCCGAGTTCCAGGACATGGCCCGCCGGCATTCCCAGGCGTCCAGCGCCCCCCGGGGAGGAGACATAGGATACTTCACCCTCGAGGAAATGCTCGACTTGTTCCAGAAGCGGGTTAAAAACCTTTCCGCCGGAGAGATGACCCCCGTGTTCTATGACAACTCCGGTGTGTACCTGATTTATCTGGCGGACGTGAAGAAAGGAAAGAAACTGCCGCTCTCGGAGGTCCGCGACCGCATTCACAGCATACTTTACCAGCAGGAGTCCAAGCAGAGATACCAGATATGGCTGGAAAGGCTGAAAGCCCGGACCTACACGGAAAACCGCCTTGAACAAGAGAAGTCATCTCCATAAGGCAGTGAACAAAACTTACCCTGTTCCCCGCCTGGCCGTTACCATGGGGGACCCTTGCGGCATCGGTCCCGAAATCATCGTCAAATCATTGGAACCATACCTGCAAAAAAGCGGACCGGGATTCGTGCTCGCCGGAGACGAGTCAATAATGAATGAAGCGGCCCGCCGTTACAGCGGCCCTGCTTTCCGGGATGAATGGAAAAAAGCGTGGCGCACCGAAAATGACGGCGACATAAGCGGAGCCTCTTCCCGGCTGGTGCTCCTTTCCAAAAGCAAGCTCGATTTCAGCCGCCTTCCGCAAGTCAGGCCCGGCCCGGCTGAAGGCAGGGCCATGGCTTCTTACCTGGAAGCGGGGCTCGAGCTGGTCCGCTCCGGAGAGTGCCGGGCACTGGTAACAGCGCCGGTATCCAAGGCCGGCCTCCGAGCGGGTGGCTTCAACTACCCCGGCCATACCGACTGGCTGGGGGAAATGACAGGCGCACAGCCGGTGATGATGATGGCAGCCGGCCGACTGCGGACGGTCCCCCTTACGGTCCACATACCGCTTGCCCAGGTTCCCGCTTCGTTAACCGAGGACCTGGTAGAAAAAACCGTTCTGATCGTGGACAGAGAGCTTAAACAGAAGTTCAGGATAAAAAGGCCCCGACTAGTGGTCGCCGGTCTGAACCCGCATGCCGGCGAACAAGGGCTTCTGGGGAGAGAAGAAGACGAGATCATGTCCCCCGCTATCGAAAGCTCCAGAGAAAAGGGAGTCCTGGTCTCCGGCCCCTATCCCGCGGACACACTGTTCACGAGCCGCAAAAGAAAAGAGTTTGATGTTGCCCTCTGCCCCTATCACGACCAGGCCATGCTGCCGGTGAAAACCCTGGCCGAAAAAAAAGCGGTCAACATCACGCTGGGACTTCCGCTGATCCGAACCTCGCCGGCGCACGGGACCAGCCCGCACATTGCCTGGCAGGGCAAGGCAGACCACCGCAGCATGGAAGAGGCCATAAAAACCGCGGCCCGGCTCGCAGGAGTGCACCGCTGATCCGGGTCCCGGCTGCATTCTCGTCCGAAGTCTATTGCAAAATCGCGACTGAACTCGCTCGTACTAAATTGCAAAAGCTCTGCCGGCAACCTGGGAGCGGAGACCGCTCTGGAATTCCCGGTCCTGATCATTTAACCTGGAAGCAATGAACACGGACTCGAGCTTATACGTGCACGGCGAAAAGCAGGTCCTCGTTCGACAGGCCGAGTTGAAAGACCTTGCCGCCATAGCCGAGATCGAGCAGACCAGCTTTTCCTCTCCGTGGGGCGAGGACCTCTACCGGATGGAGCTTGTTCTCGATCTCTCCCGGTTCCTGGTGGCTGATGCTGATAAAGAAGTGATAGGATATGCTTGCGGCCGGGCGGTGTCCGGGGAAGGACACATCTTGAAGGTGGCGGTCCGGCCGGACTGGAGAAGACGCGGTGTCGCCACCAAGCTCATGGAGGTCATGACCGACGAGCTCTACAATAAAGGCGCCCGCCTGCTCTGGCTGGAGGTACGCCAGAGCAATCAAGAAGCAAAGGGCTTTTACAGCAACCTCGGGTTCAGGCCCTATGGCATCAGGAAAGGATATTACTCCGACAACCGGGAGGACGCGCTTGTGCTCGCTAAAAGGATAGAAGGTTGAACCCGGTACCGGCAGAGATAAAAGAGAACCGGCAAGAGGCCCCCGGCATCTTCCGGCTGGTCCTCGAGCTCAAACAGGAGACGACAGAGGCCCGGCCCGGACAGTTCTTCATGATAAGAACGGCCAAAGGCCGGGACCCGCTCCTTAGAAGACCGCTCGGATTACTGAAGACCGAGCCCGGCCACCAAGGACTGGACCTTTGTTTCCTTTACCAGGTAATAGGCAAAGGCACGCGCTTACTCTCCCGGACTCTGCCGGGGGATGAGACCGATCTTATCGGACCGCTGGGGACCGGATGGAAACTGGATGAAAGCCCGTCCCGCATCATCGCGGTTGCCGGCGGAATGGGAATTGTACCCCTGTACGCCGCGCTCGCCGAGGTCTCCGGCTGTGAAGAAAACATTAAGACTGAGCTTGTCTTCGGGGCCGCCACCGCGGACGAGATCGTGCTCTTAAAAGAGCTCGAAGCCGTAGCCGGCCGCCTCACCATTTGCACGGAGGACGGCTGCCTGGGCGAGAAAGGGCTGGCGCCCGACCTTTTCAAGAAGGTCCTTGCCAAGGCCGACTCCGAAAAATCGCTGGTGCTGGCCTGCGGCCCCAGGCCCATGCTGAGAAAGGTACGCGATATATGCCTCAAGGAAGGAGTCGCCTGCCAGG
Organism: bacterium; assembly: GCA_046484135.1. Classification (GTDB taxonomy): domain Bacteria; phylum RBG-13-61-14; class RBG-13-61-14; order RBG-13-61-14; family DATKZS01; genus CAYQTK01. Next base: position 11,610 of record JAWOBU010000015.1, read on the forward strand.
TGAGCATGGAAGCACGCATGGGGTGCGGGATGGGAGCGTGCCTGACCTGCACGGTGCCGGGCTCGGCCGGAACCAACCTGCGGGTGTGCAAGGAAGGACCGGTCTTTGACGCCCGTGAGATAGACTGGGAGGCACTGGATGGATCGGCTTGAGGTCAACGCGGGCGGCGTTATCATGCAAAACCCGGTGGCCACTGCTTCCGGTACCTGCGGCTACGGAGACGTCTACACAGACAGTTACGGGCCTTCGGAGCTCGGCGCCATAGTGGTTAAAGGCCTCTCGTTAAAGCCGCGGTCCGGCAACCCGGCTCCACGCATGGCCGAGACCCCCTGCGGAATGATTAACTCCATCGGCCTGGAAAACATCGGCCTTAAAGCCTTCCTGGAAAACAAGCTGCCCTGGCTGAGGGAGACGGGCGCCACCGTGGTGGTTAACATTTTCGGCGAGTCGCCGGATGAGTACGCCTCCCTGGCCGCCGAGCTCGACAATGCCTCGGGCGTGGCCGGCCTTGAGCTCAACATCTCCTGTCCCAACGTCAAGGCGGGAGGCATCCTGTTCGGAAGCGACCCTTCCATTGCCGCGGACCTGGTCGCCCGGGTTAAAAATAAGACCTGTCTTCCGCTCTGGGTAAAGCTGTCGCCGGCGGCTGACGTGCCGGCCATGGCCCGGGCGGTGGAAGATGCGGGAGCGTCCGCCATAAGCCTCATTAACACCATCCCCGCCATGGCCATTGACGTGGAGTCCCGCAAACCCGCGCTGGCCGCGGGCAGGGGAGGACTTTCCGGACCGGCCATAAAGCCGGTGGCACTGCGGATGGTGTATGAAGCGGCCCGGGCGGTAAAGGTCCCGGTGATCGGCATCGGCGGCATCAGCGATGCCCGTGACGCTCTCGAGTTCCTGCTGGCGGGGGCGACGGCAGTACAGGTGGGTACCGCCGGCTTCGTGGACCCCTCCGCTCCGGTCCGCATCGTGCGCGGCATCCTGGAGTACATGGAGCGGCACGGCTTCGACACGGTGGGGGAGCTCTCGGGAGCGCTTTTAGAGGCTTGAGAAACCGGAAGAGGAGCGGTCATGGTCAAGATAGCAGAGACGGTTTTTGTTCATCCTGACTCGTCGCAGGCGGGCGACGTGGAAGTGGGCGAGTACTCGAGCCTGTGGCCTTCGTCCTCCATAAGGGGAGATTTTTCGCCCATCAGGGTGGGAAAAGGGACCAGCATCCAGGACTGTTGCGTGCTTCATTCCACTCCCTCGGACGGCGTCGAGGTAGGCGACTTTGTAACAGTGGGACACGGCGCGGTGCTGCACGGCTGCACGGTAGAGGACAACTGCATAATCGGCATGAACGCCACGGTGCTGGACAAGGCCCGTATCGGCCGGGGCAGCATAGTTGCCGCGGGCGCGGTGGTAAAGGAAGGCACCGAGGTCCCTCCCGGCTCTTTTGTGGCCGGCCTGCCCGCCCAGGTTAAGCCCGGCAAAGAGGGGCAGGAACAGAGGATCAAGGCCGGGGCCCTGTCCTACGTGGCCCTGGCGCAGAACTACCTGGAAGGAAACCAGACCATAGAACCTGATGCCCTGATGCGCAGGATGGGCGAGGTCAAAGACAAGCTCGGGGAAAGCTGAAGGAAAAGACAAAAAAGAGCGGGCCGGGTTCTTGTGGGACCTTTCAGGAGAACAGAAGATTTTCCTGCAGCTTGATCAGCGTGTTTTCCGCGGTGCTTCCCCGACCCGCGTCCCGCCGGGCGTAGAGCCTCATTACCTGCCGTCCGAAACGGCTCATGGCAAGCGACTTGATCTGGAGCATTTGGGCATCCCCTTCGCTTCTGCGGGTGTACTCGAGCACTCCGCACTCGCGCAATGCATAGAGCAGGACGTTTTCCACCACGTCGTGAAAGTAAATGTAGCGGGCCATCAGGGCCTCCTCCCTCTCTACCCCGGGGTCGCTGTCGAGCGGCACGTGCCGGTGGGGAGTAAGATCGGAAAGGAGAGCGGCAAACCCTTCTTTATGCTCCTGGGCCCACTCTGAGACCTTGCGCGTTTCCGCCATTCCCAGGTCTGACCAGTTCAGATGGTTCCAGGTGGCGTCCAGGATGATGGCGAGCTGGGTGTCGGCGTCCAGGTCCAGGAAGGCCTCGGCAAGCGGCGTAACTTCCATGACGTTCTTCTTGCCGACCCGGCACAGGTGCAAGGTCAGGCCCAGGTGATAGAACCACTTGACGCGGGAGGAAGCTTCCATGCGAGTGCGGGAAGGAAGCTCTTCCGGCCGGGTAAAGCGCTGGTTCATTCTCCGGATGTGTCGCACCGGAATGTGAGAATGGGCCCGGGTAAGACCCACGGTGTTGTAGGACAGGTAATCCAGAAACAGGGCGAAGTCCAGGATCGCGGGCGGCTGGGGCCTTTCCAGGTTTCGGACCAGCATCCATAACTGCCGGTCCACCGGGTGATGGACGCTGTGTCCCGGCGGGTCAACATGTCTAAGAGAGGGACGGCCTTGCGAGAAGTCCTCCCAGGCGTCCGGGAAAGGGTTGAAGTACTCGTCAAAGCAGGCCAGAAAAAACTCCTTGCTCGTACAAACGGCGAGCAGGTCTTCAAGCTCGGGCTGGCTTAGGCGGCCGGTCTGATAAAGGTGGTCGAAAAAGCGGCGGAAGGTGCCCAGGTAGCCGATCACGTCGGACTTGGAGCCCCCCACGTGACGCAAAAACCAGGAGCCGAGAAAGTCCCGGATCACCTCGCCGTCAACCCGGTCCAGCTCCCGCGGCCATTCCTCCATAAGGTAAGCGTGAAGAAAGAACCGAAGCTTGTCCCGGTGGCGCGAAGCAGTGTGGTTCGAAACTCCCGCCTTGTGAAGCGAACGGTAAAAATCCCTTATGAGTTCCTCTGATCTCCAAGTGTCCATGGTCTTTACAACCGCCACCGATATCCTGCCAGGATAAAACTATAATTAGCACAGTCCGGGCTTTCCTGCAACCAAGGAAAAAGGGGAAATTCCCACCTCGCAGTGAGGTTGACTTGTCCGGTTTTTCTTTTACAATGATCTGATCCTGGGTTCGGGTGTAGTTGCCGGAGATGATTGACAAAATAGTAAAGACCGCTGTTGACCTTATCAAGTTTCCTTCCGTACATAAACGTCCCCGCGACCGGCGGGCGTGTGCCGATTACATCGAGAAGTTTTTCCGCGACCGGGGTCTTGCTTGCGAGGTCTGGGAGCCGGGAGACGTTCGGAGCTTGGTGGTGCGGACCGGTTCGAGCGAGCCCGTGCTCTGTCTGAACGGCCATTACGACGTGGTCGAGTCCATCGCCAGCGACTTCCGGCCGCGGCAGGAAGCGGACCGGCTTTACGGACGTGGTTCCGCGGACATGAAGACCTCGCTGGCCGCCATGATGGTCCTTTGCGCCGAGCTTAATAAAAGGGAGAACCCGCCTCCGGTGGCCCTGATGATAAGCGGGGACGAGGAGATGGGAGGCCACAAGAGCACCGCCCATATCCTGAAGAGCGGGTTCAAATGCGAGTTCGCGATCGCGGGCGAGCCCACCGGACTGGCGGTGGCCAACCAGTCCAAGGGGATGCTGGGGATCGAGCTGGAAGCGCGCGGCACCGCCGGCCACTCGGCTCGACCGTGGGAGGGAGAGAACGCCATCTTCAGCTTCTTCCAGCAGTTCCCCGCGGTATGGGAGGTCTTCGGCGACCCGGAGCCCTACGAGTGGCAGACCACCATGGCGCCCACCGTGCTCAGTGCGGGCGAGTCGGTAAACCGGATTCCGGACCGGTGCAAATGCAGGCTGGACATCCGCTTCGTTCCCATGGACCGACCGGAGGAAATCCTGGAGCGGATCAAGAATGCGGCGCCGGAATTGAACCCGCGGGTGGTGGAAGAAGGCAAGGCCTTTTTTACCGAGCCGGAGGACCCCCATCTCAAACGGTTGCGGCAGGCCGCTACCAGCGTGCTGAAATATGATCCCGGGTTCATTAACAAGCACGCCTCGTCAGACGCCCGCCACTTTACCGAGCACGGCATACCCGCGGCAGTGTTTGGTCCCGGCGGAGAAAACATCCACGGCACCGGCGAATGGGTGGACCTCAGACAAGTCGAGAAGTTCTACCGGGTGCTCGAGGAGTTCATCTCCCTCATCTGTAATCCCGCTTCCCGTTAATCTGTTACTTTGTCAATCCTGAAATGAGGTGTACTGTCCGAGCGACTTCAGTCGCGATTTCCGTCATTTTCCCTGCCCGGAATTTTTATCTTCCTCTTTATCTTTCTGCTTCTTGTTCTCTTCGATCAGCTCGTTGATGTACTCGATCACCGAGTCGTCCGCCCAGTTGGCCGCTCCCAGGACCTTGTTGTCTATGGTCCCGTCCGGCGCGATGATATAGGTGGTGGGCATGTTATAAGCTTCGTACTTTTGAGCTGTTTTTCCTTCCGGGTCCAAGAGCACCGGGAAGAGCAGGTCCAGGTCCCTGTCTTCCACCGCGTTTTCCGCCATGGAGCGCGGATCCGCGGTAACCGCCAGTATCTCGAAGGGCTTGTCTTCCATCTTCTTGTAGAGCTTGTTGAAGGACGGCATTTCCAAAAGACAGGGCTTGCAGGTGGATGACCAGAAATTTACCAGCACCACTTTTCCCTGAAGCCCGGACAGGGTATAGGTTTCTCCTCTCAGGGAGTCAAGGGTAAAGTCGGGGGCCTTCGCGTTCTCCGGCTCCGCGAGAAGTAAAGGATCCCCCGCCAAAGAAATAATAACGGCGATAAGAAAAACGTACTTTACTTTTTTCATATTTTTCTCCGACAAAGGATTCCGGGAAGCTCGGAGGTCAGGGGTTCTGGCCGGCCAGGCTTTTTAGGTAGCGGATCACCGAGGAATGACTCCAGTCGGCTGCTCCGGGAAAGGCCTGCCTGACTTTTCCGTCCGGTCCGATTATATAGGTCATGGGATAGGACCGGACCTGGTAGAGCCTCTCCACGCGGGAGTCCTTGTCCAGCAGCACCGGGAAATCCAGGTCGTACTCGTTTTTTATCTCTTGAGCTCTGGCCTTTGGCCCGGATGTAACGGCAAGGATATGCAAAGACTCGGCCGGCATGGACTCGTACAACTTCTGGAAAGCGGGCATCTCCACGATGCAGGGCGCGCAGGAAGGGCTCCAGAAGTTTATGATCACCGGCTTTCCCTTGAGCGCGGACAGGGAATAGCTTTCCCCTTCCAGGGAGGGCAGGGTAAAGTCCGGGGCTTTCATGTCCTGGGCCTGCCCACCCTGGCCCGTTGAGTGCCCGGACCCGCCTGAAGTCTGCGGCAGCGGAGGGGGAGGCAAGTGTTCCGGCGGGCCGCTTGCGGAAAGATACACCAGAAGACCCAGACAGATTACGATTACAGCGAACAGACCAACCTTTTTCTCCATTTAAGCACTCACCTTTAACCTACTCGCTATAGTGCAGGATCGAGTACACCGGGAAGCCTCCCAGCTTCTCCCTGCCGTTTAAAAAATCCAGCTCGATCAAAAAAGCATACTCCATGACCTCGCCGCCGCACTGCTTGACAAGCTCGGCCACCGCCCGGGCTGTGCCGCCAGTGGCAAGAAGGTCGTCTATCACCACCACCCGCTCGCCCGAGCATACCTGGTCCCGGTGCATCTCGACCTCGTCCAGGCCGTACTCGAGCTCGTAAGACGCGGTAACCGTCTCCCACGGAAGCTTGCCTTTCTTCCGCACCGGAGTAAGCCCCACACCAAGAACGTAAGACAAGGCTCCCCCGAAGATAAAACCGCGCGCGTCAATCGCCACCAGCCGGTCCGGCTTGTTTTTCTCATATCGTTCCGCCAGGTGGTCCACCACCCTTTGAAAGGCGGCCGGCTCGGAGAGCAGGGTGGTTATATCGTAGAAAAGAATCCCCTCTTTGGGAAAGTCCGGTACCTGCCGAATGGACTTCTTCAAATCTTCCATAAACCTTCCTCCTTGTTCCTGGAAACTTTTTCCCAATCGGATTAACTGCTACCGGGACAGATAATAACCGGGATCAGCGGGTTTTTCACCCACCCGGACCTCGAAGTGAAGATGACAGCCGGTGGCACGGCCAGTCTTTCCCACCTCCGCTATCTTCTGGCCCCGCTTGACGATCTCGCCGGTCCCGACCAGGTTCCTGCTGTTGTGGGCGTAAACCGTGGAGATGTTGCCGGCGTGCTTTATGATGATCATGTTGCCGTAGCCACGGATGGTGTCGTCCGAGTACACCACTTTCCCGTCGTCAGCGGCTACCACCCGCGAGCCGCGCGGAGCCGATATGTCAATCCCCTCGTGCATCCGGCCGTCCCGGTTTCCATAGCCGGAAGATACCTTGCCGCCCGGCACCGGGAAAAGCAGGTCGACGTGTTTAGTCGGAGGAGAGTTTTGGTCCCGTCTTCCTCCCCCGCTTCCCGGACTTGCCCGCGGCACCGTCTTTACGCCTTCCGCCCCGGGTATCCATATCTTCTGCCCCACCGAAAGACGCCCCGGGTCGCTGATACGGTTTACGCGGGAGACCTCTTTTATGTCAGCGCCGTAAGTATGGCAGATGCGCCATAAGGTCTGACCCTTCTTGACGGTGTGATATACTCCCTTGCCATGGCCGGCCCGGGAACCCTCCCCTTCCTTTTCATCCTTGTCGCGCCGGAGCCAGTTGTGGCCCTCATCGGAGCTTCTACCCCGCTTATTACTCTCCTCTTCCCTCTCCCGGCTTTGCTTCTTGATGGTACAGATAAGACCGCATCTTTCCCCGTCCTCGGAGCTGTTCTTTTTTGCGGTTTTCTCCTGATCGCCCGACCGGGGAGCACGCTTGACACAGGCGGGAGCGAAAAGGAACAGGGCGGCTCCTAAAGCCAGAACCCGTAATCCACAGTAGCGCCCGCCTTTTTGCATCCCGCCTCTCCCGCTTTCATGACCGGCAGGTTTTTTATAAAGAACTTTCTCCTGACTTTTAAAACCGGCCTTTACTCAACGCTTCGTCTTCTTGGTTCCGCAGCTTCCAGCGCCAGCTTCACGGCTTCGTCCGCGTCTTCGGCTTTGATGATATCAGGGCCCATCTCCCAGCTATGCAATGATACCACCGGCTTGCCCGTTTTCCGGGCCAGCGCGATCTCCGAAAGCGTGCCGTAACCGCCGGAGATTGCGATCACGGCAAGAGCGGAATGAACGATGACCGCGTTCCGGGACTCCCCCAAGTTGGTCGCCACGGCCACCTTTACAAAACGGTTCGCATCCAGCAAGCTCCCGCCCGGCAGTATACCCACTGTAAGACCGCCCGCCTCAAAAGCGCCCCGGCAGGAAGCCTCCATCACGCCCTCCAAACCGCCGCAAATAACAACCGCGCCCGCACGCGCCAACCCCTCTCCAACCCGACGCGCAAGCTCCGCGGTCTCACCCTCGCAATCACCAGCACCGCAAACAGCGATATTCAACCTGCCGGCTTCCAAAGCTAAATGATCCATTATCATATGATACCTTACTTCCCGCCTTGTTGTCCATAGCAACATCGCAACAGCTTTACCGAACAGCTCGAACAAAAAGGAAAGTTGAGCGCGTCTCTTGCATGACCGCACCTAACCCGCCGAGCTCCCCGCCGCAAAACATGAAGCCCGCCCTTCCCGACACCGCGTGCTTTCCGGGCCCGGGCCTCTCGCCCCTTGACTTCGCATCCTTATGGTGCTACATTCATATTCCCGTTAACTTCTCACACGGGCCGTTAGCTCAACTGGCAGAGCAACTGACTCTTAATCAGTGGGTTCGGGGTTCGAGTCCCTGACGGCCCACCACTTATACTTTCCAGGACGTCCAATAACCTTCATTTCGTCCAATAAAATCAATGAGTTGGCCAGCCATCCCGTCCAGGATCATCCCAAGAATTCCCTTGACATGCCAACATTTTGTTGGTATTATTGTGGGCATCGTGAAAGGTGCTGTTGGTATCGTGTATTGGAACGTGGGTGTGAATCCCGGGCGAAAGGAAGGTGGGTCATGAAGCTATCGGATGCCAAGGTAAGGAACGCAAAGCCGTCTGAAAAATCCTACAAGCTGGGCGACGGACAGGGTTTGTTCTTATTCGTAAGCACGACCGGCGCCAAGTCGTGGCGGTTCTCTTATCGCTTTTCCGGCAAGCAAAAGACTCTAA
>JAWOBU010000124.1:0-5245 GCA_046484135.1 bacterium
TGCCGGAGGGGTGCGGCAAACATCTTTTACAATGTACCTGCAGACCCACTTCGTGAGTCTGCCCACACAACGAGTTGTGTGGGCTATCCGGATGGCCGAGTGGTGTAGTCCATTTGACAAAGAAGAGTTGTATGTGGCCGATTGGAAACTTAAGAGAAACGTCCTGATTGCCGTAGATGCTGGTGGAGGGACTGACCGGTCATAAAAAATGGGGGAACTTCACTACGACCAGCCTGTTGACCCCGCCCGGAGCATACGCGCATTTTTTCGTTCCCATGCATGCTGTCCACTAAAAAGGCTTGACTCCGGATGCGCGAGCGGCCCCGTTTTACCGCGGCCTCCGTCGGATATATAATCATAGTCGGAAGGAGGACGACCATGGCCAACAGGCGGATTCTGATAACCGGCGGAGCGGGCTTTATCGGCTCGCACCTTTGCGAGCGCTTTCTGGCGGAGGGCTTCGAGGTTTTATGCTGGGACAACCTTATCACGGGCGACATGGACCATATCGCCCATCTTTTCCGTGACTCCCGCTTCACTTTTTTCAAGCAGGACGTAACCAATTACATCCACGTGCCGGGTCCGGTGGATTACGTTCTTCACTTCGCTTCCCCTGCGTCCCCCATTGACTACCTGGAGCTTCCCATCCAGACCATGAAGGTGGGGAGCCTGGGGACCCACAAGGCGCTGGGACTGGCTTTGTCCAAGGGCGCCCGTCTGCTCCTGGCCAGCACCTCCGAGGTTTACGGCGATCCCCTGGTCCATCCCCAGAAGGAGGACTATTGGGGAAACGTAAACCCCATCGGTCCGCGCGGGGTGTACGACGAGGCCAAGCGGTTCGCCGAAGCGCTGGTCATGGCCTATCACCGACATCATAAACTGGACACCAGGATCGTGCGGATATTCAACACCTTCGGGCCACGAATGCGGAGGCTGGACGGAAGGGTGGTCCCCACCTTTATAGACCAAGCAATGCACGGAAAAAAGCTGACCGTGTTCGGAGACGGCTCCCAAAGCAGGAGCTTCTGCTACGTGTCCGACCTGGTGGAAGGGATTTACCGGCTCTTGTTCTCCGATTACGACCTGCCCGTGAACCTGGGGAACCCGCAAGAGATGACCATACTCGATTTCGCCGGGAAAATAATCGAGCTTACCGGCAGTCAGAGCGAGATCGAGTTCAAGGACCTTCCGGTGGACGATCCCAAACAGAGAAAGCCCGACATATCCCTGGCCAGGAAGCTCCTGGAGTGGGAGCCGGAAGTGGGACTGGAAAAAGGACTCGAGCTCACCATCAACTATTTCCGGGAAGAGGACCGGGAAAAAGGCACGAGCTAGCGTTCCGTATCACTCTGATTGCCCCTTATGACATCCGTTTAAAGGTTACCAGAGCACCTCTGCGATAATCGCTTTCCCTCGCCCATTCAGGGCTTTTTGTTTTTTTAACCATTATCCCAGGGCTTGCGCCCTGGGCTATAGTCCTTCCGCCCTTTTCAGGGCGCGGATTCGAGGCTATCGAGTCCCAACGGGACGGCGGCCTAAAGCCCGGGGCGTAAGCCCCGGGAAAATATTTGACGAATCGAATATAAGCCCTGTAAGGGCGAGGCCCGACAAAAAGCAATTATATATGATCCACTACATTAGTACCAGCTCGCCGCGGCGCTTTTTCCGGCGATGCGGGAGCACAGCTCCTCCGAGATGCCGAAGATGATGTCGAGGGGAAGGTGGAGCTCGATGCTTTCATCAAAGAGCAGGCGGGCGCGGGCCTCGAACTCGTCGTCCGCGGGCCAGAAAAGCACGGCCACCGGCACGCGGGGGAGGATTTGAAAGCGGAAGGAAACGTCCGCCAAAGAAAGAGGTGAGCCCCCCAGTCCTTCACATACCTTTCGAAACGACTCCATGTCTTCCCCGAACCTTTCTTCAATAAGATGAACGGGAACGGCGTGCGGCCCCCGGAAAAAGGTGGTCCCGCCGGTAAGCTCCTTCTCGGATATCCACTCGCCGCTTAGCTCCGCGTCCGAGGCTTTGAGGAGATAAAAGATAATGGACAGACCCGTCTCGGTGTTCACGGGCGGGACGTTTTGCTCGCAAGGCCCTATGTCGCGGGTCTGCGGGTTCACGCGGTAATCGGCGCCCCAGGCGTGAATAAGGTAGGTACGGGTTTCGGTATCATAGTCACACAAGGCCCGCTTACACACGTCGGCCGGGTCCATCCGGATGAGCTCTTCAAAGAACCGAGGGTCGAGCTTATGGCACATGTGTTTTAACTTCCTTTCTCACTCTTTCCAGAAGGCGGGCACCACGAGGGCCAGGACGGTAAAGAGCTCCAGTCTTCCCAGCACCATGCACAGGGAGAGGAACATCTTTCCGTGCGCCGGTATCCACTTGAAGTTTTCCACCGCTCCCACTTCGGACAGACCCGGTCCCACGTTTCCCATGGTAGTGATGACGGAGGAGGCCGCCGTGTCCAAATCGGGAGACATAGTGGCCATGAAAAGGGTCCCCAGAGCCCAGACTCCCACGTAAATTATAAAGAAGCCCGCCACCGCGTTCAGGGTGTCCTCCGGAATCGCCTTGCCTCCTATCTTGACCTGCTTGACCATGCGGGGAAAGAAAAACTTCTGCACCTGGAGGGAGGCCATTTTGAAAACCACGATGATGCGGGCGACCTTGACGGCGCCGCTGGTGCTTCCGGCACATCCTCCCATGAACATGAAGGCCACCAGCAAGCCCCGGGCGAACTGGGGCCATTTATCAAAATCAGCGGTTACATATCCCGTGCTTGTGCGGATGGAAGTCACTTGAAAAGCGGAGTCCTTTATAGCCTGTCCGAGAGGAACAGCGTTTTCTATGACAAGGAAAAAGGCTATTAATATTATTGCCAACACAAGGCTGCCGAGATAGACGCGATACTCGACGTCCCGGAACATGTCCCGGAACCGGCCCCGCATGCAGGCAATGAAAAGCGAGAAGTTGGTCCCGGCCAGGACCATGAAGATGATGAAAACCACGGGAAAGTAAGTCCCCTGGAACTGCTCTGCGGCGATGGACTCGTTCCGGGTCGAGAACCCGCCGGTGGCCAGGGTGGTAAAGGTGTGATTGATGGATTCGTAAAAGTTCAATCCCCCGAGCATGAGAAGGATGATTTCAGCCACGGTGAGGCCCACGTAGATTTTCCATAACAGGCTGGCGGCGTCGCGTATGCGGGGCAGGGCACCCTCCTTCTGGATGCCGGGAATCTCCACCCGATAGAGGTGCTTGCCCTCCACTCCCAAGGCGGGAAGCACGGCCACGAAAAGCACCACGATCCCCATGCCGCCGAGCCACTGGGTGAAGGAACGCCATAACACCAGGCCCCGGGGCAGGACGTCTATGTCGGCAAGCACGGTGGAGCCCGTGGTGGTAAAGCCGGACATGGACTCGAAGTAAGCGTCCACGAAGCCTCCGGCGGGGTTGAACTCCGGGCAGAACAAGTAGGGAAGCGCGCCCACCGCGGCGCCCGCGATCCAGCACAGGCTTACCACCGCCAGCCCTTCCCGGCGGTAAAAATCGGAAGTGCTTTTGCGGCCGTAAAGAAAAAGCAGTCCTCCCGCCACCAGGCCGATGGCCATGGAGCAGCAGAAGTTGAGGACCATGGCGGTCTCTCCTGCGCCCGCGCTCCAGATAAGGGGCAGCGCCATGGTCGCCGACAGAAAGGCTAGCAGCATCCCCAGTACTTTGGCCACGTATCGAAAGTTCACTTTTGCCCGCCGGTCAAGGAGTTTAGAAACGACTTGCGTTTTCCGGAGAAGAACTTCTCCAGTTGGGGAAGTGTCTGGACAAAGGTAAAGATGATGCAGTCGTCGCCCGGTTTGATCCGGGAGTCTCCGTCGGGGATGAACACCTCACCATTCCGGGACACCGCGCTTATGATGGCCCCCCGCGGGAAGCCGACCTTGGTAAGCGGCGCCGAGGCTATCTTGCTGTCGTCCGAGGCCCTCATCTGGATGACCTCGGCCTTGCCCTCGCCGATCACCGCCAGCGAGGCGATGGCCCCGCTCCGAACGTAGCGGAGGATGCTCTGGGCCACCAGCAGACGGGGGCTGATGGCCGCGTCCACACCCAGTTGCTGGTAGATGGTTACGTAGTCCGGCTTCTTTACCAGGGCGATGGCTTTCTTGGCCCCCATGTTCTTGGCGAGCTGACAGCTCATCAGGTTCTTCTCGTCAATGCCGGAGGACGAGATGAAAACGTCGGCGTGGTCCGCGCCGATCTCCCGCAACAGCGCCGCGTCCGTACCGTCGCCGTGGACCACCACCACGTCGTCGAGCTCGCCGGAAAGGTACTCGGCCCGCCCGCGGTTCTCCTCGATAAGCTTGACCCGGATTTCCGTCTCTTCCAGGTACTGGGCCACGGAAAAGCCCAGCTCGCCGCCGCCCACTATGATGACCAGCCGCGGCTCGAACTTCCTGCGTGTAGCGTACTTGTCCAACTGGTCCATCTGGTTGGTCTTACCGATCACCAACAACTCGTCCTCCGGCATGATCCGGGAGTCGCCGTTGGGGATCAGTATCTCCCGGCCCCGCACGATGGCGGTGACCAGGGTCTGCGGAGGCATCTTGATCCGGGCGAGCTTCTGGTTGGCCCACGCAGACTTGTCCGTTACCTGCACCTGGCGCATCTGCACCCGCCCTTCCGCAAAGTTCTCAACAGCCACCGCCTGACGCGCCCGCACCAGCTCGATGATCTCCTGCGCGCAAAGCTCGTTCGGAACCAGGATCGAGTCCACACCAAGAACGTTCCGGTAAAAATAACGGTGATACGCCAGAAAGTCGCCTTGACGGATGCGGACGATGGTCCGCTTGGCCCCCTGCACCTTGGCGAAGTAAGACGCCAGCATGTTGGTCTCGTCGCTGTTGGTTACGGCAAGAACTATGTCAGCGCCCCAGCCGCCGGCGCGCTCCAACACGCTCGCGGAAGCGCCGTGGCCCGCCACCCCCTTGATGTCCAACTGATCCTCCAGCCGCGCGAGACGGGCGGAGTCAAGGTCCACCATGGTTATCTGGTGGTTCTCGGCAGATAATACCCGGGCCAGGTGATGACCAACCTCCCCGGCGCCGATAATAAGTATCTTCATAATAAAACAGCCGCGCCCCCTTAGAGCTTTCCGCCATATTATAATGATCTTTTTACCGACCGCAAGCAGGGGCCAAATATGAAGTTTCACCATCTGTGGAAGGAGCGAGCTCCCTGTCTGCGTGCCTGTCTG
>JAWOBU010000240.1:0-5879 GCA_046484135.1 bacterium
TCGCCGGGAAAGCTCTCCGGGGTGAGCTCCCGTGATTGCTCCACTATATGGGCCCGCTCGATCAGGTTCTCCAGCTCGCGGATGTTCCCGGGCCAGGGGTATCTCATCAAGGCCTCCATGACGTTGGGATGGACCGAAAGAATCTTCTTGCTGTGTTCGCGATTGCATTTTTCCAGAAACTCCTGCACCAGCAAGGGAATGTCGTCGGCCCGCTCCCGAAGCGGCGGGACCTCGACGGGAAAGACATTCAGCCGGTAATAGAGGTCCTCCCGGAAATCTCCCTCCTTGATGGCGGCCGAAAGGTCGAGGTTGGACGCCGCGAGGATACGCACGTCCGATTTGATGGTCGCCTCCCCCCCGACGCGGGAATAGATTTTTTCCTGCAACACCTGTAAGAGTTTGACCTGGATGGAGGGGGAGATGGTCCCGATCTCGTCGAGGAAAAGGGTACCGCCCTGGGCGATTTCGAACTTGCCCAGTTTTTTCGTGGTCGCGCCGGTGAAGGCGCCTTTTTCGTGGCCGAACAGTTCGCTTTCGATCAAGTTTTCGGGGATGGCGCCGCAATGAACACTGATGAACTGTTTCTGGCTCCTGTTGCTGTGACGGTGGATAAGCTTGGCCATGACGCCCTTGCCCGTTCCCGTCTCTCCGGTCAAAAGGACAGTGGTCAGGGTCGGCGCTACCGACTGGATTTGATCGAAAACTTTTTGCATCGTCGGGCTCTGAGTCAGGACAGTGGTGAGGGACTCGTCTTTCCAGAATTGTTCGCGGAAATAATCGAGCTCGGAATAAGTTCTCACCGCCTTCCATACATTCTCCATGACCAGACGCACTTCTTCCGACTTGATCGGTGAAATAAGGTAATCGTTGGCCCCTTCCTTCACCGCCCGCACCAGCTCGCGAATATTGTTCTGGGGAGACATCACTACAATGGGAGTCAGGGGGAAGACGTCCCGAAACGGTTGGAAGGCTTTGGCGTAATCAATATGATGGATGTCCTGGCCGGACGAAGCTAAACTGTCCAAGTCAATGAAAAGTGCCGAACTCTGCCGTTCGACGAACTTTTCCAGACCCGATTCGCGGTCCTTTGCGGTCTCGAAGTCATACTCTGTTTCACCCAGACAGCTCCGGAGAGTAGAAGCCATCTTTTCATCTTTGGTTACTATGAGAATGGTGTGCATTTAGCAATAGATAATATCTTACCTTAAATAACGATTCAAGTGGTGAGCGGCATAAAATTACAACCGCTCGCACAGGAAAAGGGAAAAGAGATCGAAATTGTTTTTGGTAAATAGCGACGCTTGCAGTGGGAGCGAGCTCCTGCTCGCGATCATCAGTGCCGAAACGCACCACAGGACCGAGACCTGCCTGCCCGTGCGTTCCGCCTGCCTTTGCCGGACACGGCAGACAGGCACACAAACAGGGAACTCTCTCCCTTTTTCCGTTTGCGTTTTTTTTGCAAGAAGCCCGGATTCATGGAATCATGTCATGCAGAGTTCCCTTCATAAAAACAGAGGTTGAAGATTTCTTGCGGATGGAAAGGCATAAGAGAACACCCATTAAGAACAGGAGCAGGAGTTGGAAATGTCGGCCACGGACAGCATAACCGACGTGCCGGGGGTCAAAGTCGGCCATTACTCCGACTACAAAAACGGCACCGGCGCCGACAATGACGATCTTCATTCTTTCCCCCTGTTTTTCTGTCCGATCATGACTCCGGCAACTCAGATATCAACTGTTATCTTTGGCCGGTTTGGTCAATATAACAAACGTTCTCACCTTGTCAATAGAAAATCGCCAGCCGGCCTTGACAATATAAATAACAGTTGTTATGAAGAATATGCAGGTTCAGCGGCTCTTGTCAAATAAAAAGCAAGCACCGGCACCGGAGGAACCCATGCCCGACACCGATTACTGGCCGGACTTCAGAGAGTACCTGGCCAATAAGCTGGAAGCGCCCGGCCTGGAGATCACCAGCTTGTGGCAGAACCTGGAAGGCTGGTCCATGGAGACCTACAGCATCGGAGTGGCCTATCAAAAGCATGGTCGCGCCATAACCGACGAGATCATCATCAGGAAGGAACCGGAAGCGGGCCTCCTCGATCCCTACGACGCATCAATCGAGTACCGCGTACTCACAGCTCTTGCAAACACCCCGGTTGCCGTGCCCCGCACGCGCTGGTACGAGCCCGACCCACAGGTGCTCGGCCTGCCCTTTTACGTCATGGACAAGGTAGAGGGCCACGTCCACTTCTGGTCCATAAACCTGGACCCCGACTGGAAGCTCATTCCGGACGACGCCGAGCGGGAGAGCCTCGCCCGGGACTTCGTCAAAAACATCGCCGCCATCCATAACGCAAACTGGCGCTCGCTCGGTCTCGATTTTTTGGAAGACCCCGGACCGGGCACCGGCGCTGCCCGCCTCCAGGTGGAACGATGGAAGGAAGTGATTGACCGGGCCGGGTTCGGCTCTCATCCCATAGTGGCGTATGCCTCTGCCTGGCTTTTCGACAACCTGGTCGTGTGTGATAGCCCGTGCCTGGTCCACGGCGACTACCGCACCGGCAACTACATCGCCAGGAACGGCCGGGCTCGGGAGGCAAGGCGGCGGCGCTCGAGCATTACGAACAGGCGCTCTCGGCGAAAGGCGAGCTCACGAGGGACGGAAAGAAACGGGAGATCGAATGCTTCGGCCATCGCGACCACTCCTGGGGGTACAGGAACGAGTCCAGGATCACCGGCTGGAACTGGGTGGCGGCACAGTTCGAGGACAAGACCGTAAACCTCTACCGTGCCGTCATCGGCAAGGCATATATCGGCTCCGGCTTTGTTTTCACCGAACAAGTCAACCTGCGCATAAAACGGATGAAAGTGGAGAACACCGACTTCGAGGAAGGCGTGCCCGCTTCGTCCACCTTTCTGGGCATAGACGAGGAAGGAGGCAAATGGCGGCTCAACTCGAACAAGTTCTCATCCCTGTTCCTGCCCATGACGGACAAGCCCGGGGGAGTGGTGATCCACGAGAACTTCGCAGACTTTGAAAACCGGGACACCGGCGAGAAGGGCGTAGGCATTGACGAGTACCTCATCAACCCCGAGGACCGGCCATGAGGGAGGACAAAGCCGTGGCACATAAACCGCTACCTTTTCCAGGAGCCCCGCACCTGGTAGAAGCCTTCGCTTACGGCCACTACAACCCCGTCCTTGTCTTCAAGCTCCAGGTTGATGGTGTACTCGGACTTGCCGTGCTCTTTGCAGTCCGCCACCACGTGCTCTACTTCATCGTTCTCCATGTGCCAGGTGGTGGTGATGTCGGTCTTGGCCGGTTTCACGAACTTGATGTTGAGGCCCTTGACGATAGGCACCAAGCCATGCTCCATGAAGTAAACCATGGCCACGGCCCCGCCCATCATCTCGGCCAGCGTGAACAGGGCCCCCGCGTACATGGTGCCGATGTGGTTGCGGTTCGGATCAAGCGGCATCTTAAGGGTTATGCCGTCCTTCTCCATCCGGGCGGCCTCAATGCCGGCGCGGGCCGCAAAGGGTATCCCGCTTTTGAAAAGCTCCTTGAGCTTCTCCATGGAGTCCATCTCGCTCCCTCCCTTGATATCGGGTTTTCACCTGCAAGGCCCGGAAAAGTTTCCCGGCCCGAACGGAGGCAACCCGGTTTCGATAACAACTGTTATTACTGCTATCATAAGCGGAGCCGACGGGCAAGCAGGTTATTACAAAAACAGCCCGCAGCGGATAACTCCGCCATTGTGGGCCAGAGGAGGCTGCCATGACAAAACCGGCACCCGAGCTTACAGTGGTCGTTATATTGCTGGCAACCGCTCTCCTGCTGCTGCCGCCGGGCCGCACCGAAACCGGCCGGGACCGGATGAGCATAGACCGGATAATGGACAAGGTGGTGATCGAAGGAAAGGAACTGCCGGAGCTTACGGGCAGGCCCATCCGCGGCCTCCGGCTTATGGCGATAGAGAACGGCCGGCCGAAGGCGGTCCCCTTCCAGGTGGACGAGCGCACTCCGGAAGGCGATTATGTAATGAAGAGGCCGGACGGGACCGAAGACCGCGACGCAGACCAGGGGCGCCTGGACCAAAACGACGAGCTGGTGTTCATGGCCATGGACGCGGGCGACCACGGCAGCGCGGACGATTTTCCGGAGCGCTGTTCGTTCCATGAAATCAAGCTTATTGACCCGCAGAGCGGGGCCGCCGGCTGGGTGTACCTGGTTTACTTCCCCGAGTCTCCCTCTCCACTTTCGACCAAGCGCTACATGAAATATATGGAACACGAAGACAGCGACGAAGTGGTCTCTCCCTATTACACGCTTCATTTCCCCAAGAAGAACGTGTTCATAAGCGGCTTTATGGTCCACCGGGCCGCGGGCGGCAATGATACTGACATCATGGACCGGATCAAGATGCGCTCCGGCGTGGAGGTCCTGGCCGGCAGCGTGAAGCTGCTCCGCACGGAGGAGGACTTCAGCACCGAGGTCCTGGGAGTGATAAAAGGACCGGTCCGGGTGATCCGGCAGACCAGCACCCGCCTCAACCTTCTGCTGTCGCTCAAGTCGCCGTCGGTAGTGGTGGACGGCAGCTTTTACCCGTGCAGCTTCGAGTTCCCTTCCCTGCTCAGCATCCCCTTCCGCATGGACATGGTCGCGTCCGACGCCTACATCAGGCAGGGGTGGGACTTGAACCGGAACGCACTGGGCATGAAGTTCTACTCCAACATCGAACCCCAAGGCGTGACCTTGGACGGGAGCATGAGCAAACGGGAAAAGAAGCTGGCCTCCAGCCGTAAAACTCTGCAATGGGCGCTGGCCACCGGCGAGCAGGGGACCTTCATGTTCAGGGGAGTGTGGGACCGGAAGGCCCCCTTCCGGGCGCTCTTGTACTACGAGGACAACCTCTCTCGCAAAGAGCCGCCGGAAGAAGACCCGGGGGTCATGGGCTTTGCTTACAAGCTGGTGGACCTGTTGAAGATGGGCAGCGAGAAGTATTCCTTCAACATAGAGAACTACGTGGTGCCCGGCTTTGAGGGAGACAGAAAGCGGGCGCTCCGGGTTTTTTATCATCCCCTCGAGGTTGAAATAAACTAATGGCGAGGACGGGGACGCAATCGGAAGTGCAGGAATTGAAGGGAACAGGATCAAAAGCAGAACGGCCTCTTGACGTGCTTTCCACGCTCCGGCAAGACATGGAGAAGTGCTTCCGCTGTTCGCTTTGCAAGATGGTGCCGCTGCCGGTGGTCAAACATGAGGATTTTACCGACGCCTGCCCCGCGGCACGGTATTACCACTTCCACGGCTACTCGGGCTCGGGCAAAAGCATCATGGCGCTTTCGCTTCTGGACAACCGGATCGAGCCGGACGAGGCCCTTGCGCGGACAGCGTTTGCCTGTACCGCTTGCGGCTACTGCGACGTGGCCTGCAAGTTCATCATGGACGCTGAAAGGCAGCGGATCAACATGACACTCCGGGAACATCTTGTCGAACTCGAAATATCTCCCTTCAAGTTCGAGTCAACGCCTGAAGAAGAGCTTAAGAAATACCCTCCCCGAAAATCTCTTGACCTTGCCGCAAACGTCCAAGGCGTCAACAAAATCATCTCCGGCAATGCCAAGACCCTTCTCTTTGCCGGTTGCGGGACGGGGAGCGAAGAAGACACCCGGACCGCTCGAAGGCTTGCCGCTCTGCTCACGGCTTCTGGCCTCGATATATGCGTGGCAGGCGAGCTCGAGCATTGCTGCGGCCTGCCTTTTTACTGGAAAGGAAACCGCCAATACTTTATGCACGCGGCAGCCTCCATCGCCCGCCTGTTCCGCGAAAGCGGCGCGCAAAGAGTGATCACGCTCTCCGGCTCCTGCCTGGG
>JAWOBU010000025.1:0-6005 GCA_046484135.1 bacterium
GCAAATCCGGTCCCGCCCGGCCCTGTAACGCCTTTTTGGCACCCGATTTACGCTTTCAAAGAGCTTGTCCTGTTAATATTCCAGGAATCAATTGAAATGTTACTCCCGACAACACCCCAAGTAATAATTTCACCGGCTAACTGAAGCCGATCCAGCCCCAAGAGGCTTGTGACTTTTTGCGAGGGCATCAATGAATGGTGCGAGTGCAAAAACCTTTTGGCTCGGCATACTCCGGAAACCATCGAGATAAAATGCAGAAAGTGTAAGCGGATAGTCAGGATACCGACAGCAGAGCTGAAACAAAGATTTAAAGAGAAGCTCGAAAGCGACAGCCGCGGTCAGGGTTAAAAACATGGTTGACAAATCCTCGAACCAGCAGAAGAAAAAAGGAATAAAAGGCAAGATAAGGGTCCTGGTAGTGGACGACTCCGCGTTCATGCGCAAGGCCTTGAAGCGAATGCTGGGCTCCGACCCCATGATCAAGGTGGTGGGAGACGCCGCAGACGGAAAAGAAGCCATTGACAGGGTAAAGCAACTTACTCCCGACGTGGTCACCCTTGATGTCAAGATGTCCGGCATGGACGGCATGGAGGCCCTTACTCACATCATGAAGGACACCCCCTGTCCCGTGCTCATGGTAAGCTCCCTAACCAGCGAAGGAGGCGAGGTCACCCTCCGGGCCCTCGAACTCGGGGCCGTGGACTTCATAGATAAATCTTCGTGCCATACTCATATGGACATACTCGATATAGGAGAAACCCTGGTAAACAAAGTCAAGGTGGTAGCAGGGGTTGACCTTAAAAAAATCGAGGACATAAAAACCGAAAAGCCTTCTGTACCCCGGAAAGTAAAGCCCCCCACGCCTCCTGTCCCGGAAGGAGCGCCCTCCCACGTCGTCGCCGTAGGCGCGTCCACTGGCGGGCCCATGTCCCTCGAAAAGGTCTTCTCAGAACTGCCGGCGGACTATACCGGCACTATCTTGGTGGTTCAGCATATGCCCGTAGGGTTTACAGGCTCGCTCGCCGAAAGGATGGACAAGCTGTGCGCAGTCCAGGTAAAAGAGGCTGAGGAAGGGGACGCGCTTCTGCCGGCAAGGATACTGATAGCACCCGGCGGGTATCACCTGACCATGAGAAAAACCGAGCAGGGATTTTATGTGCATCTGGGTAAAACCCCGTATGACACCCCTCACTGCCCGTCCGTGGATGTGCTTATGAGTTCTGTGGCAAAAGAATGACCGGGAAGGATGCTGGGGATAATAATGACAGGCATGGGCAAGGATGGCGCCCTGGGAGTCAAAGACATGAAGGAATCGGGGGCCACTGTCTTAGCGCAGGACCAAAGCACCTGCGTGGTCTTCGGCATGCCCATGGCGGCGAACTTCACCGGTTGCGTGGACCGCATGGTGCCCCTCCCATGCATAGCTGAAGAGATCTGTAGATTTAAATGACTGATCCGTTGAAAGAGACGATAAAAAATCTTTCTTTTAATGCGGGAGGGACCAGCAACCAAGTAATTCCAAAGATGCTGGAGAAAATCCCAAAGAAGTATTGACGGAAAAGCTGAGCGCGGTCCTCGAAGCCGGGAGCGAGTCCGCC
The DNA here is from genome assembly GCA_046484135.1 of bacterium. Lineage (GTDB taxonomy): Bacteria > RBG-13-61-14 > RBG-13-61-14 > RBG-13-61-14 > DATKZS01 > CAYQTK01. The sequence goes on from JAWOBU010000025.1 coordinate 1,599, forward strand.
CATGGAGTTCCCCTGAAAAAATTGTCATATCAGGCGGCCGCTTTATTTTGCAGGCAGAAGTTCGGTTTAAAGACGATGTCTTACTATCTCTCCTTCCACCATGTAGATCACGTCTTCAGCGATGTTGGTGGCGTGGTCCGCTATTCTTTCCAGGTTCCGCGATACTGAAAGGAAGTTGACGTATATGTCCACCTGGTCGGGACGCTCTGCGATGTGTTCCTGCACCTTTTTGAAAACCCGGCGGTGCATGTCGTCCACCTCGTCGTCAGCTTCGCATACCTTTCTTGCGAGTTCGGAATCCATGTTCACCATGGAGTCGAGGCTGTCTTTCAACATCCGCTCCACCTTTTCCGCCATGCGGGAAAAATCGAAATCCAGTTTTACCTTTTCATGGGTTGCTATGAAGACGGTCCTCTCGGCAATGTTTGCCGCCAGGTCCCCGATCCTTTCCAGGTCGCTGGTCATCTTCAGTATGGCCATTATGTACCGGAGATCAATAGCCACCGGCTGGTGCAGGGCCAGCACCTTGAGGCACTCCTCCTCGATCTCGACCTCGGAGGTGTCTATCTGATGGTCGGTGTCTATCACTATTTGGGCCTTTTCGGGGGTCCGATCAATGAGCGCCCTTATAGTGTTCCTCAGGCTCTGCTCGACCACGGCTCCCAATGCGATGACCGACTTTTTGAGCTTGTCTATCTCCGCTTTCAAGTGTTTGCTCATGTTTGCTCCCTTATCCGAACCTTCCGGTTATGTAATCTTCGGTCTGCTTGTTTACCGGGTTGGTGAATATCTGGTCGGTGCTTCCAAACTCGATGATGCTTCCCTGGTAGAAGAAGGCGGTGTAGTCGGAAATCCTTGCCGCTTGTTGCATGTTATGGGTTACGATAACAATGGTGAAGGTCTGCTTGAGGGAGCTTATGAGCTCCTCGATCTTGGAGGTGGCAACCGGGTCAATGGCCGAGGTGGGCTCGTCCATGAGCAGGACCTCGGGTTCCACTGCTATGGCGCGGGCTATGCAAAGCCTTTGTTGCTGTCCGCCGGAAAGGTCGGTCGCCGGGGAGCGAAGGCTGTCCTTGACCTCGTCCCACAAGGCGGCGCTACGCAAAGATTTCTCCACTATCGCGGTCAGCTCGTTCTTGCTCATCTTATAATGGAGCTTAAGCCCGTAAGCCACGTTCTCGAACACGCTCATGGGGAAGGGGGTCGGCTGCTGGAATATCATGCCTACTTTTCTTCTTAGCTCGAGCACGTCCCGGCCGGGCGCCAGTATGTTCTCCCCCTCCATTATTATTTCCCCCGCGGCCCGGTGTCCGCGGTAGATTTCATAGATGCGGTTGTAGACCCTTATGTGGGTGGACTTGCCGCAGCCGGAAGGACCGATGATGGCGGTTACCCGGTTCTCGCTGATGTCCAGGTTGTTGTTGAAAAGCACCTGGTTGGAGCCGTAGAAGAAGTCCAGGTTCCGGACGGACATCTTGGGGGATGAAGACATCTTGTTCGGGCCGACATTGGTGTTTCTCTCTTTTATCATCGGCCGGTTTTTCATTATGGAGTTCTGTTTATTCATTTATCGGCTTTTCCTTTGAATAAGAGTCGGGAGAATACCGCGAGTCCAAGCACCACGATCATGATGAGAAGCGAAGCTCCCCACGCCTGGGACTTCCAGTCGGAGTAGGGGCTCATGGCGTAGTTGAATATGGTGACGGTGAGGTTTGCGGTTGGCTCGTTCATGGAAACGCTCGGCCAGTAAGGGCTATTCAAAGCCGTAAAGAGAAGGGGCGCGGTTTCTCCGCTCACCCGTGCCACTGCCAGCAGCACCCCGGTAAGCAGACCGGACTTTGCCGCCCGGAAGATTACTCCCAGGGTCGCCTTCCATCGGGGAGAGCCCAGGGCCAGGGCGGATTCGCGCAAGGAATTAGGCACCAGATAGAGCATGTCCTCGGTGGTCCGGGCCACCACCGGCAACATGATGATGGCCAGTGCCACCCCCCCGGCGTACCCGGAGAAGTTGCCGGTCCGGGCTACAATAAGCGCGTAGATGAATACCCCGATTATAATGGAAGGAGTGCCCATGATGATGTTGGAGACAAACCTTACCGTAACCGAGAACTTCGAGTCGAGCCCGAACTCGGCAAGATAAATGCCTGCGAAAATACCCACTGGAACACCAAGCAGAGTGGCCACCAGCGTGATCATGAAAGTTCCCACCATGGCACTGGCCAGCCCGCCGCCGGAAACTCCGGGGGGAGTGGGAAGCCGGGTGAAAAACTGCAAGTCAAACGCTCCCGCGCCCTTTGCTATAACCTCGAACAGTATCCATCCCAGCGCGAAAAGCGCGACCAGGGCGGCAAGGCTGGAGGCCACTTTTACTGTTCCGTCCATGCCCTTTCTCCAAACTATGGACCGCTGTCTCATAAGCCGCTTCCCCGCTGGAGCTTGATTCTCTTGAGCCAGAAGTGGGCTATGAACTGGATAACCACGGTAATCAGAAAAAGCACCAGCCCGAGCTCGATAAGGGAGGAGAGGTAAAGGGGATCGGAGGCCTCGGTGAACTCGTTGGCCAGGGTAGACGCGATGCTGTTCGCCGGCTTGAAAAGGGAAGCGGAAATCCTGTGGGTGTTGCCGATAACAAAGGTTACCGCCATGGTTTCGCCTATGGCCCGGGCCAGACCCAAAAAGCACGCTCCCACGATCCCTTGCAGGCCATAGGGTATGGTGACCTTCCGGGTGACCTCCCAGGAGGTCGCGCCCATACCGAACCCGGACTCCTTGGCCATGGCCGGCACCATGTTGATAACGTCCCTGCTGACCGAGGTAATAAAAGGGAGGATCATAAGGGCCAGGATCAGACCCGCGGTAAACATGCCGATACCCATAGGCGGTCCCTGGAAAAGGGGAAGAAATCCCAGGCGCTCTTGAAAAAAGGGCTGGACGTGATCGGCCATAAGGGGGGCGATCACGAAAAGTCCCCACATGCCGTAGATGATGCTGGGAATCGCGGCCAAAAGTTCGATGCAGGCCCCCACCGGCCTGCTCAGCGCAGGCGGAGCCAGCTCAGAAAGAAACAACGCGGTAACAATGGAAAGCGGCACCGCTATCAACATGGCCAAAGCAGTGGACACAATAGTCCCGAATATGCTGGTCAACGCCCCGAACTTGTCGGCTACCGGGTTCCAGGCATCTGATATTAAAAAGTTGAAGCCGAACTCGGAGATGGAAAGCCGCGAGCTCCATATAAGCTCGGCAGCCATGAGAACCATGATAAGCACTATGATCCAGGCGCATGCAGCCGCGCACGTTTTAAACAGGAGATCGGCCCTTTGTTTACCAAGAGCCGATCCCTTTTCCAGCGGACCCTGTTTCTTTTCAACGCTCAATTTTATTCAATCACTTTCCGACAAGTCGTCGAAAGACGGTTCAATGCCAGACCGGCTCTCCGTTCGAGGTGATCTTTTCCTTCCAGGTTTTTTTGACCAGCTCCACCACGTTGTCCGGAATGGGCACATAGTGAAGTTTTACCGAGGTCTCATCCCCGTGCTTATAGCACCAGGAGAAAAACGACAGGACCGCCTTGGCTTTTTCAGCGTCCTCTTGTTTCTTATGAAGCAGGATGAAGGAGGCGCCGGTAATGGGCCAGCTTTTTTCTCCCGGCTGGTCGGTGAGCACCAGGTAGTAGCCGGGAGCGTTCTCCCACTCGGCATTGGCTGCCGCGGCCTGGAAGGTCTCTATGTCCGGTCCCACGAAGTTGCCGGCCTTGTTCTTTAGCATGGCGTGGGACATCTTGTTCTGTAGGGCATAGGCGAACTCCACGTACCCGATGGAACCATTGATCCTTTGGACATAGCTCGAGACACCCTCGTTGCCCTTGCCGCCTACTCCGACCGGCCATTGCACCGCTTTTCCGGTCCCCACCTTCTCGCGCCAGCTCTCGGAGACCTTGTCCAGGTAGTTGGTGAATATCCAGGTGGTGCCGGAACCGTCCGCCCGGTGCACCACTGTAATGTCCCGGCCGGGGAGATCGAGATCGGCGTTGATCTTTTTTATCTCCGGCGCGTTCCACTTCGTGATTTTGCCGTGGAAGATATCGGCGAGAACCCCGGGAGTAAGCTTCAACTCCCCTGCTTCTACCCCTTCAATGTTGACCACCGGCACCACCCCGCCGATGATCATGGGAAACTGCAAAAGACCGGCTTCTTCCAGAGCCTCCGGCTTCATGGGGGCGTCAGAGGCACCGAAATCAACGGTTTCGGCCTTGATCTGGGCGATGCCGCCGCCGGAACCGATGGGCTGATAGTTTAGCTTCACCCCGGTCAGGTTCTGGTACTCATGCGCCCATTGCGAGTACAACGGATACGGAAAGGAAGCGCCCGCGCCGTTTAACACCTTGTCCCGGGCGGAAAACAAGGA
>JAWOBU010000044.1:0-18553 GCA_046484135.1 bacterium
TCCACGTCCGGGTTCGGGTAGTAAGGCACGAATGCCAGGCTCGTCCCCTCTTGCGACCGCCCCTCGAAATGAGACACCGACTCCCGCAGAACGAAGTCCTCGTAGTTGTTGAAGCTGTGCAGAAGCGCCAGGTTATAGCCGCATACCAGCCCCAGCACCGCAATGGCCGCGATCCGCCTGCCGCGCGTGCCTTTCCAGCAACATGCCAAGGTCCTCCCGGGTGAGAAGACCGCCTTGTTCCCTGGCTTCAACAGGCATCCGCATCATCTGCCGGCGGCGATTGGCAGCGGCTCCGTGCGATTTATAGACCTCCTTGGTTTTTCCGTGATTATCTCGCCCTCGAAGGGAGAACAATTGGTGCCGCGGCCCACCAAGTTACGGAAGGCGCTCTCCGCGTTTTTGTGCTCCAGCCTGGCCTGAGCTTGATCCTTCTTCTGATTCTGCGATACTATCACTTTGGGTTCTTTCTTTAGACTGAAATGGAAGTTTCTGTTTTTTTGCCGAGCCTCTTGCAAAATTCTGATTATCGAGGTGGTAGTAAAGGCTTTGGATGGTGGGAGCGAGCTCCAGCTCGCGATCATCGAGACCTGGAGGTCTCTCCCACCTTTTCTCCGGCCTTTTTGCAAGAGGCTCTGCCGACTGAAATAAAATTGGTTCGCTGCTGCGCGGACTTTGATGAGAGGAGAAGATGAATAAAAGATGGACAGCTTTTCTGGCGGTGGCGGCGCTGATGTGCTGCCTGGCTCCTGCCATGTCCGAGGAGGAGACTCCCTCCAACCTGCTCCTGGTGCGGGCCGCCCGTGCATGGGTGAAGATGCCCTGCCGCTACGACGGGAGTTACCGGAAGATCAACTACCCCGCCGGCGACCCCGGCGGAAGGGTGGGGGTATGCTCCGACCTGGTGGTCCGCGCCTACCGCGCTTTGAACATAGACTTGCAAGTCCGGGTCCACCAGGACATGAAAAAGAACTTCAGCGCCTATCCCGCCAAAAAACTCTATGACCAGACCAGCCCCGATACCAACATAGACCACCGCCGCGTGCCCAACCTGACGAGGTTCTTGGAAAGGCACGGACAATCATTGACGCTTTCCATAAGCGAGGACGACCTGGACCGGTGGCGGCCGGGCGACATCGTGGTCTTCGACCTGTTGAACAACTCCATCCCCTCGCACATCGGGATCATTTCCGACCGGAAGGCAGAGAGCGGACTGCCGCTCGTGATCCACCACTTCCCCCCCCGTCCCTCCGAGGACGACGTGCTGGAAAAATGGAAGATCACAGGACATTTCAGGTATTTTCCGGATGAAGGGGAAGACGCCGGAGTGGACGATCAGTAAAAGGACGTGCGCACTCCGGCTGAGTTTGTGGTTCACTCCTTTAGAATCCCCTTGCTCCTAACCATGATCTCGAAGGTCTCGCGGGTGGAGTAGCGAAAGGTATAACCGAGCTCCTCCCGGAGCCGGCTGCTGTCCAGGACCCACGGATAGCGCATGAAGTCCAGGAAGGACGCGGGGGCCTTTAAAAGCGGAAGGCGCAGGAACCAGGCCGCCCGGGCCAGCGCCTCCAGCACCTTGTCCGGCAGGTAGAGCGCCCGCCGGCCCGCTATAGCAACGGCCTCCACAAGGGTGATGGTGTCCGGCGGAGCAAGGTTGAAAGCGCCCTGCCCTTCCCGCTCCAGGATGGTCAGGATAGCGCCTGCCACGTCGTCCTCGTGGATGAACTGCAAGTCCGGGTTATGCTCCCTCGGGACCGCCACCGCCAAGGGCATGGAAATAAGCTCGGAAAGGTAGTTGTTGACCAGACTGCCGTATACCACGCAGGGCCGGATGATGCTGGTGATGGTCTCCGGGTTCTCTTCCATGAACTCCCGGCACAGGAACTCGACCCGGGCTTTGTCGTTCGCGTAGCGAAAGGTAGGGTGCGGCCGGATGGGATGGTCCTCGTGCAAAGGCACCGGGTTGTCCGGCCAGGCGCCGTAAGCAGTGCCCGAGCTCGCCACCAGCACCTGCGGAGTCCCGGCTTTTGCCGCGGCGTGGAGCACCGAGCGCGTGCCGTCCACGTTGATTTTGCGCATGAGCTCTTCATCGTGAATGGGGTCCACGATAAAAGCCAGGTGCACAAGCACGTCCGGCTTGAGCTCGAGAAGCCAGTCGTAGAGGGCGGGATCGTTTATGTCGAGCTTTCGGAACTCGCCTTTGTCGTACTTGGCGAGCGGACGCTTGACGTCCATGCCGTGGAAGCTCTCGCACCATGAACTCCGGTCCAGCTCCCGGCAAAGACACCCTCCCAGGTAACCGGACATGCCAGTGATGAACACCTTCTTCTTGTCCATTGGTTTTCCCCCACTCGCCGGCGGACGTACAAACAAGCGCCTCATTTGGTTCTACGTATTTTATTGCGGGCGGCTAATCCAATATGTGCTTATGTTAATACATTGATCCAAAGTTTCAGGCGATCTCTTCTTCCAGCTCCCTTACGGCTTTCTTTATCATGGGTTGTGCGCGAGCCGGTATTGCCTGCGGGTCGAGGGAGAGAACCAGGTAGTACTCGGGGGTAACGGGTGTGGTAATAACGTGGAAGTTCTGGAGCAGAAAGGTTATCTGTCGGGCGTTTCCCTGGCTGGTTTTTTCTCCCAGCTCTCGGGCCTGGTCGAGGATGATGCCGTGGTGTGCTCCCACCACCTTGATGTGGTAGTTGGCCCCGTTGTTCTCGGGGTAGAAGACCACTGCTTCGCCTTCCCAGTCGGCGAGGATGGCGAATTTCCCGCCGGGGGTTTGGGACACCAGTTCCTCAAGAATTTGCTGCAGCCGCATTGTGGCCATTGCCCTCCTGGAAGCGCACGGACACGAGCTTGGACACGCCTTTCTTCTCCATGGTTACGCCGTAGATGGAGTTGGCGATATCCATGGTCATCTGGTTGTGGGTTACCAGGATAAGCTGGCTTCTTTCCGCCATCTCGTAGATGAGCTCCTTGAAGCGGGCGATGTTGACCTCGTCCAGGGCGGCGTCCACCTCGTCGAGGACACAGAAGGGAGAGGGCTTCACCTGGAACAGGGAGATGATAAGGGCGGAAGCGGTAAGCGCCTTTTCGCCCCCGGAAAGCAGGGCGATGGAGTAGAGCTTTTTGCCGGGCGGCTGGGCCAGGATTTCCACTCCGGTCTCGAGTATGTCCTCGGTGTTGGTGAGCTGGAGATATGCTTTCCCTCCGTTGAACAGCCTGGGGAACACCTCCTGGAACCTGTTGTTGACCTCTTCAAAGGTCTTCTTAAAGGCCCGGCGGTAAGCGGAGTTGATCTTTCCTATGGTGACCTCGAGGTTGTCCAGCGCCTGGATAAGGTCCCCCTCCTGGTTGGACAGGAAGGAATGTCTTTCGCTTATCTCCTGGAACTCCTCGATGGCGGTCAGGTTTACCTCGCCCATGCGGTGGAGCTTGTTCTTCAAGTCTTCCCTTTTCTCCCGCTTTTCTTCGAGGGGAAAGCTTTCCGGGGCCGGCTCGGCCGCGGATTGCAATAGCTCCTCGAGCTCCTCGGAGCAGCGGTCGCGCACGCTTTCGGCCAGGCTGTCCCACTTCATCTGAAGCTGGGATATGGAAAGCTCGGTTTCCATGATCTGGTTCTTGATGTTGTCCTTTTGCCGGTATTTCTCCTTGATGTCGGACTCCGTCTCGGTAAGGGACTGGCTTTTCGCTTCGTAGTCCGCCCGCTTTTCCTCCACTTTCTCTTCCATCTGGCGGGAGGTCTCCGCAGCTTCCTGTCTCTTTCCGATAACCTCTTCTATCTCCGAGGCGAGCTCTTCCAGCCGCTCGGAAGTGCTTGTAAGCTCGCGGGTTCTCTTTTGGATGCCCGCTTCTATCTCTTCTCTGGTTTTAGTGAGCCTCTCCAGGTGTTGCCGGCGGGCTTCCAGCTTTTCTTTCAACGCCGCGGCCCGCACCTGGATTTCGGTGTAGGCTTCCCGGGCCTCGTCCCTGCCTTGACGGAGGTCGGAGAGTTCGGCTTCCATGCGCTCCCGCTCTTTCTCCGTTTTATCCAGCTCTGCCTGTTTTTTTTCTATGTCGGAGCTGTGCTCGCCGGCTTCGGACTCCAGTTTATGGATTCCCTCCTCAGAGGACTGAAGCTCCATCTCCAGGGAATCAATCTCCTCTTTCATGGAGTTATAGGTCTCGGTCCCCTGCCGGAGGTCTTTTTCCACGTTGTTCCTTTCGATCTCCAGCTTATGGGCCTTTTCCTTTTTCTGCTCCCACTGACTTTCGAGCTCCCGGATGCGGGACTCCACCTTCTGGAGCTCGTCTTCGGTCTCCTGTTTCTTGTGCGAGAGTTCGTCCACCCTGGTCCTCAACTCCTCGATCTCTCTTTTCTTGGACAGGATGCCGCCGAAGGAGTCTTTGCTTCCGCCGACCAGCACCTCTCCGTCCAGGAGGACCCCGTCGCGGGTCACCAGGGTGTTTCGGGCCGCTGCTTCGCTCAAGAGGCGGGCGGCCGGCTCGATGTCCTCGACCACCAGCGCGTCTCCCACCAGGTTTTTCACCAGGGGAACGAACCGGTCTTCTCCCGAGATTTTTTCGCACAGAAGCTCGGCGCCCGCTTCCCGGAGGCCGGCCGGTACCTGCGGCTCCGGTGTGCGGGCGTTTTCCATGGCGATGAAGCTGCTCCTGCCGGCGTTCTCCTGCTGCAGATACTTGATGTTGTCCAGGCCGTGCTCGGTGTTCTTGACCACCACGCTTTGCAGGCGTTCTCCGAGCACCGCTTCCAGTGCCAGCTCATAGTCGGGGTCTACCTTGATGGAATCGGTTATAAGCCCGTAGGTCCCGTTCTGTCCCTGGGCCTCGAGCTTCTTTTTCCTCTCCATCACGGACTTGACGCCCCGGTGGTATCCCTCGAAGTTCTTCTCCATCTGCTCGAGGCTTTCCAGCCGGGAGGAAGACTTTTGAAGCTCGGTCGTGGTCTTCCGGAGCCGCTCGTCAATCACCGCTTTTTCGTCCCTGCCCTTTTGGAGCTTGTCTCCTTCCTCTTTTATCTCCTGCTTCAGGGAAGATATGTCTTTTCGGACCTGGTAGAGCTTTTCATTATAGGCCAGGTTCTCCCGCCCTTTGGCTTCCAGGTCGTTTTTCTGCTTCTCGATCCTTTTCTCCAGCCGGTCCTTTTTCTCTTCCAGCTCTTCTTTGCGGACACTTGCCCATTCGATTCTCTCTTTGAGCTTGTCCACCTCCGACCGCACGGTCTGGGCCTTTTTCTCGAGCTCCTTTACGGCGTCGGTCATCTCGCGGTACTCTTTTTCTTTTCCGGCTTTCTTCTCCTCCGCCTGTTGCAGGTTTTCTTTTTCAGCCTCGGCCGAGCTTTCCAGCTCCCGGATGTTTTCGGACACCTCGGATATCTCTTTATCCGTGGCCGCAAGCCGCCGGGCCATGTCCTCTTTTTCCTCTTCCAGTCTCTGCCGGGTCTCCTCCAGGGATTTCTTCTCCTGGTTCTTCATGGCCAGGGCGTTTTCTTCCCGCTCGACCAGCCGGGAGGCTTCGTTGGCTTTTTCCTGGACCGCTTTCAGGTCAGACTCGGCCTGCGCCAGCTCTTCTTTCCTGGACTCGAGCTCGGAGTTCGCTTTTTCGAGGGCGGTGTTTACCTCGAGCTCCTGGTTCTTGAGCTCTTCCATGGTCTCGGTTGCGTTTTGGTGCTGTTTCCTGTACTCGAACCCCTGAAAGGCGGCGAGCTCCAGCTCGATGCTTTTCAGCTCGTCCTTGTATTTTTTGTATCTCTCCGCTTTCTTGGCCTGCCGGTTCAGGGAGTTCATCTGACGGGACAGCTCGGAGATGATGTCGCGGAGCCGGGTCAGGTTCTGTCGGGTGGACTCCATCTTTCTCTGGGCCTCGATCTTGCGGGCCCGGTACTTGCTCACTCCCGCGGCCTCCTCGATCAGGGTCCGGCGCTGGTCCGGCTTCATGGTGATGATCTCTTCTATCCTTCCCTGCTGGATGATGGAGTAGGCCTTGGTGCCGGCGCCGCTTCCCAGGAAGAGGTCGGTGATGTCCTTGAGCCGGCAGGGGGTCCGGTTGATGTAGTACTCGCTTTCCCCGCTCCGGAACAGCCGGCGGCAGACCTGGATTTCGCTGTAGCGGCTGTACTCGCCCGGCGCCAGCCCCTCCGAGTTGTCAAAAGTGAGAATGACCTCGGCCATGCCCACCGGCTGGGCTTCGTCCGTGCCGTGAAAGATCACGTCCTCCATGGACTCGCCCCGCATGTGCTTGGCGCTCTGCTCCCCCATGGTCCAACGGATGGCGTCCACGATATTGGACTTGCCGCAACCGTTCGGGCCCACGACCAGGCTGATATTGTCGTTGAAGTCCAGCACGGTCCGGTTGACAAAGGATTTGAACCCCTGCATTTGAATCTGCTTTAGCCTCATGTGTAAATCCCCTTAAGCTCGTTTGTGTTTCCAAGCTAGCAGATTTTGATGATGTTGTCAAAAGAAAAAAGGCCTCCGTTCCGAGAAAAAATACATAAATCAGCAAAAGCAGGCATTTACACTTATGCCAAAGAAAGTAAGAAGGGGAGTTTTGCTCGGAATCTCAAAAACAGTCCTTTAAAAACAGATAGTTAGCATATTTCAAGTGATCCGTGTCGCAAATAACAAGATAATTACTTGTTATTAATGCATAAAGATTTATCTAGAACAAAATCGCTCTATATCTACAACGGTTTTTGATTCTACTAAAAAGAAGCGGGGTTATCCGCCCCCTTACGGTAGCGGGAACTCCTTTTTCATGCGCCGGTAGCGGTCTTTCAAATCCTTTTGCTTTTTCCAGCCCTTTTTATCAATGTAGTGTTCTATCTTATCTATTCTTTTATCGGAAGCCGGATGGGTGGACAACAGTATCTCCAGCTTCTTTTTCTTGGCTTTGCCTTTTTGGAGCTGGTTGAGCATGCCCCGGAGCGCGTAGGGGTTGTAGCCCAGCTTGTAAACGTTCTTGGTTGCGTCATGGTCAGCCTCGAACTCGTCCTGTTTGGTGTAGCCTTTCCGAATGAGAACCTTCCAACCCGCGTCCGAGACCGACTTTAGAATCTCCGCTTCCTGATGAGATATCTCACCCTCCTCGGTCGCGAAGTCCAGGCCGTGGTCGAGCACGGCCGCTCCCAGCTTCTGTTTTTTGACCTCTTTCTCGATGTGCCGGTTGGCCACGTGGGCTATTTCGTGGGCCAGGACCCCGGCAAGCTGGGCCTCGTTTTCAGCCAGCTTCAGAAGCCCCCTGGTTACGAATATATAGCCGCCCGGGCAGGAGTAGGCGTTAACGTCGTCGGTGTTCAGGATGGCGAACCTGTATTTTATGTCCGGCCTCTTCGAGTAAGGCACCAGGGACCTGCCCATCAGGTTCACGTACAGGTTCCACCTTTCGTGTTTCCATACCCCGCCGAAGTGCTTGGCCACCTTGGCGGCCAGGACCCGGCCGGTGGCCCGCTCCTCCGGATAGGTCCAGGGCTTGGCCGCCTCGTGGGCGTCCTTGGCAAAGTCAAGCGCGTCCCCCACATCGTCGGGGAGCTTGAACTGGGCGGAGAGGCTGCCTGCTCCCATGACCATAAGTCCGGCCAGCAGGGCCGCTATAATAACGAGTTGTTTGCTCTTTTTCATGGTGCACCCCCTTATTTGCCCTGATAGGGGCCGAGGCCCGCGTCTTTCAGGAACCGCTTGTGGGCTTCCATGCTTAACTGGAAGTCCTCCATGTAAGAGACAGCCTCCCAGTCATAGCCCTTGTCCCCCATCTTATCTTCCACGTCCACGCCGCGGACACCTGCAACCTCGGTCTTCGGGTCGCCGGGCTCGGCATTGTCGTCCCAGTCCACGAACACCTTCTTCACCTTTTTCCAGAACCAGCTCTCCTCGTCCGCCCGGGCCAGGTTTCCGGCCAGGGCCACCGACAGCACCACCGCCGCGGCCAAGGCAGCTATCCTCAAACCCCTCGGTCTTTTCATGCCCGTCCTCCTTGTTAATTGAAACACCGGCAGTCTTTGCAAAGAGGGAGGATGTCCCTCTTTCCCTGTTCGCATGGAAATGTTCGCTTTGCCTCCGGGAGCAGATATCAGCATATCATGTTTAGGGGAGCAGATCACAAGAGAGCTTCGTGTAAAATGTCCATCAAGTAGCGCACCGGTACCTGGTCGCCGCCGTGCTCGCGGGACAGCGCGGCATCCTGGTAACAGGGCGTGATAAAAGTGGCGGCTCCCGCTCGGGAGGCTTCGGAAAGACGGAATTGGACCAGGTTCCGGGCGGTCTCCGGTGATACCAGGTCCAGTCCTCCTTCCCATCCCAGGGGAGGGGCCTGATCCAGCTCTTCCCGAAGCGGCGCAAGCTCGACCCCCAGCGATTCCAAAAGCCCCCGGAACTCCGCGGCAACCCCCGAGTACCTCCCCAGCGCCGCAGGATCGTGAAGCGCGGCCGGGCCGTCCACTACCTTTCCCAGGTCAAGGCCGGCAAGCTTCTCCTGCACCGCGGTGGTAATAAACATCACTTCTTGCTTCTCGAGGAGTTCGTGTTTATTGAGCGCAAGCCAGACGTCCGGGTCGGCGACAATCACGGTTTTGAAGTTTTCCAGGCCGGCGGTCCAGCCGGTGTCCGGCGAAAGCCCGATGCTCTCGGCCACGCCTCCGATGGAGCCTTCATTCACCAGGGCGGGTTCGTACCCGAGCTTTTCGAGCACTTCGATTATTCTGCCGCAGGTGTCCGGGCGGCGCTTGAGGAAAGGTCCCAGCACCAGCGCGGTGTCGGTGCCCGTTGATTTGCTTTCCAGGCCGGGGGGCTGTCCGTAAATGTTGCCGTAGGACTCGAGGTTCCGCCTGGCTTCCTGGTAGGCCGGCGGTATGACTTCGGGAGCGACCTTCCAGACCATGGCCCGCATGGACGCGGCCATCCGGGCTACGGGCACTCCTTCGGGGCAGGCCGGCTCGCACTGTCCGCACACCGCGCACAGAAAGATGGAGTCCGCGTCGTGGAAAAGGTCGGGGTAAGAACGGCTGGCAGCAGCGGCGATATGCATGGGCCCCAGAAAGCGGCCGGAGCTGGCTTCCATGACCCGGCAGGAGGCGGGGCAGAGACCGCAGGCCACGCAGTCCTCGAACTCGAGGCTTTCCCGGTGGGCTTTTTCGGAGAGGTTTGCCAGGCGGTCTTCCCGGAAGTAGGACAGAAACAGCTCTGCCTGGTCCTGTTTGCTCCTCCGTACCAGGGAACGGAGCATATGGAGGTTGAAGTTATAGCCGAGCACGGCTATGGCTTTTATTCTGGCGAGGTCCATGATTGTTGTCCTTTTTCCGGCATTATACCATAACCACCTTTTGCAAGGCGATCATAACCAGGCAGTGCTTTGGGGGAAGACGAGGTAAAAAAACTCCCGCCCTTGCTCAAATATCCAGTTGAACAAAAGCCGCAGTAACTCGAACTGGCCGAGAAGCATCAGCGCTCCCACCAATATAAGCAGTACACCCGCGCCGATCTCGATTTTCCGGAAATGGTTTTTGACCTGGTCGAAGAACTTGAAGAAGGTGTCCACTGCCAGTCCGGTCAGGACAAAGGGTATGGCCAGCCCGACGGAGTAGAGCGCCATCAGCACTATGGCCTGGTTTGCGGTTTCCTGGTTCATGGCCATGAGCAGGATGGAGCCCAGAATGGGGCCCAGGCAGGGGGACCAGCCGAAGGCAAAGGCAAGACCCAGCACGAAAGCGCCCAGGATGGAGCCGCTTTTGCCGCCCTGGAAGCGCCATTCCCGTTCCAGGGACTTTATCCGGAAGGCACCCGCCATGTGCAGGCCCAGCACGATTACCACCACGCCGGCGACCCGCATCAGGATGTCCTTGTGCGAGGAGATGGCCTCGCCCAGGGCGTAAGCGGTGACACCCCCGGCTATGAAGACCGCGGTAAACCCGACGATAAAAGCCAGGGTGCAATAAAGCACCGGCAGGGTCCTCTTCAGCTTGTCTCTGTCTTCGCCGGAGCCCTCCATCTCCGCCAGGCTGACGCCCGAGATGTAGGAGATATAGCCGGGAACCAGGGGAAGAACGCAAGGCGTAAGAAAGGACAAAAGCCCTGCGGTAAAGCTCGTGAAATAGCCGGGTACTTCCTGGAGGCCGGGCGGCATAAGAGGTAACTCCTTGTAATCGAAAGAATGCGGCGCACACCTGACGCCGATTTTTAAAGGTACATGAAACTGGAAGAGGTTTCAAGACAAGGCATAAAGACCGCTGTCAAATTGATTTCCCGCTCTCCAAAATGTTACACTTTTTGAAAGTGAACTTGTTCGAGCAGAAGCCCTTGTTGTCGGCGTTTGCGATGAATGAACGCAAAAAGAACAAGCTGCCGGTCCCCAACCAACTGAAATTATTCGATGATTAACCGGACAGCAGTGTGAACGTGTCAGTTAAAATGCGGCCACTACAACCGCCGAGTATCTGCTTCGATCCCGATAATCTTTTCCCTTTGCCAGGTCGCGAATGATATAGGTGTATTCCATGCTGGCCCGCACGTTGCGGGAAATGAGATAATGAAACGAACAAGTGGCTGTTTGATAGTCCATGACGTGAACACCGTCTTGTTCGTAGTCGGAGGCTATGTCGTTATAAAGCGCTGACACGTACCACCTGCCGTCTCCACCTTCGGGCAGCACGGTCAGCTCGGCCAACAGACCGTTGGTTTCGGTGTCCTCTTCATCGTCGTTCATGAAATAGGGATTGCTGTCTCGGCGGACAAGATATACGGTCATAAACTTGATGTTTTCGTTGCCGATACGGAAGTCTCCTCCGTAGTAGTCCACGTTGTTGATGTTCCGGTCTGTGGACGTGTCGTCTATCGTGTTTTTTTCCTTGCCCATGTAATAAAAGCCGCCCAGGCTTGCCGGGCCAATGGCCTGGTTTATCCGGAACATGTAGTTGGTGTAATTATCATTGTCATAAGAGCCCGTTTCTTCATCGGCCTCCACCAGACCATTGCCGTTCACTGCCTGGAAGACAAGGTCCGTGCCGAAGTCAAAGCCATAGTCCACGACCACACCGCGGGCGTACTTCATGTTGATATGGGAGCGGTCAGGGGCACGGGCGAAAACCTCGTATCCCTCATAGGTAAGCCGGAGCTCACTTTTGGCGATGGGGTCGGAAAGCGCGAACTGACCTACCGTAAAGTTGACTCCGGTATCGAAAACACTGGGAAAGTACAAGAAGGCGTCTTCGATTCCGGCGACCTCGCCGCGCTCGGAAAGAAAGAAGTAAAAGTAATAGGACACCTTGTCCGAGATGGGACCGCCGGAGATGAACTTAAGCTTGTAAGGGGTTTTGAAGTCGAACTCGGAGGGCTCGTCGTCAGGCGCCATAGTGGCCATCATGTCCACTCTCATGCCGAGAAGCAGGTCACGGGGAAGTTGAAGAAGGCCATCGCCGGTATCATAGCTTGCTCGGGGCGGCTCGCCTTCCGGCAACTTGAATCCGTTGCCCGCGAACTCGTCTCCATAAGCTTTAAGGCGTGGAAAAGGAGCATGACATACGGTGCAACTAAAGCGATACTTTCTGGCAAAACCCGGCATGGCCTCGCTCTTCGGCGGGATGATCAGACAAGCGGCCACAACCGCAACCGCGACCAAAAGAAACAGTCCCTTCTTCATTTGCTCCTCCTTCAAGGTCGGCATTTCAAACGGAAAGCCCCGGCTCACAGACCGACCGTCTCTGAGACGAAGATTACTTAGTGTCCGTCAATAATATATTTCCACCTCGGTCTCGCCGGTGTTGATGATCCGGTCTTTTGATTCTTCTTCGGGAACGTCGAGAAAGTCGGCCACCGGTTTGACCAGGAGCTTATAGCGAAGCTCGGCGCGAACCTTCAGGGTCCCCTCCGCCACTTCGTCGGGAACGTACCATGAGAAAGTTTCCACCTTGGTCTCGCGGGGACCGATGCGATAGTCCACTCCCAGTTTGGCGGTGTTCCACTGGCAGATGGTCATGATCCCCTCTTTGGTAAAGTAGGGCATGCGAAAAATTCGGTCACCTTCGGGCACGCCGTCGCGGGGAAGGCCGTCGAAATTTTCGGGAACGTCCATCATGTCCTTGAAGTCCTGGTAGGCCTTGGCGTCGTCGGAGGCTATGGTGTACTCCTCGCCTTCAAACCCCTTTTTGTCTACCTTCAAGTGATAGACCTTACCGTTGGCGTCTGTGGCTTCAACATGAAGATACAACAGGCGGTCCTCCACTGAGCCGGTGGGTATTTTGTGGCCCGCTTTCTGATTGAAAAGCTGGATGGTAAATACTGCCTTAGTAGCAGGCTCATATTCCAAGCGGCTGGGCTGGATCAAGACGTCAATTGCGCCGTTGGTCTTGGTGGGTACGTGGGCGCCGTGGAAAAGATGCTGCCGCACGTCGTCGTATTTCTTGCCTTCCGTCATTGACCGGACACCGGGGGCCGGCGGCATGTGACAGACGTGACACTGGACTCCCTCATCGCTGTAAGGGCCGTTTTTCCATTCGGTGTAGGTGCTTTTTACCGGCACGCCAAAAGGACTTCTTTCGTTATGGCAATTGGCGCATAATTTGGCCGACTGCATATGGGGCGCCTTTTTCGATTTGTGGACAGAAGATTTATTGCCGCCCCTTGTGCCGTACTTCACGTCACCGGGGTCCATGTAATAGCTGAAGTTGAAAAGTTTTGATTCATCATATCCGGAAATGTTGTGGCAGACTTCGCAGGATATTGACTCGTTGGCCCGCGGCTTTTTGTCGGGCCGGGGAGGGGGCACATCTCCCGCCATGTAAGCCAGAGGGGTGTGACAGCCGTTGCAGCCGTCTACAGCGTCCTTGAAATCGGGATTGCGCTTGGCGTGCTCCACTGCAAGATCAAAGTACTCGATCTCGTCCCACTGATGGGTGTAGGCCTGGGCCATCATGCTCTGTTTCCACTGGTAGTAAATGCCGGTGTGACATTGCCGGCAGGTCTCGGGCCTGTCGAACTTGTCGTAACCGTAAGCGCCCTTCAGTTCCTCACCTGACTTATGGGCAGTTTCCGAAAGGGCCACAAAAGAAACAAACGCCAAGCCGGCAATTAAAACTAAAAGAGTTTTAGGCTTCATGTCCTCTCCTTCCCGCACTCAAAAACTGTCATTAAAAATGTCTTCTTTTATGGAGCTTATTGAAGAGGAATTATTTGAAGGTTCTTCTGGCTGCAAACGTTTAATCCCTGTTTAAGTGTATTTTAAAAGATATGTCATAACTGAAGTTTGTCAAGAGAAGAATTTATGTGAAGTTTCCCCCCAAAACTCTTGTTTGATACCCGATTTGTCTTTTACAACATGAAGATGAGAGCTATAAAAAGTGAAAACGTTAACATCGGCCTCAGGGTGGGGTACAGGTCAGCCGTGTCTGGCGGGCGCATCTGTTCATGTGGGTACAATAAAAAGGCGGTCCATCCTGTAAATCCACCCTTCCGAGGACGGATGGGCGGGCCACCCAAAGGTTTTCTTTTTAAAGGTATTCTGAAGCTTGAAAAAGGGGAGAACTCCACTCTTACGTGGGGTCGTGTCGGTTCCGACTTTCGCACTCCTAAAAAACGGAATTTCGCAACAGACACTGAATAGAAGCAGTCACTGACTTTCGTTCTTTTCTTTGTTTCTTTCCACCACGGAGGCGCAAGCCGGACAACGGGGCCGGAAGGTAAAGCTTTCCATGTCCAGGGCGCCGAAGCTTTGGCCGCGGTCGCGGGAGAGGCAGACCAGGCCGGATTCTCCGGCAAAGTACGCCTTAATTTTCCGGTCCGCTTCCGGAAAGGAGAGGCCACAGTAGTTTTGCGCGTCGGGAAGCGACACACCGCAAACTCCCTGCGAAAGACCGCTCCGGTTCTTCCATACATCTTTTCCGGCCAGGCAGCAGCCCGACTTTCTCATACCGGCCATGGCGAACACCGCGCCCGGCCGGGACAGGACCAGGTAGGCGGGAGAGCCTTCCGGGTGATGGACAACCAGCATCCAGCCGGGGATGCCCGCGCTGTGCCAGCGCCGGCGCGAGAGTTCCTCGACGGAAAAGGAAGGAGAGTCATCCCGTGGGGCCCGGTCCTCGTCTTCCTGCCAGATCGGTCCGTACTCGAGGTAGGCCCGGTTAAGCCGAATAAGCTCCCACATTGATGCCTCGGCGCCCTCGGCCATGCCCAGGAGCTCCTGCCGCAGAAAGCGCGGCCGGCGGAGGAAATCTTTATAAAACGACATTGTCTTGAAAACCTCGAACGAGCCTGGATGAGACCTCTGCAGGGACTCAATCGCGGTGTTGATCTCTGCCTTCAGCATGGCGCCGTGTTGATACCCTCTTTCGTAGGAGCTGCCATACAGATGCACGATGGCCACACCGGGAAAGAACTCGAGCGAGCCTTCACCGAAATGTTCGTCTTTCATCAGGATGCTGCTGCGTTCCACCAGCGGCGCGATGGACACGGGCGGGCAGGTTGGAAAGCGGGTCCCTTCCTGGTTATCTCCCTTACCTTCCGGAGCGTAAAAAACGATAAAAGTGAAAAAGACGGTAAGGGCGAAGCTTGTAATTATTTTCTGCGGGGAGAAAGCTCTTCTCACTCCGAACCCCATCTGGCCTTGTGGGCCGTGCGGATATTCTGGATGCTCTGGCGGTAGGGCTTGATGTCTCTGCCCGGCGAAAGAAAAGAGTAGCGCAACAGGTGGTCTTCCGCTTTGTCCAGGGACTTGCCGTCAAAGTTGCCATAGACCAGGTAAACCTTGACCAGCTCCCGGTGGACGAGCGCGTTCTTGGGCGCGATCTCGATAATCCCGAGAAGTAGCTGGCGTGCGTGCTCCACGTAGCCCTCCAGGTAGTAGTTGCGGGCCCGCTTGAGGGCTTCCTTGATCTCCTGAGAAGATGACTGTTCGGACAAGCCGGATTCGACTTTAAGAGAAGCTGCTCCCCGTTTGTAGACGCTGAAAATTTTTCCCTTCTTTCGGAAGTAGCGCCGGTAGACGAGGCCGGTGCCGGGCAGGGGCTTGTGGCCGGTCAAAAGCGGCTTCAGCTTTGGAGAACGGCGCCGGACGGAAAGGTTGTCCACCACTACGTAATCGCAGGCGCCCTGTTCGATCCTGGAACTCAACTCTTGCAGGTTATCGGGTATGGGAACGTGCTCGCCCTCCCAGACCGAAGTAAAAAAAGGCTCGGGCTCCATTATACGCTTTCCGGGCTTTACCTTCAGAAGCTTTTTCGAGTCCTCCGCCGCCTGGCGCTGACCTTTTATCATCTCCTCGTCGGCATCCTGCCAGACGTTTCCTCCGGACTTGTCCTCGCAGCCGCAGAAAAAGAGCATAAAGCAGGCCAGCAGCACAACCGGGCGGAAGCCGCAAACCGCGGCAGATGTTTTTTTATTCATCCTCATGACCCAGCAATCATGATAGGTTTTAATCGAACGGCTGTCAAAGTTTTGCCGCCGGATTTGCCCGCCCGGCGTTGTTCTGGTAAAAACTACGTGGAGTTATTATGTTACGTGAGTTTCGAGAAAAGGTCGGCAGGCTTCAAAACCTGGATTTCCAGGGCCATGACCGGCATGACTGGCTCAACCTGGACATGAGCGACGACGAGATACTGGCGGAGCTCCGGAAGCGGCCGGACCCGGAGCTTTTCCTGGGTCGTTACACGCGGGAGGAAATAAAAGAACGGCTTTCGAGCCGGGGCATCTTCAGTCGTCTGGTGGAACAAGGCTACCCGGACGTAGAGGTCGAGATATCCACGGACCAGGTCTACAATCACCGGCTTTACGTGCATACGGGTGTCCGGGACTACGACCACATTCTTATCGAGCTGCGTCTCCGGGAAGGCAACTTCCGCCCGAAAAAGCAGTTCATACCGGGCTACGTGCTGGGCGAGATGTCCATGATCATGGTTGATTTCCTGCTTTTGCAAAACCCGGGCGAGAAGTTCAGTCGGGACAGGCCTCCCCTGCCGCAGCAGACCCACCCGGGCCTCGGGCTTTTGAAGGAGCTGATCCCTCTGGTGCTCGAGGTTGTCAAGGAGAGCGGGAGGGCGGGAGTTCTCGATGTTCCCGAGCACTTTCACGGCGCTCTTTTCTACTCGAAGTGGTTCAAGTTCTTGGACCCGGACATGGAAGGCAGGTTCCGGGCCATGAAACGGGACCTGAAAAAACACGAGCTGTTTGTTGTAAGCGAGTGCATTTTTCACGACTGTCTTATGAATCTTGCCGTCGGCGAGAGGGAGAGCTGGAGCCCCGGCGAACAGATACTCCCCATCTCCGAGGTCCTTCTTGATTACTTCGATCATCCCGAGTACAAGCGCAAAGCGGGGGAGGCGCAAGAGAAGAACCGCTACGACCTTGACGTGGACCGGTATCAGCGGGTCAAGCGCGAAGCAGAGGAAGCGGGCGGCCCGGAAGGCGGTGTTGCCGCAACCTGAGTCAGCCGGCAGGAGCAAATAAAAAGGGTTCATCCGGTTTATTGGCACCTGAACAAAATCATGCGTTTACCGCTTTGTTGGCTGCCAGCGGGGAGGTTGACTCCCTCATGCTCAGCGACTATGGTATTAGTGCCGGCCTGGAGGATAGGGCAACGCAGGCGTGCGACCCGAGCGCCAGGCTGGTGGCTATACAGCGGGGAGGGCCGGACACGTTCCGGCCTTCTCCCTTTCCCCGCTGGAAGCCCGAAGGCGATAAACGCATCTTCGCGGCCTCCGCTAACCATATGATGAACAAAGGTTTTTCTTGCATCAAAGAGCCTATTTGCATCGTAGGTACCATTAAACCGGAAGAGCCATAAAAAGTTGCAGCTTTTCGCGGCTTTCGCCGCTCGCACAATAAAATCTCATGGAAAAGGAATAAGTCATGGCAAAGAAAACAGGAGACGATATCGCTATAGCGAGCGATCACGCGGCTTTCGATCTCAAGCAGCACCTTTTGAAGTACCTTTTAAAGAAGGGGTACGCGGTGATTGACATGGGCACTCGCAACCGGAAGAGCGTTGATTACCCGGCCTACGCGCACAAGCTTGCGAGGTCGGTGTCGAGCGGCGAGGTCTCGTCCGGCATTCTTTTATGCGGGACCGGGATCGGGACCAGCATTGCCGCCAACCGGCACGCCGGGGTGCGGGCGGCCCTGGTCCACGATATCTTTACGGCGCGTATGGCCAAGGCGCACAATAATGCTAACATCCTGGTACTGGGCGGTCGGATACTGGCGCCCCATTATGCGGAGATACTGGTGGACACCTGGCTCGAGACCGAGTACGAGGGCGGGCGGCACCAACGGCGGCTGGACATGATTGACGAGGAATAAACAAATGGAGATACGTTTCGGGAAAAAACTTTTGGAAAGCTTGAGCGGCCGGGACATTTCCGGCCCGCTTGCTTTATTGGAGGACCCCAAATACGCGGACGCGGTGTTGGAGAAGCTCCCTGCCAAGCCCGCGCTGGTACGGGAGCCGGGCGGTCTTTCCTCGGAGAGCCTGGATGAGGTATGCGCCGGGCTGGAGCCGGGCACGGTTTTAGCCGCAGGCGGCGGCGACATCGGGTATGCGGGCAGATACGCGGCCTGGAAGACCGGCTCCAAGCTTATAACCCTGCCATTCGAGATTTCCGGCGAGTCCCTGGTCCGGCGGGACGTAATCACCATTGAAGAAGGGCTGTTCAAAAGGCATGGCCATCATGACGACGAGCTTTTGCTGGTGGACAGCGAATGCATCTGGAAGGGAGACGAAAGGATAAGCCGTGCCGGCGCTGGAGACATCCTGGGAATGCTGATTGCGGTGGAGGACTGGCGGAGCGCGGAAGGCGGCAGCGGGTTCAGCGAGGACGTGGTTAATCAGGCGGTCGAGATAGTAGACGAGCTCATGGACCGGGCGGACGAGCTGTTCGACTTGACGGAAGGCGGCATCCGGCGGCTGGTGGAGCTTCTGCACGCGAGAGAGAAGCTGGCGGAGTCCGCGGGCCACCGCCGCATGATTGAAGGGTCCGAGCGCATCTTCGAGGAATGCGCCCGGAACGTGCTGGGCAAACCCCTTTCCCACGGTCCGCTCCGCTGTTTAGGCGTCATAAGCATGGCAGTACTGCACGGCCTGTCAACCAGGCCCTTCAAACAGTTCCTCCACTGGATCCAGGTTCCCTGGAAGCCGGAAGACCAGGGCATTTCCGACACCGAGCTGTGGAAGATACTTTCGTCTCTTCCCGCCTTTGTCAAAAAGTACGAGTACCCGGACACTATTATTCATCACGTGGAAATGGGCGAGGAAAGGATAAACCGGGTCATGACCGGCATCCGCGAGCCGTTTTTGAAAAGCTCGCTCCAGACCCGAAACGATTGATCGAGATTATTGCGGAAACGGAGCAGGAGATGTTCAGCCGGGACAAGCTCATAAGCGAGCTCAAGAGGATTGACGGCAAGGGCTACAAAGCCTACAAGGACATCAAGGGCAGTTACCGCCTGGACGACTTTGTTCTTCACGTGGACCATGTGCAGGGAGACCCGTTTGCGTCGCCCTCCCGCATGTGCGTGGAGATTGACCGGAGCGCCGCGGAGCTGGGTGCGGAGCTCGACTCCACTGCGCCGGGCCGGCTGGC
>JAWOBU010000174.1:0-3681 GCA_046484135.1 bacterium
CGCCGGAATAAAAAACCGGTTTATTAACCGGCCGGCAACTCATCCCCTTCATTAAAAGCCGAGATTAGACTATCATAAGGATGTTGAAGCTTCAAGACCCGCGCCGGAGGCTTGGTAAATCACGCGGCTTTGTATCGCGCTCCGGCCGAAAGGTAGAATATTGCGGACCATGACAAGGATTCTCCGTTACATGCCGTCGGCTGTTTTTTTAATCATCCTGGCGTGGACTGTAAATGTTTTCGCAGAGGCGGAAAAGTCTTTCAACCGTTCCGAAGACTCGGGCGGTAACGGCCGGGAGTTCGTTTATATCGAGGAGTCTCCCTGGTACGCGTTCGGGAAGCCGGAACAAGATATTAAGAAGTGGTACAGCCGCAAGGAAGAGGAGAAAGAAGACATCCGGATCGAAAAGATCGAGCTCGAGGGGTGCGACAAAATCCCGTGCCGGACAGTGAAGGCCATCCTTCAACAGCAGAAGACCCCCTGGTATCGTCTTGAACCCGGCGATGAAGGATACGACACCTTCTGGGCGAAAGAGGACCGCCACCGGATCGAGAAGTTCTACAAGAGCCGCGGTTTTTTCAACGTAAAGGTAACCGGTCCCGAGGAAACCTTTAGCGAGGACGGCAAAAGCGTTGCCATCCGCTATCGGATCGAGGAGAACCGGCCCGTCCACGTTAAAAGGATCGAGATTTACTTTACGGACGGAGTGCATACCGACCGGGACCCCCGGGAGATGCGCTCGCTCCTTAAGCTCCAAGAAGGCGACCGGTTCGAGCAGGCCCCCTACCAGGAGTCCGCCAAGGCCATTGAGACCTATTATCATAACGATGGTTTCTTCCACGTTTCGATAAAGCGCAGTGCCGTAGTTTCTCCGGAAGAGCTCACCGCGGTAGTGACCTATCGCATCAGGCGAGGCATCCGCTTCAAGATCGGCGAGGTCAGGATCAAGGGATACGAACAGACCGGCGCGGAGGTTGTAAGAAAGGCGATCAAGATAAAACCGGGCGACCGTTACCGCAGGAACGAGGTATACGCTGACCAGCGGCGGGTCCAGCGCCTTCCCATCTACCGCACCGTTCGGTTGCGGGAGGTCCCCCATGACGAGGACCGGGTGGTGGACATCGTATTTATGGTAGAGGAGGCAGACCCCCGCCAGGTCAAGGTGGGCGTAGGATACGGAAGCGAAGAGGGAGTCCGGGTCATGGCCGGCTGGAAGCACGTGAACTTTCTGGGGGGCGCCCGTGAGCTTTCCATCAGCGCCCGCTGGTCCGCGCTCCTCGAGAAAGAAGAGATCAAGTTCACCCAGCCCAACGTGTCCAGTCCCGGCGATTACATCCAGGTTACCGGCGAGCGAAGGGTGGAGAAGGAGGAGGCCTACACCCATGAAGCTATTGCGTTGTCGCCGCTGTATCATTTCATCCTTACCCCCTACCTGTGGGCGGAGGTGTCCTACCGGCTGGAGCTGGAGCGGACCTATGATGTGCCGAGCGAGCTGGAGGCAGAGGAGGAAGACGCGGCGCGGGAGGGCTTGCTGTCCGTCCTGGGCGGCCGGGTTCACTGGGCCGAGCTTGACGACCGGACCAACCCCACGCAGGGGGCCCGGGCAAGTCTCTACTCCGAGGTCGGCGGCGGCCCGGTCGGAGGGGACTACTCATATTACAAGCTGATTGGCGAGGCCCGCGGCTACTATCCGGTGTATCCGCCGGTAGTGGCCGCCCTCCGTTGGAAGGCAGGGTATGCCGACCCCTACGGGGACATGCAACAGATGCCTCTCTTCCTCCGTTTTTACACCGGCGGCACCGGCATGGTCCGGGGTTTCGACAGGTACGAGCTGGGACCCAAGGACGCAGACGCAAACCCCATCGGCGGGTCCCTGCTGTGGGAGGGCAGCTTCGAGATCAGGTTTCCGATCTGGAAGGAGTTCGGGGGCGTGGTGTTCACTGACAGCGGCTGGGTATGGCCGGCGGATGATGAGATTGATCCTTATGACGTGCGCTATGCTTCCGGTGCAGGGGTCCGGTACAACACCCCCATCGGGCCGCTGGCATTGGACGTGGCCTTTCCCCACCAGCAGGACGAGGAGCAGTTGGAGTACAGAATCCACTTCAACGTGGGGCATACCTTCTAGAAGCCGGCAGGTTTTATAAAGGAAACAGCAATTGCGTCTGGATAAAAAGAGGGCCAAAAAAATCGCCCGGATACTGGGGCTGGTACTTATAGTGGCCGCGCTCGTGGGCGGGCCGGCGTGGCTGTACCTGAAAGTAGCCAGCGGCGACTTTAACCGGCGTATCCTGTCCTTTGCCCTGGAAAAGGCCAACCAGCGCCTGGAAGGAAAGTTACATATAAAGGAGCTTGTCGGAAACCCACTGGACTGGTTCGTTCTAAACGGAATCAAGGTCACCGGCCCGGATGGAGAAAAGGTTATCGAAGTGGAAAGGGTGGTGGTAAGCTACTCCATCTTCAAAGACGGAAAGTTCTCTCCCCGCCTCGAGATCGGCGCGGAGAACGCATGGGTAAAAGCGGTGAAGCAGGGGGACGAATGGAACTTAAAGCGGTTGCGGAAAAAAAGAAGGAGTACCGGCAAGCCCTCCTCGTACCCGCCCGTGTTCGGAGAGGTAAACATATCGTCCCTCGAAGTCGAGGTCCGAACCGGACCGGAAAAAAGCTATGACCTGAAATTTCCGGAGGCGGCGGGGACCTTTCGCACCAGCGACAACACCGTGGGCTTCGAGATAGAAAAGCTCTCGGGAACAGTGTCTCCGCCCGCTGTCCCCATAAGCAAAGCCGGCTTCAAGGGAAAGGCCTTTAACACCGGCACGGGCTGGGACGTGCGCATCAATACCGGCAGCCTTCAAAGCCGGGACTCATCTGTCCGGGTAAAAGAGGGCAGATACTTTACCGGGACCTCGGAACTCGAAGCAAAAGTGCCCGAGCTTAACATGGCCCCCCAAACCCTGGAACAGCTCTGGCCAGGAAATCCGCTGAAGGGCCTTGTACAAGGCTCAGCCCGGCTCTCCGGCGACATCAATAACATCGGTTTCCACGCGGACGTCCGCTCTTCCGCCGGAAGCATCTCCGCGGGAGGGACCTATACCAGGCCGGAGAACGTTCTTAACATGAATGGAACCATGCAGGATTTCACTCTCCAGGAGTTCCTTGAAGCCGACATCCCTCTCTCCCGGCTGTTCGGCAAGTTTGACCTCGAATATACCCCACAAGCACAAGACCGCTCCCGCACGCTCGCGGCCCGGCTTCAGCTCGATTCCTTTTCTTACCCCCCGCTCAAATCTTTTCCGCTTTTCTTCAACATGGAGCTTACAGGCGACTCTTACAAGGGATCGCTCGTGTCAGCCTCTCCCGGCCGGCACGTTAACGCCTACATAACCGGCAACATCAAAAAGCCCTATCCGTTTGACCTGAAGGCCCTGATAAACGACCTGGACCCTGCCGCGCTTTTGGAAGGACAGCCCCAGGCGTCCCTTGCCGGCGAGCTCTCGCTTAAAGGAAGCGGGACCAGCCCGGAGACCTTCGAGGGCCAGGGGACTCTGCTCATAGCTCAATCCTCCATCAAAGACCTGAAAATTGAAGACGGCCGGGTTGACTACACCATGAAAGAAGGCCGCTTCCGGGCCCAAAACGTCCGAGTGCTTACCGATCGGGCGGAGGTGGAAGGCAAAGGCT
>JAWOBU010000063.1:0-27201 GCA_046484135.1 bacterium
TACAGGTTTTCGGGGGAGGAGTGATGCTTAAGATTTCGGAAACATGGAATATTGATGTAAAAGGCGGTGCTTTTTTATTGTCAGGGCGCGATAGGGGGCAAAAATTGATACATCTTTTTTGTTCTCGTCGTTCGGGAAGTTTTCGGTGCTGGGGTGCGGGTTATGAGACAGATGCGGCCTTTAATCCCGGCTGGTGCCGGGCGGGACAAGCTTTTTTGTTGCCGGTTTTGTTTTTACTCTCGGGCCTGCATTTCCTCCATGACCAGGTTCCTGGCCTCGTCCGGGTCTGGCACCCGGTAGAGCACGTAGATGGAGAGCTCGCGGGGTACGTTCTTGGCTTTTCCTCCGGCGGCGAACAGGCCGGCGCCCGCGCCCATCTTGCCTGCGCCCGCTCCCGCTCCGGCAATGGCCATGTCCTGTCCCATTCCGAGTCCGGTGCTGGTAACGGGAATGACGGTTCCGAAGTTGAAGAGCTTTCCGAGCAGGTTAACCTGGAGGATGAGGTCGTCAATCTTGGAGTAGAGGGTGCTTCTCTCGGAGGTTTTGATGTTTCCGAAGTGTGCCACGATGCGCTTGTTGGTGAGGTAGTAGCGATGTCCGCGTCGGAATATTTCGACACCGAACACTCCCAGTGCTCCGGCGGCAATGAGAAGGATGTTTTCCAGGTGGGCGTGTTCTCCGGGATCGAGCTCCAGTGTGGGCTCTACCTTCCATCGGAGCACGATGCTTATCCCGATAAGCGCTATCAGGGTCAGCACGTACCTGAAGTTGATGCGGAACACGGCCATGACCACGAGCGGGACGAGCAGGGCCAGGACCCACATTACGTTGTAGGTGTTGTTTATAATGAAGTCGCGGCCTGGGAAGTCGAACTTGAGCAGGTTTGCGACCTCGCGGGAGAACCAGGGCTTGTAGATCATGAAAAAGACGCCGATCGCCATTATGAAAAGCCAGAACAGCATGAGACCGGCCATGGCGAGCGGATGGGGCCTGGTTTCGAGCAACAGCTCTTCATCTTCCATCAGGGTAAAGGGACATTCGCGGGCCATTCTTACAACTTACTCCTTGCAACTTCTTCTCTTTACTATGAGTGTGCGCTTTTCTCGGAGTTCCGGAAGGCTCATGCACCCAGTGAAGACCGGGACCGGCCCCGGAAGACGAAAAAGCCTATCACCAGCCCGACCACCAGGCCGGTCAAAGCCAGGGCGAGGCAGAGTATCCAGCTTGCCCCCTCTTCCTTTTTTATGACCTCTTTTTTGATGGTGGGTTTGGAAGGGGGCGGTTCTTCGGCTTCGCGCTCAGCTTTCTCGGGCTCGGCCGCGGCCGGAATGGTTACTGGCACCGGCGGCAGGTTGAACTGTTCGCCCGTTTTCCTGCTCTTCAGGGTTATTCCCGCTTCCACCCGGACGGGTCCTTTTACGCCGGGGGGAGCGAACACGTTCAGGGACCACTGGCCGCCGTCCCGGAGGGGCTCATAGCTCATCATGGATGAGGTTGCTTGAACCTGGGGAGGCTCTATTTGGACCACGTCCACCAGTATGCTGTAGTTGTTGCGCAAAGAGGAGGGGACCTCGCCGAGGTGGGTGGCGGCGTAGTCAACCCGCACCTGGTAGGTGCTCTCGCCCTGCTTCAGCGCGGGCGGGCCGGTAACCGTAAAGGTGCCGAACAGTGCTTGACCGAGGTCTTCCTTGTCTTCTTGCGGGGGGGCGGCTTCTTCCGGTTCTTCAGGACAGGGCTCGCGGACCACCTTGGTGCGGGTCCGGTAGACCACCTTGCGGTCGCGGCACTTTCTCAATTGCTCTTCCAGGTCCTTGTTGTCGGAGAGGCACAGGTCGAGCTCGATACAGCAGTCTCTTGCCTCCGGCTCCGGGCAGGGAGGACATTCGGGGGAAGGCTCCGGTGCCCCTTTCTCTTGCGCGTAACCCGCGGCCAGGCGGGCCTCCCGGGCCGACGCCTGGTACTTGCATTGCGCCCGGCTGTAGCGAAAGTAGGATATCTGCCGCTCGCCTTCCCGGTAGTGCTCCCGGGCCTGCTCGTAAATCTCCGGCGACTTCTCGGGAGCGCCCGCGGCCTCGGCCTCGGAAAGAGCCTTGTCCGCCTCCTTGATGCTCTCGGTCGGCTTCAGCGCACAGCCCGAACTAAGCACGAAGACAAACACTGCCGCGGCCAGTCCATAACCGTATCCGGATTTTCGCATCGTCCGCCTCCTTCTTGCATCGCATCTGCTTACTGCTTTTTTCCGATACTGCGTTATGCTTCTATGTTTAACATAACTCCCCACTTGATTGCAAGCAAAAAATAAATTTTTTTATCCCGGCAGGAAAAGGATATAACCGGAAAATGTCTTAAGCGCAAGATGTGGTTAATGAAAAGACAAGCAACAATAACTTCAACCAAGCGAAGTTCAGGCTTTTTAACGGCAATATAGTCACTCTTCCGTTTTCACGGACAGGCATGCCACGGAGTGGGGAGGCAGGTTGAAGGAGAAGGGAGAAGGATGTTTCAGGCTTGCGAGTTCAACCTTTTTATTCTCAATCTTCACGTTCTCCGGGTTCGGGACGGAATTTTTTGCGACCGGCTCGCGATGTCGGATAAGTCGGAGTTCGCCCGCGGACTTGAGCTTGAGCCCTTCGGGTACGAGCTTTACTCCTGCGGGTTCGCTGTAATGCCGGTTGACCAGGAAAAGCGACAGGGTGTCGCCGCTCCTGGTGGCGGAGACATCGAGCGCGGGCAGTTGTGAGTGGTGGGGCAGGACAGGTGAGTCTGCCCGGGCATGCAGCAGCTCTTCTCCGGCGTTTTCGGTATAGAGCCGGTAGACGAGCGCTGAGGGGGTAAGGAAGGTTCCGTGTTTATCGGAGACTATGACACCTAGGCAGTTCACCATCTGGGTGATGTTGGCCACCGGCACCACCGGGGCGTTCCGGTGCAGGAAGTTCAGCATGGACGCGGTCCATACCCCGTCCCGCAGAGTGTAGTTGGCCTGGACCAGGTCCTCCAGGTAGTCGAACCACAGGTTCCACTCGTCAAGAGCGAGCGGCACGGTCCTGCCCGGCGAGTAGGTTCTGGTCTCCCTTATGCACTTGTTAACGAACTCCTCCATGTGCCGGAGGGTCCCCATCACGTCGTAGTACACGCTTTCGCGCCCGGTCTGGTGCAGGTTTCCGGCGCTGTAGCGGAGCGAGTTTGCAAAGGACATCCTGGGGACGTACTGGTGGATGCTGAGAAGATCGGCATCCTCTCCCGTTCCTTCGAGCACGGTCCGGTTTATGTCCGGGTCTCCGGTGCCGAGCGGGAAATGGTCGCCCACCGGGATGAGCTTTACGCCGGGGTCCGCCCTGCGCATGGCCCGGGCGAACTCGCGGAAGGTCTTCACGTACTCGGCCGGGCTCCGGTGTCCGATCTCGTGGACGCCGAAGATTTCATTACCCACAAACCAGTACTTGACCCCGTAGGGCGCGGGGTGTCCGTTCTTTGCCCGTTCCGCGCCCCACCCGGTGCTCGCGCTGCCGTTTACGTACTCGACCCATTCCGCGGCTTCCTGCGGCGTGCCCGATCCCACGTTCACCGTGATCATGGGTTCTGCGCCTGTCGCCTCGCAGAGCTCGAGGAACTCGTCCGTGCCAAAGTGGTTGTCTTCGAGAGGTCCGATC
Organism: bacterium; assembly: GCA_046484135.1. Lineage (GTDB taxonomy): Bacteria > RBG-13-61-14 > RBG-13-61-14 > RBG-13-61-14 > DATKZS01 > CAYQTK01. The sequence goes on from JAWOBU010000063.1 coordinate 3,651, forward strand.
CGAGGCCCCAGCTTGGCCCAGGCGCGGTTTATGCGCACCGGCCGCTCCGAGCGCGGCCCGATCCCGTCCTTCCAGTGATAGCCGTCGGCAAAGCAGCCGCCCGGGTAGCGGATGAGAGCCGGGTTGATGGACCGTATGGCGGAAAGTAGCTCACGCCGGACCCCTCCCATGAACATGTCCGGCTCTTCACCTTCCGCCCAGATGCCGCCCTTTATGGCTTTGCCCACGTGCTCGATAAAACAGCCGTACTGGGTGCGGGGGAGCGGATGCGCGGCTTCTTTGCCGATCCGCACTGATACAGGCACGGTCTTCCTCGCAGGCAGTGCCTTTGGCGCAGCCATGATAAGAGGCGACGCTCCCGCGCCGGAGAGCGCCATGAACCTGCGCCTGGAGATCGTGTTTTTTCCGGACATGGCTTGCCTCCTTTGGAGCTCACATGGGAAGATATGAAAGTATCTGCCATTATTTTAACAGGGGCTATCCGCCGCTCTTTCGAAGCTCGGCTTTGACCTTGTCCATGAGCGGCCCGAGCGTCTTCTCGCTCATGTCGAAGTTTATGCCCGCGGCCCGGAAAAGCTCGGGCAGCTTCTTCGAGCCTCCCAGGGACAGGGCGTGCCGATAGTCCCGCAACGCGTCTTCCTTGTTCTTGCCCGAACGCTCCCATACCTGGAGCGCCCCTAACTGGGCGATGCCGTACTCGATGTAGTAAAAGGGTATCTGGAAGATGTGTAGTTGCCGGTGCCATTCAAAGGAGCGGGCGTCTTCAAGGCCGCTCCAGTCCTCGATCCCGCCGAAACGCTCGCGCAGGTCCACCCAGGCTTGCGCCCGCTCTTCCCGGCTATGTCCGGGATGAGTATAAATCCAGTGCTGAAAGGCGTCCACTGTTGCGATCCACGCGAACAAAAAAGCCACGCTTTCCAGGTGCTCGCGGCGCGAGCGGGACTTGTCCGCTTCCGAGTAGAAGACCTCGAGGTGGTCCGCTCCCAGAAACTCCATGCTCATGGATGCGACCTCCCCGAACTCGATGGGAGCATGCCGGTAGAAAACCAACGGTTCGTGCCGGGCCTCGACGGTGTGAAAGGAATGGCCGGCCTCGTGTAAAAGGGTGTAAACATCGTGGTCCACTCCCACTGCATTGGCGAAGATGAACGGGAGGCGCATCTCTTCCAGCCCGTGGCTGTAGGCCCCCGGCGCTTTTCCTTTCCTGCTTTCCAGGTCCAAGAGATCATGGTCTGCCATGAACTTGAACCAGGCGCCGAGCGCCGGGTCCAGCCGCTCAAAAATTTTGCCGCAGCCTGCGACCAGGTCCTTGACTTCTTCAAAGGGCTTCAAGGGCGGTCTTCCCTGCGGGTTGGCCCGCAGGTCCCAGGGACGGAGCTTGTCGAGGCCCATCTCTTTTTTTCTCTTCTCTTGCAGATCGCGGTAGAGTGGGACGACCTCTTTTTCCACCGCGGCGTGGAACTTTTCGCAGTCTTCGACCCCGTAATCGAACCGGCCGCGCAAGGGAAAGGCGTAATCGCGATAGTTGTCAAACCCGGCGTTCGCCGCGATCTTCCCCCGCAGCTCGAGCATTTGGTCAAAGATGCGGTCCAGCTCTTCACGTTCTTGGAGCCTCCGGTCGGTCACCTTCTCCCACGCCTCCTGCCGGATATCCCGTTCCTGGTACTCGAGGTATCTGCTCATCTCTTGGAGCGTCTTCTCTTCACCCTCGTGCGAGACGGTCATGGATCCAACCAGTTTCTGGTACTGCTGGGAAAGCTTCTCCTCTTCGGTCTGAAGCGGAATGTTCTCTTCCCGGAATATCTCGACATGATTTTTCATGTCCCGCATCAGAACAGAGTACCTCTCCTCCGGAAGCTCGGCCCTGCCGCCCGAGTCAAGCAGCATCTTCGAAAGCGCGAACGACTTGTTCTTGATATGGGGCGAGATGTTTTCCACGAAATGAAGAAAAGCCTTCTCCCGGTCCGGGTCGTCCGTCCGGCAGGTCATCCTTATATAACGGACCGCCTCCTCTTCCGAAAGCGCGGCGGAAAGCTCGCTCCAGTCCCGGAGCCAGTCTTCAAGCTGTTCGCGGGTCGCAAGCTCCCTTTTCTCCAGCTCCCGGTATAGCCCTTCCACTGCCGACTTCGAGCCCAGGTCGGCGTCCGCGGGCACAAACCGCCTCGGGAACTCGCGCTGCAAATCCATGCCGATTCCCTTGTCCATTATAACTCCTTTCCATGCTCCGACTTCTTCTGCGCGGACCGGATCATCGGACCGCATTTTACCGCTTTATCTCATGCCACTGCCAGCACCCTTTGCGCCGCCACAAGACCGCTTTGCAAAGCAGTGGGCACTCCCCCGGCAAACAGGCTGGAGAGCGCCTGGTAACCCGCCATGTAAAGGCCTTTAACCGGCGTGTCCACGAGCTCGCGCGCTTCATGCTCTTGGTTGTCTTCATAGTCCCACGACCAGCCGGCCACCGCTCCCTCGGTCCGGCCGCCCCGGTCGCGGAAGGTGAGCGGCGTGGCCACGTCCATGACCTCCACTGCGCCGGTAAGGCCGGGAAGAAGCGATGAGGCATCCTCCACCAGTGCCTGTCCCAGCTTCATCTTGTAATCGTAATACCCTCTCGTCCTTTGCAGGGGTCCGGTCCGGAACCGCGAAAAGTGGTGGTAATCCGCTTCCACACGGATCACGATGACCTCCTTGCCCGCGGGCGCGAGTGCCGGGTCGTCCGCGCTCCACAAGGAAATCTCCAGCTCCTGCCCCGCCAGCTCGTCCGGTTTTATCTCGGGACCGGTCCAGTCCGGGCCGGAAGAAGGCGCGGGGTGCCTTTGATAGATGATCCTGGTGCCGTGCTCGAAAGCGGAGAGATCGGTCCTGTCCGCGTCAACGCCGAGGCAGACCTGCAAGGTGGACTCGGTCTGCCTGGCATCGGAGACGTTCTGCCGAAACTCCGCGGGCAATGATTTCGGTTCTACAAGTTCGAGAAAGGTCCTCTTGAAGTCGGCGTTGGACACCACTGCCGAGCTTTCTATGGTTTCTCCCGATACGAGCTTAACACCCCGGACGCAATCGTTTTCGACCAGTATCTCTTGCACGGGTTCGCCAAGACGTACCTCGCTGTTCTCGTGTCGGGAGATGCTGCTGGAGAGCTTCCGGGCCAGGCCATGCATGCCTCCCGAGGGATACCAGATGCCCTGAGAGCACAAAAGCTGCCACATCACGGAAATAAGAAAGAGGCTCGAGTAAGGCTCCCGCGCGCCTATGCTGCCCAGCACCCGGCGCAGCCGGTAGTCGGAAACCAGGGAACCTATAAACTCCCGCGCCGGGGTGCGAGAGGCCTTTGCCGGCGCAGAGCGATCAAGAGCCTTGCCGTTCGAGCCGGTGCCGGGTTTAAGATTTATGACCTGGTCGAAAAATCTCTCCACGCCTTTTGCGTCTGCTGGAAAGCTTTTAGCGAGCTCCTTTTTCATATCCTGCAAAGGAAGCGACACAGGGAGGTCCAGGTCAAAGGCCCGCAGGCGGTAATGGACCCGGGTAAGCTGGACCGGTTCCAGGCCGAGCTTAGACAGGCACTCTCGAACCAGGTCGGGACTGCTTATGCCCAACGGACCCATGGGAAAGGTGAACCCTTCCCGGAAGTAAACAAAAGCGGTGCCGCCTACGTGGCCATTAGTATCAGTCACCAGCACTCTCAAGCCGGCGTCCGAAAGCCGGGCAGCCGCGGCAAGCCCGCCCATGCCCGCGCCGATCACCACTGCATCACGTTTTTCACTCATTCCTTCCAAGATACCATATCCGGCCCGCTCTTAAAGAGGGGCGGTGTTTGAAGGAAATGAAATTGCAAACTTTGGTGTTTGGGCGGCGCGTAGTCCGCCCGTGCCGGAGGGCTCAGGCAAGGAGTTCTCTCCCGCCTTTTGTTTCCGGTTTTTTGCAACAGTTTACAAAGGCTTTATTTTTTGTCGGGCTTTTCTCGGCCGGCGGCCTCGGGCAGCGGCGGAGGGTCATCGTTCATGGGGGCCCAGGGAGCGTACTTAAGTCGGTCCCAGTGGTCATAGGCCCGGATGTAAAGAGCGACCGTGTTTTCGCCCACGTAGGCCATGGGTTCGCCCACCACCGGCATGCTCTTTATAATGTCGGCCAGCTCGCCGAAGAAAGATATCTTGATCTTCAAGTTGCAATGCTTGGAATGGAAGTCTATCCAGCCCATGACCTCGGCCAGCATCCCCGGCGCCGTCACCACCAGGTCCTCGGTATAACCCACGCCGTTTTTGATCTCAACGTTCGCGGTCATCCGGTCGTACTGCAGTCCCCGCAGGGGTTCGGGGACCTCGGCGCCCAGGTAGCGGAATATGGCGCCCACCGGATTGTACCCCTCGAAGTAACCGTCGGTGGCGGTGATCGCCAGCCTGCCGTCAAGCCTCCTTGTTACGAACTCGCCGGAGACAAAGGCGCCCGTAATATAGCCGTCCCCTCTCATGTCGCCGTGCAGGAAGATAGTGGCATCAAACACCTGGTCCACGAAGGTAGTAATGTCCATGTCCCGGATGCGGCCGTCAAAGCGAAACTTGTAGGTGGTAAGATGATTGAAGTCAACGTAAGACCGGCCCGACTCCACGTAAGTGCCGCCGCAGGACTTAAACCGCAGCTCGGGAAAAGTAAGCACCCGGCTCTTGGGAACCTCCCATTGTCCCCGCACGTCCCGGATGCGCATCTTTTTATAAACCCCTTCGCCGAGACGCACCCGTCCTTCCCACTCCGTGCGCATGGGAAGAAGCTTGTCGCCGTAACGCTTCCGGAGCTTCCTGCCCACAAAGAACTCGGCAAGATCAACGTAGTCGCTTTCCAGGTTGATGATGAACTTGGGGTACTCGCGTTCCAGGATGCGGGCTTTGCCGCGGACTTTGTTGCCGCCCACCTTTACGTTCATCCAGGGGGTGGTGAGGACCCCGTCATTCAGCCGGGCGGTGGTGTTGATGCCGGTGATCCCGGATACGACGCGGCCGGGGTCCCAGTCCATGTCCATTATCTCGGCCTTGCCGCGGTAGTGGATTTTGGAGACTTTGTCGGGGGCCGGCCCCCAGACCCGGGCCTGCACGTTGAGCCTGCCGCTGCCGCTGGTAAAAGGAAGGGTCTTGGAGTGGGCCACCGGCGGCCAGGTAACGACGCGGTAAAAACTGGAGTAATCGGTGGTGGCGTTTATCTTTGCTTCAAAGGAAGGCTCGGGCTTGAGACTGGCCCGGCCGGTCAGGCTGTTTACGCTTATTCCCTGCCAGCCGCCGCTTAAGGACACGACCCGCACGGAAGGCCGCTCCAGGTCTTCGCCGACCTCGAGGGTGCCTTGAAAGCGCATCTTTGCGTCCGGCTTTAAGCCCTCTCCCTGCGGAAACGGAAAGGAAAGCTCGAAATGAACGGGCTCTTTTATGGATTTGCCGGAAAAAGTGAAGTCCACGTCGCCAAGGTCCACCGGCGCGAGCAGGGCTTTCTTTCCGCGCGCCCGGTCATAGGCCCGGACGCGGCCGTCTTTTATCTCGAAGCTGGAAAGCGCGAAAAGCGAAGCCCACTCGTTCTTGTCCGCGGGCAACGCCTTTTTAATGGCGTCTTTTATCATCCATTTGACGAAGGAGTCTTCCGGGGGCGCAGGGGGACGGTTTTTCAAAGGCATGTCTTTGGCCCACCTGGCGGCGTTGATCTTTCCGTCCGGCTCTCTGACTATGACAATTTCGGGTTTTATGAGCGTTATCTTTTTCCATTCCACGCGCTGATGCACAAGCAGTTCCCAGCCATTGGCCGCGACTTTTACGGACTCCGCCCGGAAAAACTCGGCAGGTTCTCCTTTGCGGCCGGGGAGCTTGAGTTCGATGTTTTTTATGCGGATGCCGGGCGACGGGAAGGCGATGGGGGCGATCCAGCCGGTCTCCAGTATGGCGTTGGTGTTCCGGGACACCCATTGGCGAAGCATCTGGTTGCCGGTCTTTTCCGGGATCAACAGTGGCACGAACTGCACCGCGTAAAGTCCTCCCGCCACCACCAGTCCGGCCACCAGAAAGGCCACGAGAACGAAGCAGCCGCGTCTTTTATCCATTATGGTCGGTTTCCTCCAGCACCGCGTACTGGTCGGACGCCCGGAAGGAGTTGTGGGTGATAAGCTCGCCCACCAGACCCAGCGAAAGAAGCTGGGCCCCCAGGATCATGAGCATGATGCCGCCCATGAAAAGCGGCCGCGTGCCGATAGGGTCGTGGCCCGGAATAAACCAGATGCAGGTGAGGTACAAAAGCGCCGCGAATCCGAGAAAGCCCAGGGTAACGCCGATGCCGCCGAACAGGTGCAGCGGCCGCCGGGCGTACTGGGTTATAAAGAGCACGGTCAGAAGATCGAAGAAGCCGCGGGGCATCCGGGCCAGGCCGTACTTGGACTTGCCGAACCTGCGCGGATGATGGCGCACCACGACCTCGCTTACCGTGAAACCCTGAGCTCCGGCAAGCGCGGGTATGAACCGGTGCAGGTCCCCGTAGATGCGAAGGTTCCTGATGACCTCGTGGCGGTAGGCCTTGAAGCCGCAGTTCATGTCGTGGACCCGGACACCGGACAAGACGCTGGTTACCAGGTTGGCCAGCCGGGAGGAGAACCTTTTACCCAGCGGGTCCTGACGTTCCTTCTTCCAACCGGACACCAGGTGATACCCTTTGTCGAGCTCGTCCAGAAGAACGGGAATCTCCTCGGGGTCGTCCTGGAGGTCTGCGTCAATGGTGATGATGGTCCGGCCCGAAGCACGCTCGAAACCGGCGGTAAGCGCCGCGGACTTGCCGAAGTTGCGAAGGAAACGAACCGCCCGCACCCGGCCGTCACCCGCGGCCAACTCCTTCATCTTCTCGAAGCTCTTGTCCGCGCTGCCGTCGTCAACCAGGATTATCTCGAAGCTCTTTTCCCTCTCTTCAAGTACGCGCCGCGCCTTGTGGACAAGCTCCTCCACCGTCTCCTGTTCGTCCTTTACAGGCACCACCACGGATACCTCCGGTTTAACCTCCATCAATCTCCTCCTCGCAGGCGGCGGTAAATAAAGTAGTCCTCGATCTTGTTCTCCAGGAAGTAATCTCTTTTCACAAGCTCATAAAAAGAAGCGAACTCCTTCATCTGTTCATAAGACTCTTGCGGCTCGATAGATGTTGCATCGTTCTCGATCACTATTATATAAACAGGAGGGTTTTCGGAGATATCCGAGAGAAACTCGCTGCGCAACCGGGAGCGGTACGCGCGGAAAGCATCATTCCCGCGGGGCCGCGTCACCAGCGGCTGGTCGTAAGCGAACCGGGTGGGGGCGAAGCGCTCGGCCGCTATGTAAAGGCCGGGCTCGAGGCCGAAGACCAGGACCGGCTCTCCCGGCGAGGCGTTTTCCTTTATGTAGTCCGCGACCGCTTGGGAGGCCAGGGGACTTATGTCTCCTCCGCCCCACGAGCCGTATGCGGAGAGAAAGTCGCGCTCCGCGATCATCCCCAGGTCGTAAAGAAGCTCTCTCTTGTACCTTTTGCCTGAGGGGACCAGGTTGCCCAGAAACAGGGCGAAGAGGACCAGGACGATAACGGCACGGTAACTTTTTTCCCTTGGTCCGCTGATGCCGCCGGGAGCTGTTTTTGTTTTCGCCGCACGGGCAATGTAAGCCGCTCCGGCCGCGGCCATGACGGAAGCGGGAAGCAACAGCGGAATCCAGTGATAGGTGAAGAACTTCATCTGCACAATCACCTGGAACAGTAAAAGCAGGCCGAAGACAAGCAACAGCCGTATTCGGAGGTCCCCGCTTTTTCGGTAAGACACGAGAGCGGCAACCGAAAGCACCACCAGAAACCGCCATTCATAAAGCCAGGACACAAGGTTTCCGGAAGACTTCTTCAAAACGTGGGATAAGCCCTGGTAGCTCTGTCCGCCGTAAAAGCCTCCGAACCGGAAGACCGACTCGGCCATCGCGCCCAGGCTGTCTGTAGACAGGAGGTAGAGAAGAAGCGGGACAAAGGAGATCACAAAGCCGGCTGCCGCCGCACCAAGGCTTTTGAATCCGGGCTTCCGCCACTTTAGGCCCGCGAAAGCCGGGTAGAGACAAGCGATAAGCACAATGGCGAGAGTCGGTTTGAACTGGGCGGCGAAACCCGCGAACAGACCGGCCAGTGCCGCCCACCCAATCTTGGAGCGGTTTTGCTTCGGCTCTTTTAAAAGCCCGCCGTTTGTTTGGTTTGCTGCCGGCAAGGCCTTGAAGCTCGCGAGAAGGCACAGGGCGAGGGGCAGGCAGGCCAGGCTTTCCTTCTGGGCGATGTCCCAGTAATCGGTGTACATGACCACTGAGAAAGCGCCGTAGAAGAAGCCGGCCAGGGCGGCGACTTCTTTTTTCAGAAGCTGCCGGGCGGCGGCATAAACGGCGAGGTAAGTTAAGAGGACCAAAGTTACGTGAAAGAGGTTTACGGACTCGGGAAAGGGTAAAGGTATGAAGCGGGCCAGGAGGTAGGCGAAGAAAATGCCGGGGAAGTTAAAGTGGTAGACGTCTCGGTAGACCACGCCCCCTTGCGCCATGACCTCGGCCACGTAAGCGGAAACACCCTGGTCCCGGCCGAAGGGCACATGGACAGACACCAGTCCCAAGCCGGCGCAGAGGAAAACGCCTCCTATCAAAATAATCCATGTTCTGCCGCGTTCCGCCATGATCTTTTGCGCTTGCCTTTTTAAGGAAACCGTGGACAAGCACCAGGACTCATTGTACTTTCGTAAAGCTCGTGGTTGCAACAGCAGAGGCTTTTAAAAAGAGCGGCTTTTTCGGAGGCCAGCTTTAAGACCGGCAGCGGAATGTATAAAATAGAAAAGACATGAGCGCGGCATGCCCGGCTTCCACAACCTTTTTCAAGGAGGAGACAATTGGAGTGGAAAACCTTTTTTGCTACTTTCGGGGCCTTGTTCCTGGCGGAGATGGGAGACAAGACCCAGCTCGCGGCTATTTCCATGACCTCGAAGTCGGGGCGGCCCCTGTCGGTGTTCCTGGGCGGAGTGCTCGCGCTCGCCGCAGTAACTTTGATCGGCGTTCTGGCGGGAGAAGGACTGACACGGTTGGTCCCGGAGGAATACATAAAGCACGGCGCGGCCGCCCTGTTCATAATCATCGGGGCACTCATGTGGTTCGATGTCCTGTAAGGTGAAAGAGGCCCCAGGCTGTCCGTCCTGTCCTTTATACGGCAAGACTTTTTCCGGTCCTGCTTCGAGTTTGCTTGAAATTGATTTTACTCCTAACTTGTGCAATAAATTAGAGACGACCGGTTGATGTCTTAATAATTACACAGGAAAAATTTCCCGCCTGTTATCTGCATGGCCTGCTCCGCACGGTATCCGGCCGGGAAGCCAAAGGATCCTAAAATGACTGATCAAGCCTTCCGTATGTCTAACCAGGTCCGTGGGTCCCTCCGGTATCTGCCGCCCTTGGTCCTGTTGATTTTTCTTGTTCTTCCTTTCGGTGTAGCCCGCGGCCAGAATGTAAGCCTTAGCATTCAGAGCGTGGAGCGCACGGAGGACGGGTTCCTGGTAAAGGGCAGTGTAACCGCTTCGGACCTGAACGCGGGCAAGGGCATAGTCACGCACGATGACATGTACATAAACGCGGACATCAAGGAAGGCCCTGGTTCCAAATATCAGAAGCTCTGGGAGAGCATGTACGTTCGGCCGCCCAAAGGCGCGGAAACTCCCTATACCAAGGGAAGCGGTCCCGGCGATACCATGACCAAGGCGGAGAAAAACGGCGTCAACCTGGCAAAGGTGGGCCTTGCATCGTTCGAGCTCCGCAAGTCGCCGGTGTGGAAGGCTTACGGCGGGCTGGGAGAATGGAAGAAAAACGCTCCTTCCACCGTGATCAAAAAGTTCGAGGGGAAAATCCCCCTGAATTACGAGGGCAAGAGCGCCCGCGTCCGCGCCACCTTGAAGCGGAGCGTGGGCGGGCCGCACGCGGCCTGGCCGGCGTTCTTTTTCTTTCACGATACAGTGGACCTGGGCAGACTGGGCAAGAAACAGGGCGGCTCCCCCGACCAGGGATGCGCTGACAACGACAAGGACTGCGACGGAGTGGCGAACTGCCGGGACGTTTGCCCGAACACCAAGGGCAAGCCTCCTTACCGGAAGAGCATGGGCTGTCCGAACAACCAACTGAAGCTCCAAAAAGGACAGGCCCGGGCGGAGTATATCCTTCGCAACCAGTTGCGGGAGACCCTGAAGTGCATGGGCATAAAAAACGCGCATGAGCATTCCATGAACCTTCTTTTCGAGGACAAGCAGGGCGGGCCGGAGTACAAGGACCAGCAGGACCTGGCGCTGGCGCCAGGTATGCCCACCGTGTTTGTGAGCGTGAACCATTTGTTCAACTTCTTGCAGGACGAGCTCGAGGCAGGCTGCGGCAAAAAGAAAAAGGGCCTAGCATCGCACGGCTCGTTCTATCACGAGTTCGGCCACTACATTGCCGAGATCACCGGCATGGACGACGTGGCGGGGGCTGAGGTTACCGAGCACAACACCTGGAAGAAGAGCAACCCCGGCCTGGCCCTGGACGAGGGCAGGGCGGACTTCATCATGCTCATGATGTCAAGGCAACATAATCGTAAGATCATGGAAAGCTCGGACTACGGCAAGGGGCATGCAAAAAAGCTCGGCAACAGGGCCGGCAACTCGATGGAAGGGGCATTGACTTCTTTCTGGACGGACGTTTTCAAGTCGCAAACTCCATGCTCGGCGCTCCGGGACTTTCACAGCGCCCACCAGGAGTTCAAACAAAAGCACGGCGCTCCCCAAAACATCAAAGACTGGATCACGGGTTATGACGAGTTGTTGTACAAAAATTACCGGCGGGGCAGGCTGCCGCAAGCCGAGTATGCCAGGCGTCAGCAGGCCATGGGCAAGGCCGCGCGCACTTATAACATTATGCCGGACACAGGCATGATGTATCTTCTCGGTAACGCCAAGGGCATAAAGGACGTAAAGTATGATTCCAAACAGGGCAGGAAGACGGTAACCCTGGACGCGAAGGTTCAAAACCGGGTCGGGTTTTACGGTCCGAACGCCTACGCCGTGGTGGAGGGGAGATGGGGCAAGCTCAACGTTGAACCGCTCCACACCGACTACGAGGTCAAGATACTGAAGGACAAGCTCCTGGTTACCCTGCACAAGGGGTCAGTAAAGGTGTATCCTCCGGGAAGGAAGCCGGAGCTCGTAAAGGAGAAGTCCAGCTTTCCATGGTACTTTAATAAAAAGGAGGACTCTGGCGCCGGTAAAAACCATCTTCCGGAAGGAAATCTTCAAGAGGCCAACTGTAAAGTAATCCGGGGCTGGGCCCGCGACCCTGACACCAGCCATCACCTGGATATTCACGTTTATATGGACAAACCGGGCGGTGATAAAAACTTCTTGACCGGGTTTCCAGCCAAGCAGCACCGGCCGGAGCTTCCCTTTCCAGACAAGAAGCACGGCTTCCGGATCAGCACTCCGGAAAAGCTCAAGGACGGCAAAGTTCACAAGATTTACGTTTACGCCATTGACGCGCAAGGCGGTAAGAACCCCATGCTGAAAGGCTCTCCCGCCAAAATAAAATGCACGAACGTAGAAGAGGGCGGCGGCAACAACAACATTGACGCCCGCAAGGCCTACCAGGAGTACATCTCCGCCTACAACCGCCTGACCGATCTCATGAGCCAGGGAAAGGGCGACACCCCGGAAGCGAAGAAAGCCTACCAGGACTACAAGAAGGCAAAGGCCCGCTACGAAAAGGCGATAAACAAGAAGTGAGGCGGAGGTTTTGTTTTCTCGTCGGCGGTAAGGCAACCCCGACGTGTACATGCCTCTGAATCATGACTCCGTCCTCTCGGAAAAGGAAAACTGCTTTTTGGGTGTGAGAATGGACCAGTCCAGATCATGCTCATCTTCTATCACCACGTCGGAAAAGATGAGGGAGTTGGAAACCTTTATGGAGGGCGGAATCCTCACCCGGTCTCCTATTACCGAGTTCTTGACGTTCGAAGGCGGCGGTCCGTTAAAGTCCTCTCCGATCCAGCGCTCCCGTCCCTGGAGGGAAAGCTCTCTCTGGTTTACGTCCAAAAGGTCCGACGGATATGTGAGGTTCGAGTCCTCGATCACGTCCTCCATGAAGGTGACCCGGAAGCCGTCCTGGATCAAAAGCTCGATAGACTCGGTGATCTCGTACTCGTCGCGGGCCGCGGTGCGGGGAGTGCGCCTGACCGCGTCGAAGATGTGCAGATCGAACGCGTAAAGACCGCACCCTTTCAGGTTGGTGGCCGGATGGCGGGGTTTTTCCATGACCTTTTTTACGCTGCCGTCCTCGTTCGTAAGGATGGCGAAGTTCCGCTGCAGGGACTCGATGTTTTCTTCCCGGGTGGCTGCCAGGACAGCGTTGGCCTCGCCGGAAAGCAAGGGCAGGACCAGGCCGGAAAGGTCAGGACAGCGGAAGTAGACGTCTCCCAGGAAAAGAACGAACGGCCGGTCAATGCGGGACTCGAGCTCTCCCACTGCGTGGGCGATGCCGAGCGTTTGTTCCTGGTGCACGTACTCGATCTCGAGGCCCAGCTCGCTTCCGTCGCCGATCCGGCGGACGATCTCGAACCCGTAATACCCCACCACGATGATGAGCTTTTTGATGCCGAGTCTTGCCATGTGATCGAGCTGATAGGAAAGGAGCGGACGGTTCAGGATGGGCAGGAGAGGCTTGGGAAGCTTCTCGAACGGGTGCATCCTCGTGCCCATGCCTGCGGCAAGGATAACGCCTATAAGCTCGTCCGGCCGGGTCACGATCGGTCCTTCCTTATCACTTTCCAGTCCTCGAGCCAGAACCGGAGCCGGAGGTAGAGCGCAAAAGCCAGGAAATGAAAGCCGCTCTTTAAAATCCTGAACTTGCCTTTGCCGCCGAGCCGCGCCAGGTGGTCTACGGGGTGTTCGCCCAGCCGGAACCCCTGTCTCGCGGCCCGGACCACCAGCTCGGTGGGGGTCGCGATTCCGGCGGCTTCGATCTTTACGGAAGAAGCCACTTCCTTGCGGAAGACTTTAAGGGCGCAGTTGGTGTCCCGGAGCCGGGTGCAAAAAAGCACCCTTACCACCAGGTTGAGGATACGGTCGCTTAACACCATGGTCCACTTGTCCTTTTTGCCCCGGCGACGGCCGCTTACCAGGTCCAGGTTCTCGTCCAAAAGCTTGGCCAAAAGAGGCGGAAAATCGGAAAGCCGGAACTGCCCGTCCGAGTCCAGGGTCACGATATAATCTCCGCCCGCGGCCTGCAAGGCTTGGGAAAGAGCGGGGCCGTAGCCGTGATCGCCCTCAACCGCGACGACCCTTACATTGTCCCGGCCCAAAGACCGGATGATATCAGCGGTGCCGTCGGTACTGCCGTCGTCGGCAATGATGATCTCCCAATCATGACCCTGCTCTTCCAGGACCCGCACCCATTCCTTTACCACCTCCGCTATGACCTCTGACTCGTTATAAGCGGGGGCCGCCACCGAAATAAAAAAGTTGCCCGGATTAGCCATGCGAGAATTTTTCAGGAAAAACAGTTGTTGGCCGGCAGAGAAAGCACGTTAAAGAAGCCTTACCTGGCCCGCCACTCTCGGCATGATACCCTTTTGCCGTCAAATGTCAAGCAGTTAGCGCGATTACAACAACAGAGAAGCAGCGCTTCTGCAACAGGATTCAAGCTCCTCTTATTGGCCTTCACCTTGTGATCCTTTATAATCGGAAGAAGCTTTTTGCAAAAGGCCCGGAAAGATATTTTTTCAAGGCGGAGAAGTTGTAATGAAGGCAGTTGTTTTTGCCGCCCGGAGCGCCGGTGTTTGCGGGCTTCAGGCGCTTCTGGACCGCGGTGTCGAGGTGTTGAAGGTTTTCGCGGAGGCCGTGCCCGCGGGAGCGGAGGGTTTTTACGATTCTCCGGCGGAGTTTTGCCGGGAGCGGGATATTCCTTTCGCTTTCTGTTCCGGGGAGGAGCTTCCGGCTTTGATCTCGGAAGTCCGCGATTTGTCTCCGGAGGCGGGTTTTGCTTTTGACTTTTACAGCGTTTTACAGCCGGAGCTTGTAAGCCTTTCCGCCCAGGGCTTTTATTTTCTTCATCTTTCCCTGCTTCCGGCCTGCCAGGGGCCGTGGCCGGTCAACCGGGCCATACTGGAAGGAGAGAGAAAGACGGGGGTAACGCTGGGCCGGGTTTTCGGAGCCCCCTTGCAGGCCCGGGAGGCGGCCCGGCGGGAGGTATGGATATCCAACCATGACACCGCTCCTTCACTGTATCACAAGCTGGCGCGGGAAGGCGCCGAGCTTCTTGACCGCACGCTTCCTTCCCTGAAAGCGGGGTCCCTGGACTGGAAGCCCCTGGAGATGAAGCCCGGCAGCCATTACCGGAGCCCGGAAGAAGCCGCCCGCATTGACTGGCTTTTGCGCTCCTTCCAGGTCTATAACCGGGTGCGGGCGTTGACGCGGCCTTTCGGCGGCGCCTATACCGTTCTCGACAAAGAAACCATGATCGTGTGGCGGGCAATGCCGGACGACACCAATCCGGGCCTTCTCTCGGCGGGGGAACTGGACGCTGATGAAGGGAAGCTGTACGTGGGCACGCGGGAAGGTGCGGTGCGTCTTTTGGAGGTCGAGTGGAAAGGCGAGCTTTTGGAGGAGCCCCGGATAGCCGAGGTGGTCGGCCCCTACTGGCCGCAGAAGTTCGAGTGAAGGCCGGCGGGCCGGACAGCTCGGGGCAAACGCGGGCGGAGCGGTTTTTTAACTGTCTGCCGCCTGCGGTACAATGAATAGATTGTAAAACAGATTGTAATGGCGGGAGGTTCTTTTGGAAAAACTGGATACGGAGAGCTTCATATCCGGCTGGCGGCGCCAGGCCGATCATATGGCCGGTTTCAGACAAGAGACGGGCAGGCCCGTGATGGGGCTGGTTCTTACGGACGTGCCGGAAGAGCTGGTTTACGCCGCGGGAGCGGTTCCTACAACGCTGTTGGCCCGGGACGTGTCTTTCCAGGCGGCGGACAAGCATCTGCAGGGGTTTGCCTGTTCTTACTCGCGCAGCCTGGTGGAGAGGGTGGAGCAGGGAGAGCTGGACTTTCTGGACGGTCTTATCATTCCTTATGCCTGTGACACTACGCGGTGCCTGGACCTCATCTTCAAGTACATGGACCGGTTTGGGTTCTACGACTGTCTCCGCATTCCCAAAAGGGTGAACGCCCGGGGCATGGAGAAGTACTTCCGGGCGGAGCTTCAAAGGCTTTCGTCCGCGCTTTCTTCTTTCACCGGCGTAGAGGTCACCGATGCGAGGCTGCAAGAAGCCATAAGTTCTTATAACCGGGTGCGCGGTCTTTTGCAGCGCCTGCGGGAGGGGGTGAGAGAGGGCCGGATACCAGCTTCTAAGTATCTTTCCGCGGTAAAGTCGGCCATGGTCCTGCCGCCGGAGCAGAGCGCCGGTCCGCTGGAATCGCTGGCAGAAGAGTCGGCTTTGCAAAGTTCTGAAGAGAAGGGTCGGCGGGTGATCGTGGGAGGCAAGATGGCCGAGCCGCCGGGGCTTTTGGACCTCCTTTCCGGCTCCGGTCTTTTCGTCGTGGAGGACCACCTTACAGTGGGCGGAAGATGGGCGGCTTCGCTGGTGCCGGAGGACGGCGATCCCTGGGATGCGCTCATAAAGCGTCAGTCACAGCGCCTGCCTTTTTCCGGGATCTGGGACGGCCGTCCTTCCCGTGCCTCCCACCTGGTGGAACGGGCCCGGGAGCTTAAGGCGGACGGAGTGGTGTACCTGGTCCAGAAGTTCTGCGAGCCGTCGGAGATAGACTATCCCGGCATCCGTCGGGAGCTGGAGCGGGAGGGCCTGCCGGTGCTGGAGCTCGAGACCGACCTTGGCGAGTCCAGCCTGGAGAACGTGCGCACGAGGGTGGACGCCTTTGCGGAGATGCTCCAATAAGGCGGTTGATGGCCGGGACTGTCTTTACTTTCCGTCAATGCGGCCGGGGGTTGACAAAAGCCGGCAGATAAACTACTGATTAAATATAGAGGATAGAAAAGGATGCGGAGCGGGGATTCCGGAGGACAAGGAGAGGATTAGAGAAATGATCGAGTTCAAGGATGTCAATGAACTGGAAGTTACGCCCCTGGAATACATGATTGAACTGGGCGCAAATGGCAGCCATGTACTCTTCGAGAATGAGCGGATCAAACAAGCATTTAAAAAGCGGGAAGAAGACCTTGCCCATATCGGCAACGAGTCATTGTCTGAAGTCAGGGAAGCGGTAAACCAGGTGTTGAACATACCGGACTTCGAGGGAAAGAAGGACTATATCCATTCCCTGGAGCCGGACATCCAGGACGTGCTTATTTACCTGTACTTCCAGATGATCGAAAAAACCATGCTGCTCAATCAAATCCAACATCACTAATCCCCGGTCCTCTTTAAAAGACTTGTCCTGTAAGCAATCTCCGCCCCGTCCTCCGCCGGCCGAAGAGTAAAAACGCCAAGAGCCGGGAGGTTGCAAATGTCATCAGAGCTTTCGGAACAGGACAAAAAGACGCTTCTCAAGATCGCCCGGGACACCATCGAGAGCTATACCCGGTCCGGTGAAAAGCCGGCGCTTCCCGATCCCCTGCCGGATTCGCTTTCCGGTGAGAACGGCGCTTTTGTTACCATTCATAAGAAGGGGAGTCTGCGCGGATGCATCGGCAACTTCGTGGGACAGGGTCCGCTGGCGGCCACGGTGCAGAACATGGCCCTGGCCGCGGGGTGGGAAGACCCCCGGTTCCCGCCCCTTGCCGAGAGCGAGCTAAAGGACATAGATATCGAGATATCCGTGCTCTCTCCGCTCCGGGAGATCAACAGCGTGGACGACATCGAGGTCGGCAAGCACGGCATTTACATAACCAAGGGAATGTACCGGGGGGTCCTCCTGCCGCAGGTGGCGGTGGAGCAGGGATGGGACCGGGACACCTTTCTGTCCCAGACCTGTGTAAAGGCCGGCCTTCCCCCGGACGCCTGGAAAAACCGGGAGCTCAAGATAGAAATCTTCTCCGCGGACGTGTTCGGAGAAGAGGAACTTAAAAAGTAGATGCATGGACGACGTACAAACTCATAACACCATCAGGAAGCTCCTCGCCCGGGCCCTCCGGGAAGAGAAGATATGCCACGCCTACCTCGTCGCCGGTCCGGAAGGCTGCGGAAAGAGGACCATGGCCCGGGAGCTGGCCACGGCACTGGTGTGCGAGAGGCGGACCTTCCCCCCCTGCGGGCGATGCGGACCCTGCCGCAGGGTTTCCGCCGGCAACCACCCGGACGTGACCCAGGTCGAGCCCGAGACCAGGAACATCCTCATCAGGCAGATCAGGGAGCTCGCGGGCCGGCTTCATTACCACAGCTTCGAGGGAGGATATAAAGCGGGGATCATCCCCGACTGCGAGATGATGACCGAGAAGGCCCAGAACGCTTTTCTGAAAACACTGGAGGAGCCTCCCGCGGACACCGTTCTTATCCTGACCACCACCAACCTGTCCAAGGTGGTGCCCACTATCCAGAGCAGGTGCCAGATTGTAAGACTGGGGCCTCTGCCCACTTCCCTTATAAAGGAGCTTGTCGAAAAACAAAGAGGCCTTTCCCCTGAAGATGCGGAGCTGGTGGCCTGCCTGGCCCAGGGAAACGCCAGGAGGGCACTGGACATGGACCTGTCCCTGGTGGTGGACTCCAGGAAAGAGCTTTTAAAAAAGCTGATCTCGATCGAGCCGGACGACAGGGTGGGCATGCTCAACTTCGCCGAAAGTCTGGCAAAGGATGATCTTCCCCAGGACTTCCTCCTCGATCTCCTGGCCGGCTTTTACCTGGACGTACTTTATGTCAAGCTGGGCAAAACCAACATAAGGAACCGGGACCTTCTGGAAGAGGCCGGCAGACAAGCAAGGAAGACTCCTTTGCAGACCATAATTTCCCGGGTAGAGTACGCCCAACGGGCAAGAGACAGGATCTACCTTTATAACTCGAACCCACGCCTCACCTGGGAGGTCTTGACCATGTCATTGCTGGGCCTGGAAGGAGCCAAGGTTAACGCGCTATGAAAGATCAGAAAGATAACAGGAGTGTCTCGGAAGATAAACTTGATACGCCCGGCTCCGCCTCCGTAGCAGCGGACAAGGAAAGCCGCTCGGAGGACACTGCTTCTGCGGCAAAGGAAAGCCCGGAACCGGAAGCGGCAGAAAACGGTTCCGGGGCCGGGGACGAGGCTGCGAAAAAGCCCGGCTCCCCGGAGGGGCCGCTCAAGCTGGTGGGCGTCAAGTTCCGGCAGGCGGACAAGACCTATTACTTCTACGCCGGTCCGCTCCGGTTTCACATCGGCGAGAAGGTCATAGTGGAGACGGACCGGGGGCTGGGCATAGCCCGGATAGTGACGCCGGTGTTCGAGGCGGACCCCGCCGAGGCTCCGAAAGGCCTGAAGAAGGTCATCCGCAAGGCCAACTGGAACGACCTGGAAAGGGACGAGAAGAACCGGGTCCGCGAAGAGGAAGCGGCAAACCTTTGCAACCGGAAAATAGCGGAGCGCGGCCTGGGCATGAAGCTCGTCAAGGTCGAGTATCTTCACGACGCCAGCAAAGCCATATTCTACTTTACCGCCGAGCACCGGGTGGACTTCCGGGACCTGGTAAAAGACCTGGCCCGCCAGCTTCACACCAGGATCGAGATGCGACAGATCGGCGTCCGGGACGAAACCAAGCTGCTGGGCGGCATCGGGCCCTGCGGAAGGAATGTCTGCTGTGCCTCCTTTCTGACCGACTTCTCTCCCGTGTCCGTCCGCATGGCCAAGGACCAGAACCTGGCCATGAACCCCGCCAAGGTTTCCGGTCTTTGCGGAAGGCTCATGTGCTGCCTGTCCTTCGAGCACGAGCTGTACAGCAAGCTGGTCAAGACCATGCCCAAAAAAGGCAAGAAGATGGTGTGCTCCCACGGCCCCTGCCGTGTGATAGACTTGAACATACTGGCACGCAAGGTACTCGTGGAGATCGAGTCCGGCAAGACCGTCTTTGTGCCGGTGGACGAGCTCAAGACCCTGCAGGAGGCCCAGGCGGAGGAGGAAGCGGAAGAAACCCTGGACGAGCTGGAAGCTCCCGAAGAAATATGGGAAAGCGATGACCCCAGCATGCTGGAGAAGCTGGAAAAGGCGGACCACGGGAGAAGCGCGGAAAAAAGCCGGCAGAAAGACACTGACTCCAGCCGGCAGAGACAGGAAAGCCCGAAAAGCGGTGAAGAACGGAAAGGGCAGGGGCAAGAGACCCAACACAGACCCGGACGAAAAAGAGGGAAGACGAGTGGAAAGCAGGGCGAAAAACAGAAACAGGAAACCCGGACCCGGCAACAGCCGCCTTCAGACAAAGGACAGCAGCCAGAGAATGGAAAAGAAAAACAACCGCCGGCAGGCAGCAAGCCCCACTCCAAGCGGTCCAGGAAAAGAAAGCGGAAAAAGAAATCCACCTAGGGCAGTGGATCATATGGAATTGCCTTTTTGTCGCCCTTACAGGGCTTGTATTCGATTAGTTCAATATTTTCCCCGGGGCTTTTAGGCCCCGGCCTTTAGGCCGCCGTCCCGTTGGGGACTAGACAGCCTCGAATCCGCGCCCTGAAAGGGGCGGAAGGACTACAGCCCAGGGCGAAAGCCCTGGGGAAACGGTTTCAAAAAACAAAGAGCCCTGAAAGGGCGAGGGAAAGCGATCATCGCACTACACTAAAGAGAAGCCCCGGTCTTAAACCCGCAAAAACAGCGTTCGGGAAAGCGTGAAGTAAAAACCGAGGAAGTAAAGCCAATGACGACAACCTATTACGTTACCACCCCCATTTACTACGTGAACGACGTTCCCCATATCGGGCATGCCTACACCACCCTGGCCGCGGACGTGCTGGCCAGGTACTACCGACTGAAAGGCTGTAAGACCTACTTCCTCACCGGCACGGACGAGCACGGACTCAAGATGTACCGGGCCGCCGAGCAGAAAGGCATATCCGTCCAGGAGCTGGCCGACAAAAACTCCGATAAGTTCAAGAACCTGTGGGAGGCCCTCGGCATAAGCTACGACGACTTCATCCGCACCACGGAGAAAAGGCATGAAAAAGGAGTGATCGAGTTCTACAACCGGCTCGACCCGGACGACATCTACCCGGGCGAGTACGAAGGGCTCTACTGCACCCCGGACGAGACCTACTACACCGAGCTTCAACTGGTGGACGGCAAGTGCCCCATGTGCGGCAGGCCGGTCGAAAAGGTCAAGGAGAAGTCCTACTTCTTCCGCATGAGCAGGTACCAGGACAAACTGCTCTCCCACATTGACGGGAACCCGGACTTCATCCTGCCGGAGGCAAGAAGAAACGAGATAAGAAGCTTTATAAAAGAAGGCCTCCGCGACCTGTCCATCTCCCGCACCAGCTTCGACTGGGGGATTCCGCTCCCGGACGATCCCGCCCATGTGCTTTATGTGTGGGTGGACGCGCTGGTGAACTATATCTCGGCCCTCGGGTTCGGGCACGAAGACGACAGCAAGTTCCAAGAGTTCTGGCCCGCTAACGTGCATCTTATCGGCAAGGACATCCTCCGCCACCACGCCGTGATCTGGCCCTGCCTGCTCATGTCCGCGGGGATCGAGCTGCCCCAAACCGTGTTCGCACACGGCTGGTGGACCCACGAGGGACAGAAGATGTCCAAGTCCCTGGACAATTTTATAGATCCATATGAGGTGGTTAATACCTACGGCCTGGACCAGTTCCGGTACTTCGTGCTCCGCGAGGTCCCCTTTGGATCGGACGGGGACTTCAGCGACGAAGCAATAAAACACCGGATCAACTCCGAGCTGGCCAACGACCTCGGGAACCTGCTGTCCAGGACCGCGGGCATGGCCGGAAAGTACTTCAAAGGCGAGGTCAAACCTCCGGGTCCGCCGGAAGGGCCGGACCAAGAGCTCATCGAGGCCGCTGCTGAAGCTTCGCGCCAGGTGGACCGCGAGATGGAAGCCTGCGGGTTCGGCAAGTCGCTTATAGCCATCTGGAGCTTTATCGGCAAGGCCAACAAGTATATAGACACTACCAAGCCCTTCTCCCTGGCCAAGGAAGAAGGGCAGGAGCAGAGACTCGCCACCGTCATGTACAACCTGGCCGAGGTCCTCCGTATAACCGCTATCCTCGTGTATCCTTTCATGCCCGGCTCCGCTGAAAACATGTGGGAGCAGATCGGCATGGAAGGAAGCCCCGCCGATCCGCCGCTCGAAGAAAAGCTTAAATGGGGAGGAGTGAAACCGGGCACCGTCATGAAAAAGGGAAAATCGCTCTTTCCCAGGATCGAGGAGTAAATAAAAGACCGCCGCGGCGGAGGACCGACGATGACCGAGCTGTTCGATACCCACTCCCATCTCGACTTCTCCCGGTTCGACCGGGATCGCGAGGAGGTCCTTGACCGGGCCCGGCACGAGGGGGTTAAGTATATCATCACCATAGGCGCAGGCGGCGGCCCGGAGAACATGGAAAACGCACTCCGCCTGGCAGCCGAGCACGAGAACATGTGGGCCACCGCAGGGGTGCATCCCCACGACGCAAAACACATGGACGACCAGACACTCCAGAGAATCCGCACTCTGGCGGCCGACCCCAAGGTGGTGGCCATAGGAGAGATCGGGCTCGATTACGCCAAGGAGTACTCCCCGAGAAAAGAGCAACAGCAGGCCTTCCGGGACCAGATGAAGCTGGCCCGAGAGCTCGACCTGCCGGTGGTCATCCACGACCGGGACGCACACGAGGACGTGATGGACGTGCTGAAAAAAGACGGCGCAGGAGAGGCAGGCGGAATCATGCACTGCTACTCCGGAACCGCGGATTTGGCCCTCCGGTTCATCGCCATGGGCTTTTATATCTCCTTTCCCGGGGTCATCACCTTCAAGAACGCGGCAAACCTGCACGAGACCGCCGGCGCCGTGCCCGCGGAAAAAATCCTTATCGAAACCGACTGTCCCTTTCTGGCGCCCCAACCGTACAGAGGAAAAAGGAACGAGCCCGCCTATGTAAAGCTGGTGGCCGAAAAAATAGCCGAGCTCAGGGGGACTTCTTACCAAGAGATCGCCCGGCAGACCACAGCCAACGCCATGAGGGCCTTTCGCTTGAGCGGCACAGGCTAAGCAGAGGTAAGAGCCGATGGAGATAGCAAAAGGGGTCTACCAGGTAGGAGGTGCAGGTGTTTCCGCGGGCGGCGATGCCGCGGCGTATCTGGTGGACGGCGAAAAAGAAGCCGTGCTTATTGACGCCGGCACCGGAGAAGCCACCCAGCGGCTTGTGGAAAACATCAGCCGCACCGGGGTAGAGCCTTCCCGGGTGGGGATACTGGTACTTACCCACTGCCACGTGGACCACTCCGGCGGGGCCCTCGAGCTGAAACAAAAGCTCGGGCTGTCTGTTGCATGTCATAAAGAATGCGGCCGCATCCTGGCCAGGGGAGACGACCCCAGAACCGCGGCCGAATGGTACGGCATAAAGCTCCCGCCTATCAGGGCTGACGTGGCTTTCGAATCCGAAGAGTACGAAATAGACCTCGGCGACACCTCACTTACATGCATCCATGTACCCGGCCATTCGCCCGGCTCCATTTGCGCGGTCCTGGACCGGGAGGGAAAGCGAATCCTTTTCGGACAGGATGTCCACGGACCTATTCATCCCGCGCTCGAATCAGACTGGAACCAGTGGCAGGAGAGCTTGCAAAGGATGATAGAGCTCGAGGCCGACGTGCTTTGCGAGGGCCATTTTGGAATCATCTCTCCCGCCCACGAGGTCGCAAAATTCATCAAATCTTTTCAGGTCGCATAAGAAGTAAGGTCTAACTATTTGCAACAGAACGCTTTTTTCTGAGAGCAGAGATTTGGGGGATTTTCAAAGAGGAACTGGATGCCGCCGGGCATAAGATGCCGAGACATAATAAAAAATATCGCTCTTGACAAAAGGGGAGAAAAAATATATCATAATGGCTCAATTGATGCGGGGTGGAGCAGTCAGGTAGCTCGTCGGGCTCATAACCCGAAGGTCGGTGGTTCAAATCCATCCCCCGCTACCAAGGATACCCAACGGGCATCGGTAAATATTCCGGTGTCCGTTTTTTTTGGTTCATCCGGTTTATTGGTACCTGAGCAAAAACATGCGTTTAGCGCTTGATAGGCTGCAAGCGGGGAACTTGACCTCCTCCCTTCTCCGGGATAGGCTGTCTAAGCCAGCTCGGAGGATAAGGGCAAGGCAGGCGTTCGACCCGAGCGCCGAGGCTGGTGGCTAAACAGCGGGGGGGCCGGACATGTTCCGGCCTTTTCCCTTTCCCCGCTGGTAGCTCGAAAGCGCTAAACGCGTCTTCCAGATCGCCTTCTAAGAATCTGATTAACAATAGATTTACCTCACATCCAAGGGCATCCGGCATTGCAGGTACCATGAACCGGAAGAGCCTTTTTTGTTTCCAAGCAGGGCGGGTTCCGGCTTCCGGCCGGCATGTTACACTCTTCCGTATGCGAATATAGATTCAACCG
>JAWOBU010000190.1:0-16113 GCA_046484135.1 bacterium
TACTGGCAGAAGCGCATGTCCATGGTGTCCATCAGGATGGCGTTTACAGGACAGGCCTCCACGCACATGCCGCAGAACACGCACCGGAACAGGTCTATCTCGAACACCGCCGGGTACTTCTCAATGGACGGGTCGTCCGACTCCGCGGCCACGATATGGATGCAGTCCGAAGGACAGGCAGTGGCGCAACACATGCAAGCAACGCACTTCACCCGGCCGTCTTCCCTTTTGTTCAAACGATGGCGGCCCCGCCAGCGGTCCGAGATGGGGCGCTCTTCCTCCGGCCACTTGTAGGTTACAACCTCCTGCCGGACCAGCCGGCGCACCACCGGAATAAAGCCAAGCACGTTCACCCAGAAATGGCGCACCGTGATGGCCATGCCCCGGGCCACTTCCCGGTAGTAAGTCCTCTCCAGGGGAGTGTACCTGCGCGGCGCGCCCATTACATCCACCCCCGGGTAAAGACAAGCACCAGAGCGGTTATCACAATGTTAAGGAACGCCAGCGGAAGGACCATCTTCCAGCCCATCTTCATGACCTGGTCGTAACGGAAGCGCGGGAAAGTCCAGCGCGCCGTCAACAGGAAGTATACGCCCGCCACCGTGAAAAGCGCGAACTTGGCGGCCTGTAAAAGCATGATGAAAACCTGCGTTCCCTGCACCGTGAGTAGACCGGCGAGCCAGGTGCCTTCCCAGCCGCCCTGCCAGTGCAGGAGGTGATACCCCGACCCGTCAATCCACGGTATTTGCCAGCCTCCGAAGAACAGCGTGGTAAGAATGGCGGAAAGAAGTATCATCTCCACGTACTCTCCGAACAGAAACATGGTGAACTTAAGGCTCGAGTACTCGGTGAAGTAGCCCGCCACGATCTCGCTCTCGCCCTCCGGAAGGTCGAACGGTATCCTCTTGGTCTCCGCCACCCCGCAGGCCAGGAAAAGCAGGAACCCCAGAGGCTGCGTTATAAGGCCCCACTTGGGAATGACGCCCCCAAGAAGGTCGCCCTGCCCGGATACCAGGTGGCCCAGGTTGACGCTGCCGTACACCATGAAAATACCGATCGCCGCAAGGCCAAGCCCCAGCTCGTAAGAGATCATCTGGTTCGCGCCGCGCATGGCGCCCAGGAAGCTGAACTTGTTGTTGGACGCCCAACCCGCGGTGATAATCCCGTAGATGGAAAGACTGGCAATGGCGAAGATGAAAAGCATGCCCACATCCAGATCGGCCACCACGAACCGGATGGTGTAATCGGACAGGTGAAGCACGTCTCCTCCGAACATATCGCCGAAGAACCAGATGTCGTTCGCCACCAGGTAGCCGAGCCCCCATATGTCCTCCGCGGGAAAGTCCTTCCAACTGATGTGCAAAGGACCCGCAAAAGGTATCACCGAGAAAAGCACAAGCGGAATCAAAAGACAGATCATGGGCGCTATGGTGTGCAAAGGCCGGTGGGCCCCCTCCGGGATGAAGTCCTCCTTGGTGAAGAGCTTGATGGGGTCGGCTATGATGTGGAAAAGGCCGATCAGGGTGAAGTTTTTCCCGAGAAGCCGGACGTTGGCCCGGTTGGGCCCGATCCGGTCCTGGATCATGGATGCGAGCTTTCTCTCTCCCCAGGTCATAAGCCCGGCCAGTGAAGCCACGCCTCCGAAGATGGCAACGGCCCACACAAGGCTCAGTAATACCTGGAAAAACTCGTCCAGAGTCATCAGTCCGTCCTTTTATCCTGCCGCGGCCTCGGAAGCACTCTCCAGCGCTTCCATGATCGCGGTAATAATATCCTGGTGGCTCCGGGCAGTTCCCTTTACGGGAATGGCCGGGCCGTAAGTCTGCTCGATCCCGTCCGCGTTCACCACCGTGCCCGAGGTCTCCGCATACGAAGCCGCGGGCAGGGCGACCTCTGCGGACTCGACTGCTTTAGAAACCTGCGGCGACACCACCACCCGGGCGGTAACTCCTTCCGGAAGCGGGTTCGGACAAAGCGTCTCGAAAAGCACCGCTACCGACTCCTCGGCAAGCGGGCCTTCCAGCTTCTCCGAGATGCCGAGCCCACTGAGACCTTTGGTGTTCGAGTTCATGTCCGACAGCCGAAGGAAATCGTCCTCCCAGCCCGGCTCGCCCGTGTGGAGTAAAACCTTGGCCCCTGTCTTCTTGGAAAGCTCGAGCAGCTTTCTCCCTTCCTCCAAAGAAAGGCTCGCCGAAGCTACGAGCACCAGCTTGTCCCCCGCTTCGCCCATTATCCGGGCGGCCCCCGAAAGCGCCGACTCCCACGAAGCGCTCTTGCCAGCTACTTTCGGCTCGACAAGCCTGCCGTCGTTTATGGCGTGATAGCCGAGCCTGCCTTCGTCGCAGAGCCAGCTCTTGTTTATAGACTCGTTCACCCGGCCGCGCATCCGGTAGACCTCGCCGTCCATGTGGTCGAGCCATGTGTTGCAGCCCCGCGCACAATGCGGGCATACGGAAGCGGTGGACTCGAGAAACCACACCCGCTGCTTGAACCGGAAATCAGCGCTGGTCCAGGCACCCACCGGGCAGACCTCAGCCAAGCAAAGGCTGTAAGGATTGTTGACCTCGACGCCCGGAAACGCGGTGATCTCGGAGCGGTCGCCCCGGTTTACGATCACCAGGCACTCGTCCTGGACCACGTCCCGCATAAAGCGCACGCACCGCGTACAAAGAATGCATCTTTCCGAGTCCAGCATTACGTGCTTTCCCATCCGGCGGGCCTTGCGCTTTTTGACCTTCTCCTCCGGGCCGATAAGCCTGGAAGGCGCCAGGTCGTGCTCCATGTAGTAGTCCTGAAGTCCGCACTCCCCCGCCTGGTCGCAGATGGGGCAGTCCACCGGGTGGTTCTTCAAGAGGAACTCCATTACCGCCTGCCGGGTCTTCTTCACCTTGTCGGTCTCGGAGAAGACCTCCATGCCGTCCTGGACCGGTGTCATGCAGGAGGGCACCAGCTTGGGCGGACCGGGCTTGGTCTCCACCAGGCACATCCGGCAGTTCCCGGAAAGCGGAAGATGCGGATGGTAGCAGTAATGCGGGATATGGATGTCGTTGTCGAGGGCCGCCTGCAATATGGTCTTGCCCTCTTCAACCTCCAGCTCCCGGCCGTTTATGTAAACCTTAGGCATATCGTCTTCTCAATAATCCTTCTCCCGGAGCTCGCCGGGACAAAGTTTTTATCTCCAGCTCACCGCCCACGGGTTCGATACGGGCTCTTTGCGCTCGAGGATGTAGTTCTCGAACTCGGGCCTGAACTTCTCGATGAAGCTCTTGACCGGTCCCACCGCAGCGTCCGCCAAGGGGCAGATGGTATTGGTCGCCATGCCCTCGCAGATGGACAGCAACAGCTCCAGGTCCTGCACCCGGCCCCGGCCGTGCAGTATCCGCTTCATGATCTGGTCCATCCAGCCCGTGCCCTCCCGGCAGGGAGTACACTGGCCGCACGACTCGTGCGCGTAAAAATGGGTCAGCACCTTTAAAGCGCTTACCATGCAGGTCCCTTCCGCCATTATGATGACGGCGCCCGAGCCCAGCATGGAGCCGGCCTCGGCGATGGACTCGTAGTCCATGTTGAGACCTTCGCACTCGTTGGCCTTCAATACCGGAGTCGAGCTGCCGCCCGGGATTACCGCCTTCAAAGCCTTGCCGGAAAGGACCCCGCCCGCGTGGTCGTTTATAAGCTCCATGAGCGGGACCCCCAGCGGAAGCTCGAACACCCCCGGCTTGTTTACGTGCCCGGACACGCAAAAGAGCTTGGTCCCCGCGCTCTTTTCCGTGCCGAACTTCTTGTAGGCCTCCGGACCGTTCGCGATGATGTAGGGGGTCGCGGCTATGCTCTCCACGTTGTTTACCGTGGTGGGCATGTCGAACACCCCTTTCTGGGGCGGGAAAGGCGGCCGGATGCGCGGCTGGCCCTTTTTTCCCTCCAGGCTGCTGATAAGGCCGGTCTCTTCCCCGCACACGTAGGCGCCCGCGCCCATGTGCACGTAAACGTCAAGGTCAAAGTCGGTGTCCAAGATGCCCTTGCCTAAGAAGCCCTTGTCATAGGCCTCGCTGATGGCCTGCTCCACCCGGCGGGCGGGCTCGCTGAACTCGCCCCGGACGTAGATGTAGCAGGTGTTGGCGGCCATGGCCCAGCAGGCGATGATGATGCCCTCGATCAGCATGTGAGGGTCATAGCGCATGATGTCCCGGTCCTTGAAGGTGCCGGGCTCGCCCTCGTCCGCGTTCACCAGAAGGTAATGGGGCCTGTCGTCCTTGGGCATGAACATCCACTTCCGGCCGGTGGGAAAACCGGCGCCTCCGCGGCCCCGAAGGCCCGCGTCCAGCACCGTCTGGCACACGTCCCCCGGCTCCATGCCCAGGGCCTTCTTCGCTGCCTCGTATCCCCCGTCGGCAAGATACGACGATACCGTGAAAGACTCGGCCGTCTTCCAGTGCTTGCTTAATATGAGCTCTTGTTCACTCATGCTTCCTACTTCAAGCCGTCCAGTATCCTGTCCACCTTCTCCGGCGTCAGGTCTTCGTAGTAGTCCTCGTTTATCTGCATCATGGGGGCGTTACCGCAGGCCCCCAGGCACTCGACCTTCATAAGGGTGAACTTGCCGTCCGGCGTGGTCTCGCCTTCCTTTATGCCCAGCTTCTGCGAGATGTATTCGAACACCTCGCCGGCGCCCCGCAGCATGCAGGGAAGGTTCATGCACACCTGCACCAGGTGCTTGCCCACCGGCTCCTTGTTGAACATGGTGTAAAAGGTGGCCACCCCGTAAATCCGGGCGGGGGCGACTCCGATCTGGTCGGCAACGTACTGCATGGCTTCGAGGCTGATGTACCCGAACTCCCGCTGGGCAAGATACAGGCACGGCAGTATCGCACCCTCCGGAGCGGGGTACCGCTTCTTTATCTCCGCAAGCTCGCTGCGGGCTTCGTCGGAAAACTCGAGCGCCATTACCTGTCCATCTCCCCGCCGATCATGTTGATCGAACCGAACGTGGGTATAATGTCGGCCACCATGTAGCCTTCCAGTATCTCGCCCAAAGCCGCCATCATGGGGAAACAAGGAGGCCGGCACCTGCACTTCACCGGCTTCGAGCCCCCGTCCGACACCACGTAAAACCCGAGCTCGCCGTTGGCCCCCTCCACGTAACCGTACGCTTCGCCCTTGGGAGGATGGATGCCGTCGTACACCAGCTTGAAGTGGTTTATGACCCCCTCGATGGTATCGTAGACCTCCTCCTTGGGAGGAAGGGTAAAGCGGGGATCATCCACACTGATCGGGCCGTCCGGGAGCTTGTCCAGCCCCTGCTCGATGATGCGCATGCTCTGCTCCATCTCCTGCATCCGCACCATGTACCGGTCGTAGTTGTCTCCGTTAGTGCCGGTGGGAATATCAAAATGGACCTGGTCGTAAACGAGATACGGGTTTGCCTTGCGCACGTCATAGCCGATGCCGGTCGAGCGCAGGAAAGGACCGGTGATGCCGTAGCTTAGGGCGTCCTCTTTCGAGATCACGCCCACGTTCACCATCCGGTCCAGGAATATCCGGTTTTTGTCGAAAAGACCGTGGATGTCTTCCAGAATCCGCCGGCTCTCCGGAAGGGCCTTTCTGGTCTGGCTTACGAAGTCGTCCGGGATGTCCCAGCGGGCGCCGCCCACCCGGGTCCACGAGGTGGTCACCCGGGCGCCGCACACGCTTTCCAGAAGCTCGTAGTAGTACTCCCTGGCCTTGATAAAGTAAAGGAACGCGGAAAAGGCCCCGAGCTCCATCACCTGTGCGGCCAGGCAGGTCAGGTGGTCGGTGATCCTGCTCATCTCGGAGAGGATCATCCGCAGGTACTGGCCGCGGGGAGGGACCTCGAGGCCGCAGAGCTTCTCGACCGCCATCACGAATCCTACGTTGTTTATGATGGGGGACACGTAGTTGAGCCGGTCCGTATAAGGAATGGCCTGGTTCCAGCGGTGGTCCTCGCACTCCTTCTCGAAACCCCGGTGCAGGTAGCCCGGCTCCACGTCGGAGCGGACAATGGTCTCCCCGTCCAGGGTGAGTTCCATCTGGATGGTACCGTGGGTGGCCGGATGGGACGGGCCCATCATGAGCTCGAGGTACTCGGTATGCAGGTCTTTTCTGCTGTCCACCGGCATGGTCCGGAGCTACTCCTTTTCCTCTTCCGCTTTGAACCGCGGGTCGTGTCCGTGGGGGGTCTCGTCCGCGGGTCTGGGAAAACGCTTCTCCTCCGAGGCCAGAAGCGGGATGCGCGGCTGCCGCTTGTCTATGGGATAGTCCTTGCGAAGCGGGAACCCCTTGAACTCGGGGTACAGAAGCAGCGGCCGCTGGTCGGGATGGCCCTTGAAGTCTATCCCGTACATTTCGTGGCACTCCCGCTCGAACCAGTTGGCCCCCTTCCAGAGCGCGCTCAGGCTGGATATGGAAGGGTCCGACTCCGGCGCCCGGGCCTTTACCCGCACACGCGCGCCCGACTCCATCGAGCGCAAGTGGACCACCACCTCGAAGCGGGGAAGTCCTTCCTCCCGGCCCAGGTAGTCCACCGCGGTCAGGTCTATAAAATGGTCCATCTTCTGCTCGTCCCGCAAATACTTCAGGACCGGGACCCAGTAATCGCGGCCCACCCGGGCGGTGTCGTCCCCGCAATCGCTGTGCGAGTGCTCCACCGCGGACCCGAACCGCTCTTTTAATGCTTCTATGACCTTGGAACTCATGGCAAAGCTTTTGTGTTCGTGTACTCGTGGGCGTCCAGTTTCTCGCCCTGGATTTTGTCCATCAACTTCATCAGCCCGTCCAGGACCATCTCCGGCCGGGGCGGGCAGCCCGGAATATAAACGTCAACCGGGATGATCTTGTCAATACCCTGCACAGTGGCGTAATTGTCGTAAAAGCCTCCGCTGGAGGCGCAGGCCCCGAAGGCCACCACCCACCGGGGAGCGCACATTTGCTCGTAGACCCGCCTCAGAATGGGGGCCTGCTTGTGGGTTACGGTCCCCACCACCAGAAGACAGTCCGCCTGCCGGGGAGTAAAGCGGGGGAACTCGGCCCCGAACCGCGCGATGTCGTAATGCGAGCAGGCCACGCTCATGTACTCCATGCCGCAGCAGGCGGTAACGAACGGGTACTGGAAGAGAGAGAACTTGCGGGCCCAGTTGATGAAGAACTCGGCCCTGGTTCCGATCACCGGGATGCGGGAAAGATACCTCTCTAGTCCCATTCCAGTCCCCCCTTGGCCCAGATGTAGAAAAAGGCCAACACCAGGATGCCTAAAAAGATCACCATCTCGACAAGCGCGAAAAGCTTGAGCTCGCCGTATACCACCGCCCACGGATACAAGAACACTGCCTCCACGTCGAAGAGAACGAAAAGGATGGCGATGGGGTAGTACTTGACCGCGAACCGCATCCGGGGCTGGCCCCGCGAGGTATGGCCGCACTCGAAGGGGGCCAGCTTATTCGGGCTCTTGTCGCGAGGCCCAAGTATCTCCGAGAACAAGGCGAAGGCAATCACCATGCCCAGACCAAGCGCGACCATCATCAATATGGGTAGATAATCCGCTAATTCCATCTTTCAGTCCGGAAAAGATATAAGTTCACTGCCTTGGAATCCATACTCGCTACAAAAGGAAACTGCTAAACGGGTGTTACTAAAGACGCTAATTATACTCTTTTTCCTTCTTATGTCAAACCCTTAAAATGTTAAAATTTTTTTATCTTTTCTGATCTCACTGTTTTAGCTTAGTTTTTGTCTCCTAAACCACGGTAAATCTTTAGCAGAAAACGGTCCAGAGCAAAGCGGCCCGGGCCGCGATCGAGCACGTAACCGGAAAGAACAAGCAAAAAAAGGTTCCGGACCACAAGATCAATCCCTATGGAATGGCCCTCCTCCGAAAAACAGCCGCAGCTCATAACAACCTCGCGGTAGATGTTGACCTCGATCGCCGCGGTGAAAAGCAAAAGCATAAAAACCTGCAACAACGCACCCGCCCGCGAGAGAAAGCCGACAAGCAGAAGCGCGCCGCTTATGACCATGAGCCAGGGAAGGACCCGGGAGACCGGGCCCGTCCACTCCTCCGGATGAAAATCAAAACCGGTCCACGAGTTCACCGACTCGACCCAGGAAGCCGGAGGAAACTCGTACTCGTAAACCTTCATCTGGAAAGACACCGGGTCCTCGATCTTGTGCCAGGCCGAGTAGATAAAAAGAAAAGCCAGGAGAACCCGCACCAGGAGAGCCCAGTAAGGCTCGGCCTTGAAAAGGAAAGACCTGACACCCGGGGGCGGCGGCTCTCCCTCACCCATTCTCGCGTAAAGCTTTAACATCAAAAAACCGGAATCCACATTATAAAAGCACAGGCCCTCATTCCCAAATCCGGACCTGTCTATGCCCTGTTCGGCTCTCTCATCATCCCCCCTCAAACGAGGCAAAAACAGGGGCCGGGTGGTTTGTGGCGGCTCAAGCCGCTCGCACGGGAGGAGGGGGAGAGGCAACGGCGGGACGGCGCTACGGTCAGAGATGGTCTCACGCAAAGGCACAGGGGCGCAGAGAAAAGGAAGATTTTTTTGACTATGGAACGGATGGCTTGTCGCGACGGCATCCTGCGCCTATGGGCGCCCGGATAGGCGTTATCCGGGGTAGCGGCGTGTCGGATAAATGCCGGTGTTTGTGGCGGGAGCGAGCCCCCGGTCGGAAAAAACCCTTACGGAAAGTGGGTGAATTATTCTACCTCTTTACCGCAGCTCTGGCAGTAAGGCAGGTCTGCGGGGGTGTCAATCTCGCAGTGGGGGCAGGTGCAGGTATGGTCATGTTTTTGCTCTTCCTGGTCGTGGTCATGGTCCACGTTCACCACTTCGGGGACGCTGCTTCCGCTTTCCTTTGCTTTGTAATAGCTCCGGATGGCGGCGTGCAGGGCGTCGGCTCCGAGGTTCGAGCAGTGCATCTTGTTGGCCGGCAGTCCTTCCAGCTCCTTGGCCACGTCCTTGTTGGAAATCTGGAGGGCCTCTTCCAGTTTTTTTCCCTTGGCCATCTCCGAGATCATGGAGGACACGGCAATAGCTGCTCCGCACCCGAAGGTCTTGAACTTGACGTCTTCCAAAGTGTCGTCTTTGACCTTGATGGTAAAGGTCATGATGTCGCCGCAGGCCGGGTTTCCGACCTCTCCGATCCCGTCCGGGCTTTCTATCTCCCCCACGTTCCTGGGGTTGGTAAAGTGGTCCATTACGGTCTGACTGTATTTGATGGCCATTTTGCGTCCCTCCTGAATATGAAAACCCGCCCGTCAAGGCAGGTAGTTAAGAAGATATCACGAACCCTTCTTCTTGTAAAGCGGCGACATGTCCCGGAGCCGCTGCACAATGGGCGGCAGTATCTCGAAGACCTTGTCCACTTCCTCTTCGGTGTTGTCCTTGCCCAGGCTGAAAAGTATGGACCCCTGGGCTATGGCGTGGTCTATGCCCATGGCCAGCATAACGTGGCTCACCTTCAGGCTGCGGGAGATACAGGCCGACCCGGAAGCCACCGCCACTCCCTCCATGTCCATGAAAAGCAGAATGGACTCGCCCTCCACGAACTCGGCGCCCACGCTCACGTGTCCCGGCAGCCGGTCTTCGGGATGCCCGAACACGTGCAGGTTCTCAATCCTCTCCTCCAGGCCGGTCCGGAGCTTTTTGCCGAGCTTATGAAGATGCTCGCGTCTTTCGTCCATGTGCTTTTTGGCTTCCTCCGCGGCCACGCCCATACCTGCGAGAGCAGGCACGTTCTCGGTGCCGGCGCGCTTTCCTCCCTCCTGGATGCCGCCGTCCAACAAGGGCCGGATGCGGGTGCCCTTCTTGACGTACAGGGCGGCCGCGCCTTTGGGGCCGTAGAACATATTGGCTGCCAGGGAGAGAAGGTCCACATGAAGCTCGTTCACGTCGAGGGGCACTATGCCCGCGGAAGCCACCGCATCGGTATGAAAAGCCACCTTTTTGTCCTTGCAGATGCGGCCGATCTCGGCGATGGGCTGGATGGTCCCCACTTCCGGGTTGGCGTGCTGCACGGACACCAGGATGGTGTGGTCGGTGATGGCGTTCTCGACCTCGGCCGGGTCCACCTTGCCGGTGTTGTCCACCGGAACCTGGGTGATCTCGAACCCCGCCTTCTCCAGGGACTTCAACGCGTGCATGATGGAGAAGTGCTCGATAGGGGTGGTAACGATATGGTTGCCCTTGGACCGGAGAGCATCTGTTACTCCTTTGAAGGCGAAGTTGTTGCTCTCGGTTCCGCAGGAGGTAAAGATCATCTCCTCCGGCCTGGCCCCGATCATAGAGGCGGTCTTCTCCCGGGCCTCGGTAAGGGCGGTCTCCGCTTCTTCCCCGAACCCGTGGATGGACGAGGGATTGCCGAATTTTTCCTTGTAAAAAGGCAACATGGCTTCCAGGGCCTCGGGAAGAAGGGGTGTGCCCGCAATGTGGTCCATGTAGATGCGGTCCATGTTTACGATCTCCTTTCTTACGTTAAGATAATCAGTCTCCCATACTTTACAAGTAACAGAATAGTTAAAATAGAGAATTTGCCGGAAAGTGAGGTCAGCCCCAGGAATCGCGCGCGGTCCGACAGAGGTACTCACAGAAATCCAGGATGCGCTCCTCCAGCTTGACGCCTTCGAGCTCGTTTATCTGCCGGATCAGGGTGGGACTGGTTACGTTTATCTCGGTCAGAAAGCCTGCCACCACGTCCAGGCCGGCTATCCAGAGTCCTTCGCGTTTTAAAAGCTCTCCGGTTTTCTTGCAGATTTCCCGGTCTTTTTCGGTGAGAGTGGCTTTCTTGTATGTTCCTCCGGAGTGCAGGTTGGCCCGGTGGTCTCCCTTTTTGGGCATGCGGGTGACCGCTCCGATGGGCTCTCCTGATAGCATGATGATCCTTTTGTCTCCCCTCTGGTTTACGGGCAGGAACT
This sequence comes from bacterium, assembly GCA_046484135.1. Taxonomy (GTDB): domain Bacteria; phylum RBG-13-61-14; class RBG-13-61-14; order RBG-13-61-14; family DATKZS01; genus CAYQTK01. The sequence continues at coordinate 10,934 of JAWOBU010000190.1, forward strand.
TCTGGGCCAGGACCGCCTGTTTTCCGCTTTCGGTCATCATCTGGACCAGGGCCTCCCGGTTGGTGTGGTTCTTTTCGACCACTACCACCCCTTCTCCCCCGAAGCCGGGCAAAGGTTTTATCACGATCTTTCCGCCCGCTTCTTCCAGGAATTCCCTGATCCTGTTCTGGTCGCTGGTTACGATGGTTGGAGGCATGAGCTCGGGAAATCGGAGCGCCAGCATCTTCTCGTTTGCGAGCAGGAGTCCCCTCGGCCGGTTTATGACGAGCGCGGGAGGCCGGACCATGCTGAGGGTCTGCAATGCTGTTACATAATCGAGGTTGTAAGGCGGGTCCACCCTCATGAAGATGAGGTCCATGTCCTCGAGCGCGGTCTTTTTCTCCTTTCGGAGCGAGTAATGAGACGGGCTTTTCTTGAAGGGCCATTTTACCCTGGCCTCTGCCATGCGAGCCACGGGTGTTCCCTGTTCGATCTCGAGCCGGTCGGGGGTGAAGTACATGAGCTTGTGGCCTCGATTCTGTGCTTCCATCATGATGAGAAAGGTGGTATCGGTTTCGAGGTCCATGTTCTCGATGGGGTCCATGCAGAAGGCCATCTTGAGGTGTTCTTTCCTGGTTTTCTTCATGAGTTCATTTCCTTTTCTTCGCGGGCCAGGGCCAGGCAGGCGAGGCGTGCCAGGGTTCCGTAGACGCTTAACAGGTCGGCCGCGTCCCGGCATCCTTCCTCGAGGGCCTCGGGCGCGGGTGTTTCCGCCTGGTGGAAACACATCCTCCGGAACTCCATGCCGCGTACATTGAGGTTCTGGAACTCGCTTCTCTTGCGATGCAGTCGGTAGAAGCCTCCCACGGGCCGATCGCCCACGGTGTAGATCACCGGCTCCATGGGGGACCCGTCGAGCTGGTCCCGCGTGGGGATGCCCTCCTGAAGCAGGACCTGGTTCACCCGGGTCTTGCCTTTGCCGGTCCGCATCTTGGTCCGGGTTTTGTGGGTCGCGTTTATGACGTCGTCGCCGGAGCGGACCAGCATCACGGCTATGCCGTAGGTCCCGGCGTTGTTTTTGATGAACACGAACGGCTCGTCCGGGATGCCTCGCTCGTCGTAGTCCTTTTGGATTTTCTCGAGGAGCGTGTCCACCTTGACGGCAAGGAGATCGCGCTTTTTTTCATCATCGAAGTCCGCGTCCTCGCACACCTCGAACCGGGAGGATATGCACCAGGGGTCTATGCCGGCAACCTCTGCGAACTCCATGAGCAACTCATGCAGGATATTAAAATGACGGTGTTTTCTTCTCAGGTGCCACCCCATCCTGGTCGAGGGGACCACCGGTGTGGACAGGCCTTCCAGGATTTCAGGTACGCCCTGGCTGAAGTCGTTGTTGGATATGATGAGGTCCGGCTCAAACCCGTCCGGACCGGCCAGTATCCCGTTTTTTCTTACCAGCCGGTCCAGAAAAAGCTCTCCTTCCATGCCTTTTCTTTGCACCCGGTCTTCGCGGAGTTCGGAGTCCACTATACCCACCCGGACGTGGTAGCCCGCCTGCTGGAGCGAGTCGGAGAGGCAACGCAGGTTCTCCATGTAGTAGTGGTTCCTGGTATGAAGCTCGGGAAAGATGAGGATGTTCTTCACTCCCGGCCAGGTCTCTTCCAGGTATTGGCGGAAGAAGCCGGGAATCTGCTTGAAGTACTTGGGACACAGGTTGTTGAAGCCGGCCGGATAAATGTTGCTGTCCACCACCGCCACCTTGTCCCGGGAGTCCCGGAGGTCAAAGGAGGCGTACAAAGGCGTCCCCAGTTTTTGCTTATACCCTTCAAACCACTGTTCAATCCGGTTGTGGTTTTCATCGAGTTTTTTCTTTATCTGGTTTCTCATGGCAAAAGGTTAAAAGCTTTTTCTGCTGTCGAGGAGCAGGGTAACAGGCCCCTGGTTGGTAAGGGTTACATCCATCATGGCCTGGAACCTGCCGGTTTGAACTCGGACTCCTGCTGCTTTTACCCGCTCGGCAAACTTGAGATATAGGTCCTGGGCTTTTTCCTGCCCTGCCGCGTGGGAGAAACTGGGCCTTCGGCCCTTCCGGCAGTCTCCCAGCAGGGTGAACTGCGACACCACCAGGAGCTCACCCTGCACGTCAACTATGGACCGGTTCAGCTTGCCGTTCTCGTCCTCGAAAACGCGAAGGCCCACTATCTTGTCCGCAAGATAGGAAGCGTCTTCCTCGCCGTCGTCGTCGGCAACTCCAAGAAGAACCAGAAAGCCCCCGCAGATTTCTCCCACCACCTCGAAAGCGACCTCGACCCGGGCCTCGCTCACCCGCTGCACCACCGCACGCATGGCTCCTCCATAAAGACGCCGGCTACTTGTTGAGCTCGTGGCCCAGGCGCTTCTCCACTGTCTCGACCTTGCCGCGAAGCCGGTCTTCTGCGCCTTGCCGGTCGTCTATCTTGACGTTGGTGATGACGCGGCCCGAGCTCTCCCGCATCTTCCGGTGGCAGGAGGTGATAAGCTCCATGACATCATCCATCTCTCCTTCCACAATGGTCGCCATGGGAGTGAACTGGTAGCTTATGCCGCTCTCGTGCACGAGCTTTACGACCTCGGCTATCCACTCTCCCACGCTTTCGCCCTTGTCGAGCGGCACCACGGAAAACTCGGCCATCACCATTTCATGTCCTCCTTTTTACTCGATCCTGTCTCCGGGAGAAAGGCCCCTCCCTGCCAGGTAAGCGCCCGCGTCCATGCCCTTTTTGCCCGGCGGCTTCAGGGTAAGCATCCGGATACTCCCGGTTTTGCAGGCCACCACTATTCCGCGCCGGTCCGCGGAGAGCACCTTGCCCGGAGGGGACGAAGACCGCGGCTCCGGCCGGGCGCTCATGATCCGGGTCTGCTCTCCTTTTATAAAGGCGTACGCGCCGGGCCACGGATCGAACGCCCTGACCTTCCGGGCTATGGTATCAGCGTCTTCATGAAAGTCTATCCTGCCGTCCTCCTTTTTAAGCTCCCGCGCATAGGTGGCCCGGTCATGGTCCTGGGGGCTCGGCTCGATAGTTCCCTGTTCCAGGCCATGCAGGGTCTCTGCCACCAGGTCCGCGGACAGAGCGGCCAGCTTATCATGCAGGGTCCCGCCGGTGTCCTGTTCGGATATCTCGGTCTCCCGCTGAAGCAGGATATCGCCGGTGTCCATGCCATGGTCCATCATCATGGTGGTTACGCCCGTAACAATGTCGCCTTGCAGGATGGCCCATTGAACGGGCGCGGCGCCCCGGTGGCGGGGCAGGAGCGAGGCGTGGGCGTTTACGCAGCCTAGCTCCGGGAGCTCGAGAATCTCCTTTCCCAGTATCTCTCCGAAAGCTATGACCATGATTATGTCGGGCCTGGCCTTGGCGATATCTTTTATGGTCTCCGGCTCATTGGGATTCTCCGGTTGAAGAACAGGTATCTCCAGTGCACGGGCGGCCTCCTTTACCGGTGACGGCCGCGGCTTTCTGCTCCTGCCCCGCGGCTTGTCCGGCCGGGTTATCACCAGCTCGAGCTCGTGTCCGTCCTCTGCAAGCCTTTGCAGGCAAGGCACGGAGAAGTCGGGCGTTCCCATGAATACGATGCGCATGGCCCTATTATAAACCGGAGATTTGAAGGGAAAAAATTTGGATCTTCAGGATAAAGCGTACTTTCGTGCTGACGCAGACCTTTAAAGCACAATCCGCGACTTTGTCAAGGGGCATACCCGCGCGTGAGCGCGGCTCCCCTTGGGAGCCCTTGACAAAGTCTCAACCGGATTGTGCTAAACTGAAATTAGTGGGGAACAAAGAAAATAGCTCTTGGCGCAAGCTGGACAAACCGGCTGGGTAAACAACGTAAACATTGTATTATCCTGAAATACCAAGAGTTCATTTTCTTTGTTCCCCACTAAAACAATCTTCAAACTCCAGGTTCAAGTACGCTTAATCCTGATGAACCAAAAATTTTCAGCCTTTGTCCGTCTTGTTCTGCTCTGGCTTTTTCTTTCTTCTCTGGTTTAAGTGGTGGAGGTATAAGCGGGCGGAGTAATCGTCGAAGCAGGCCCGGTTGTCGTAGATTTTCCGGTTTTTTTGGGAGGCCCCCAGCTCGGTCATGAGGTCGGTTTTCACCTTGTCTTCTTTGGGGTTTTCCGGCAGGGTGTAGCTGGTAATATTGAAGTTGTCGTCCACTGTGGCGCGGGGCGCCGAGGATATCAGCTTGTTGTAAAGATGCTGGTAGTTCAACAGGGCGGAGGAGGTCTTGTTCTCTCCCAGTCCGGAGTAGTCGAACTCGCTTTCCACGATCCGGACGGGGTAAGGAGAGCTCAATCTGTAGATGTCCATGATCTGGACCTGCAGGCCCGCCGCGGTCGTCCGTCCTTGCCGGAGCGCTTCCGGCTTTAAGCTCATCTGCTGGATGGCCCTTTGCACGCCTCCCGCTCCTTCCTCCCCTCTGGCGGCGGCGGAAGGCGGCTTGTTAAAGCTCTCCAGGGAGTACCCCTCCTCTTCTTCGGACACCTCCGGCTTCTCCTTTATCTTTCCCCGCACGATCAGCAACACGTCATTGTAATAAAGCTCGACCTCCCGGCGGTCGTCGGTAAACAGCACGAGCTTGTCTTCCGTCATCTGTTTTATTCCCGCGGCCTGGAACCGGCGGGAGATCTTGTCCAGCCCGCTCTGCTTGACCACGTAGGAGTCTATGCCGAGCTCTTGAAGCTGTTTGGAGAGGGCCTGGGCGTTCTTTAGCTCGGAGAAGCTCCTCGCCACCCAGGGGGCCGGCTGTTTCAGCTTCAGGCCGGCGGTGTAGAGGTCCATGTTCAAAAGGTCCTTGAACTTGAAGAGCTCGGTCTGGCCTACATGTGCCTTGGGTGAGACCATGACCAGGTAGGCTTCCGGTGGAGGAGCCTCTTCCGGGCCGGAGCGCGCCGCGCTGGTTGCGGTCGCGCTTGATCCTTCGGGCTCCTGCTTTTCCGGAGGCGGCGCAGAAGGAAAAGAGGCTCCGCAATAGATACAGGTTGTGGCCCGGTCGTTGTTGGGCCTCTTGCATTTGGGACAAGGCCTGGCCATTTGAGGGAATCCTCCCTGATAGTTAAGATGCAAACTTCAAAGGTATAGATTCTGCTTTTACGGGCTTTCGTTTATTGTTGCAGTCATTTTTATTGATGCGTTTTGAAAAGTCAAAAGCCTATT
>JAWOBU010000021.1:0-2653 GCA_046484135.1 bacterium
TTGGTTCGAACCGATCGGCCTCGTAAGCCTCGCCATGAGGTATCATGAGTTGAAGCGGTAGAAGAAACCGCCGGATATGGTGAGTACGTCCGGTGGTGTGAGAGGACGGGGGCCGTGAGGCCCCCTCCTACTCGATTCGGGTGCATCAAGGCCGATGAATCAAGAGCGGTTGCGCATATGAAAACAAACGAGTTCTTCTTTTAGGCGGGCCGGTGCCCTCCTGAATTGCATGGGGTTTTGATTAGGTTTAACCTGTTTTTACATGATAAACAAAGTTACCGGCTTGAGGGGGGTGGCCGAGTCAGCGTATCGCGACGCACTGCTCAGCGCGGACCCGGAGGAAGCGGTTTACCGGTATTGCGAGTTGCGCGGAAACGTGCTGCGGGTGGGGGACATTGATTACTTTCTTTCCCGGTTCCAGCGCATTTTTCTTGTGGGCGCCGGAAAAGCCAGTCTCCGCATGGCGCAGGGAGTGGAACGGATACTTGGAGGTCGGACCTCGGGGGGCCTGGTAATAACCGGCCGGGAGCAGAAATCCTCTCTTCGTAACATCCTGGTCCGTGAAGCGGGCCATCCTTATCCTGACCCTGACGGAGTGCGGGCCACGGAAGAGCTCATCGAGCTGGTGGAGCCGCTTGGCGATCAGGACCTGGTTATATTCTGTCTCTCCGGCGGGGCCTCGGCCATGCTGGTCGCGCCGATGGAGGGACTCTCCGTAAACGACCTGCAAAGATGCACCAAGCTTTTTTTGTCCTCCGGCATGCCCATCGAAGAGATCAACGTGGTGAGGAAACACCTCTCCCGCGTCAAGGGCGGCTGGCTGGCCAAGCACATCTTTCCAGCTACCACCATCACGCTGGCAGTGTCCGACGTTATCGGGGACAAGATCGAGATAATAGGAAGCGGACCTACCGCGCCCGACCCCAGTACCTTTGATGACGCCATCGAGATTCTCCGCCGGAGAAATCTGTGGGAACGCATGCCGGAGTCCGCTAAACAGATACTTCAGGCGGGCCGGGAGAAACAGCTTCCGGAGACGCCCAAGTCCGGCAACAAGGTCTTTAAGCGGGCCCATCACCAGATCGTGAGCAGTAACCAACTTGCCCTGCAGGCCGCAGAAAGCCGGGCCCGCCGGCTCGGGAAATTGTCCACCATGATCCTCTCCTCCAGCGTCTCCGGCGAATCCAAAGAGATCGCGCATTTCTATGCCGCCCTGGCCAGGGAAATAAGAAAATATAAAAGGCCCCTGAGCCCGCCCGCTTGCCTGGTCGGAGGAGGCGAGACCACCGTAACCCTGAAAGGCGGCGGCAAAGGAGGAAGGTGCCAGGAGCTGGCCTTGGCAATGGTGCCCCTTATCGCCGACATTCCGGGTGTGGTGTTTCTGGCCGCGGGCACCGACGGCCTGGACGGGCCCAATGACGCCGCAGGCGCAATCGCGGACTCGTACTCCTTGCAAAAGGCGCTGAAAAGAGAGCTGGACCCCCAAAACTACCTGGAACAGAATGACTCTTATAACTTCTTCCGAAACATGAATGACCTTGTAATCACCGGCGCTACCGGGACCAACGTCATGGACGTACATATCCTGCTCGTGGGCTGACGAGCCGTTTTTTAAAAGGACCATCGTCATGTTCGAAAGTGATAAGAAGTTCTTCGATTTTTACGCACTGGGCACCGACTTCCGCACCGAAATCCTGGGCGGGGTGACCACCTTCATGACCATGGCCTACATCATTGTGGTAAACCCCAGCATCCTGTCCAACGAAGCCATTGGCGCAGGAATGGACTTCCAGGGCGTCTTCATGGCCACCTGCCTGGCATCAGCCATAGCAACCCTGGTCATGGGACTGGCGGCCCGGTACCCCATCGCACTGGCGCCCGGCATGGGGCTTAACGCCTTCTTCAGCTTCGAGATAGTAAAAGCCAGCGGCGTGCCGTGGCAGGTGGCGCTGGGCATGGTTTTTATCTCCGGCACCGTCTTCCTCGTCCTTACTTTCCTCAAGGTGCGGGAGATGCTGGTGAACGCCATCCCCGATACCCTGAAGCACGCGGTGGCCGCCGGCATAGGACTTTTCATCGCTTTTATCGGGCTCCAGCACGCGGGCATAGTGGTGGACGATCCTGCGACCCTGGTGAAGATGGGAGACCTGGCCGCCCCGCCCACGCTGATCAGCCTGGCCAGCCTGGCCGCGGCAGGAGTGTTGATGGTCGCCGGCAGAAAAGGGGCGGTGCTCTGGGGCATCCTGATAGCGGGCGCGCTGGGTATCCTTTTTGGCGAGATCGAGCCGGAGAACATGACCATACCTGCCCTCTACCCGCTGGAGTGGCAGGCTTTGGCCATGATCGGCATTGTTGTAATAGTTGCCGTTCCCCTGAAGCTGAAAAAGGTCTGGGGGTCGGTTATTATCTCCGTTGCCGTATCAATTATTGTCGGCGTGCTCGCAGGCTGGGTGGAGATCGGCTCCAACGCTGTGGTGGCCCTTCCTCCCGACATAAGCACCACCGCTTTCAAGCTCGATGTGATGGGGGTGTTCGCAAGATGGGAATGGATAGCCCTGGTATTCGTGCTTCTGTTTTTCGACCTTTTTGATACGGTGGGGACCCTTATAGGCGTCTCGGAAAAGGCCGGGCTCATAAAAGACGGCAAACTGCC
>JAWOBU010000118.1:0-13491 GCA_046484135.1 bacterium
CATTAATTAGAAATGTAACACGTACGGGAAGAAAAACAAATACAGCAAGGCCGGTAGGGGCGATTTCAACTACGGGTTTTTTTCTGCCCATTTTCAAACGCAGGCTCGCAGTTCCCATCCTGCGTCGCCCACCTGCACTTCCTCGCCTCAATCGTTCGATCACGAGGTACTCGCGCCCGCGCGGCGGCAAATGGGGAATCTCTACGAAAGCCCTTCAAAACTTGACATAGCGGCAGACGGGCTTACACTTATAGGGTATATTTTCATAAAATGATGGTTTCCGATACTTCTGTGACAGGCAATTTAGTACTCGACAACGCAGGAATGATTATTGACACCGATCCTGCAGTTGCCGGCCTGTTTGGCTATAAGACTGAAGAGCTTGTCGGGAAGCCGTTCTACTCTCACCTGACCGATACCTGCCGCATTTCCTTTTCAAACGTGAGGCAGGCCGCCAGAAAGGCTCCGAAGGAGAACCCCACAAACCCCATGCTCTGGGGCCGCGGGTTTGAAGTAAGGGGCAACAAGTCAAACACCACGAAATGAAGAAACTCTTTGCGCAACTTTCCGCTGGCCTGCGATTCACTTACCGGCGGCGGTATTATCAAAAGGTCGGCGGAGCTCATCTTTTGTTCGGCAACAGCCTTGTCAAACTCGTAAACGATGGCGTCAGGGGTGGTGTCCCGCCGGGAGGTATACTCCTCTTCCGTGACAGCCCCGCCTATGTAGATTATAAAAAAAACCTCTTGGCCCGTTTCTTCGCCGTAATGAAAGTAATCAGCGAACACGGGTTTATTAAACCGGCTCTCCGATATCGAAAGCTTTTGATGATCTTTCACGGTTTTGAAATTCCGCATAAAGCAGGAGGTTTCCCTGCCCGGTTTTCAAAGACCTGATAATCATGTTTTCCCTGCACCTGCCGCTCCAATTCCTTCCAGGCTTGGTTTCCTTTTTCGTCTTTGTCCATGCAGTGTACCATTATCTGCTGATTTTTATCAAGAAAAGAGCCGGGTTGGCGATGTAACTATTTGTGTGTCAGGTATGTGGGTAGCGGAATCCGCGCGTTTGTCAAGGAGCATGCCCGCCGTAGGCGGCGGCCGAGAGGGCCGTCCTTGAAAAACGCTTAAGCGGATTCCGCGATGGGGACAAGGGGATGGCGATGTGCAAGTAAAAGAGAGCCACCGCAGCAGACTCTTGTACACTTGAACGGATATTTGAACGGATATTCCCTCCCCTGATTTGAATAACCTGTCGAAAAAGCTGAAAAAGTTCGGTTTTTGCCTGAAAACGGTAGCCAGTGAAATGTTGACTTTTATGCATTTTTCTCTTGACAAACAAAGGGCCGTGTGTTATTATAGGTAGCCAATGTACGTGGAGAGAATCAATAACAGGCGCGGGAACAAGGTCTACCGGCAGGTGCTGCTCCGGGAGTCTTACCGCGAGCCGGGCGCGCCCAGGTCGAGGGTCAAGCACCGGACTCTCCTCAACCTGACCAAATACGACCCCAAGGACATCGCCGCCATCGAGATGGCGCTTAAGCATAAAAATGATCTCAAAAAGCTCAAAGAGGCGTCCCAGGCAAAGGTGGAAGTCAAGCAGGAGCGGTCGGTTGGCGCGGTGTGGGCCTTGTGGCGCGTGGCGCAGCGCACCGGCCTGGCTTCGGCGCTGGGCGGCTCGCAGGAGGGCCGGCGGGTTTTGTGGCAGGTTTTCGCGCGGCTCATAAACCAGGGCTCTCGCCTGTCCGCTGTCCGGCTGGTAAAGGAGCACGCCGCCTGCGAAGTCCTCGGGCTGGAGAGCTTCAACGAGGACCGGCTTTACGAATCGCTTGACTGGCTTGACGCGCGCCAATCGAAGATCGAAGACAAGCTTTTTAAGAAACGCGAGAACGATGATGCCAACTCTCAGCTTTTCCTTTACGATGTTACCAGCAGTTACCTGGAGGGCACTGAGAACGATTACGCGGCTTACGGCTACAACTTTATCGTGATGCTTGCTTATCTGTTGCGGCGCGAGCTTGCGCATGCCTGGCGCGAGTTTGATGTTACGGTGGAGGAAGGGCTGTCGCTGCTCGGTACCTTATGCGCGCAAGAAGTCCGGATCGGCGGCGAAGCCGGCTGCCTCTCGGTGCCCGAACCCAGACCAAGCCTCGCGCGCCTGTTCGACGCCCTCAACATCAAACCACCAACCACACTCCCCCGAAGCCAAGCTCATGTAGCCACCAAACGCAACCTCCCCTCCCGCCGCAAAACCACCTGAAATCATTCGCATAACCGGCAATGACCGTTGTGGCCAATTGAGGGAACATCCGTTACAATGCTCCGGCCGTAAATTTTCCGCCGACGGCTGATCGTTTCTCGGAATTCCCATGGTGGTGATCCTGACATACCCATATCAGTCATCAATATAACATACTGCTCCAAGGCTGCGCGGGTCGGCCACCACTCGGGCTTTCTGCCCTCCGGTGGCCGCCGGGACCTCGATAACTTTGATGAACTTCTCGAACTCGGCGGCATCAGGAAGGATTATGTGGAGAGAGTTGGGGGCCGAATTAAAGAACTCTTTATTGAGTTCTACTTCGGGATCGTCGGGGAACACGGGCAGGTATATGATCTGCGCCTCCACCAGGTCCTGGAAGAAATGGGTGCCGTAAGACAGGTCCGGGACCTGGCCGGCTTCCTTGCGGGCGACCTCGACCAGCACCGACGCGTTATTAATATCCGCGTAGGTCGTGTTTATTCCCAGCTCGATGTTTGAGCTTCCCCATCTTCCCGGCCCCATCATTATCATTTTTTCCCCGGCGAGTTGCGGGTGACGATTTAAGCGTCCCACCAGTCTGCCCATGGATTTTTTCTCCTGGATCGAGGCTTTCTCGGAGTAAGACTCCGGGCTTATATAGATTATGTATTTTATGTCGCTGACCACTCCTCCGAATATGGTCCGGCTGGCCCTGAACAGGACGCGCCGTGGGGGTATGTTATCAGGGACCTCGACCTCTCCCGCCGTCCCCGGCAGCTTCATGGGCCGGCATTGCAAGAGGTTGATTCTTATCATGCCGTCAGGGTCAACAACAGCCGTGAACTCGGTGTCCACGGGATATTCGTAGGCCGCCTCCAGTTTGGCAAGCAGCTCCTTTATGATGTTTATGAACCCGGTCTTTCCGATAAGGTTATTGAAGGTCAGGACGACTTTGCTTGGGTTCTTGATGGCTTCCCCCCCGGGGTCCTTTACGAACCCCTCTTCCATCACGGATGCAAACAGACTGAGGGCAGGATAGTCGGAGCTTTCCAGCACGTCGGTCAATGACTTGACGGTGAACCTGTTTTCCCGCAGGTCGAGCAGGTCAACCTGCCTCTGGGAATAGACGGCTATCCTGTCGCCCACCTCGGGCCGAAGATGGGGATGACTGACCGCAATCATCCTGGGGTAGTCTGCGCCTTCCCTGTTAACGGCCCTGGTTCCCAGGCCGAAGACGAGCCGTATCATTCCCTGCTCGGGGTCTATCCTGTCCGTCCACTGGTAAAGATTGTGCGAGAACGCCACGCCCGCCAGAGGCGGGAAGAAATAATTTTTGTATCGCATTCCCGAGACCCGCTGGACAAGGATGGCCATCTGTTCATCGGATTCACCCAGCCCTCTCCGGCGGCGGTAGGAAAGGGCGTCCGGGTTCAATGCGCTTGCGTAAACCAGCTTCACCGCCCGGAGGAACGCTTCCATCCGTTCTTCCGGGCTGCCCTGGTTGGCGCAGAACTCGCTTCGGTACTTGCCTGCAAAGGAGTTGCCGAAGCTGTCCTCTAAAAGACTGGATGAACGCACGATAATGGGGGCCTGACCGAAGTACTCGAGAAGGTCCCTGAACTGCTCCATGATCTCATCCGGAAAACGGCCCTGCAGGAATCGTCGTTCGACCTTTTCATATCCTTCCGGCGAGATATACGAGTCCCTGGTCAGACGCAGGCGCAGGCGGAACAGGTCGTTGTTGACCAGGAAAGTGAAGAACTCGTCCGAGCCGATGTAAAAAGAGTCGTGCTCCTCCAACACCCTGGAGAAATCAGTCTCGCCGGATTCCTCCAACAGTATCCGTCTCGCCAGCAGCATCCCCGCGGCCTTGCCCCCTATCCGGCCCGATCCGATCATGCGGTTCCTTATACTAAAAAGGTCGCCCAGGGTCAGGTAAGCGTCTGCCAGCCGGTTGAACTCTTGATGATGGCCGATCATCATCCTGGAGAACTCCTGCTTGAGAGCTATGACCTCGGGCGCCTTGTCAGCGGAACTCAGCTCGGTTTCCTCATACTGGAGGAGTCTGCGATATATACTTTCCCACGGGGCGATCGAGTCCGTCTTCATCCGGAGCGGGTGCTTGCTGGCGGACTGCAACACCGCGGAAGCACGCCCGCTTTGAAACAAGGGGCTCAGGACACCTCCCGAGAACACATGGGGCAGGAACATCCGGGATGAGTAACGGTCCCAGACCTTGAGAGGATGTATGTATAGCTCGTCTCCTACGTGATAAACGTCAATCAGCACCTGGGTAGTGTCCCTGATCCTGGCCACTGCGCCGTGGGAGTGCTGTCCCCGGGTCAAGGCGAAGTAGGCCACCGTGTCCAGTTCATGCAGATAGGGACAGGTCACCTGGAAGAAGTTGGCCACCAGTTCATCCGTGGCCCAGTCCTCCACCAGGGAGGAGAGGTTGTCGAACACGTAAAAGGCGCCAATGCCCTCTTTCTCGATAATGCGGTTGACCTGGCCGCTGAAGGAATCGAATCCATGGCCGGGATCAACTTCAATAGTGGTGAACCCTTCCCCGGGTTCAAGGATAGGGGAGTGGGGAGCGAACCTGATATAGATGAGCTTGTGTCCGTCGGCGATGGCACGGCCGGCGAAAGGCCTGGCAAAAGCGGCGTAGTTCTCAAGGTTGTCCACCTGCCACACCACGTTGTCCCCGAGGCGGATTCCTCTTAAGACCTCGTCAAGAGAGGGTATGCCAGAGCCTACCGCTTCTTTCCCCATTTACGAATTTCTCCCTTTCGGAACTATCTTAGCATATTCAAAGAGGAAGCCTTGCCCAGGGCTGCTAACAAACCGGAATGACTAAGAATTACGATGAGAAAGATACGTCTAATCCAGCGCCTGGATTCTCTCTTCCATCTCCCAGTAGGGGAAAAGCATCTCGTAATCGGCGAAACCTGCCAGTGCCCGCGAGTGGACTTTAATGGCTGTCTCCTCGATAATGGCCGCGGGATTCAGCCCTCCCATTACTATCATTCCCAGCCGCCCCTCACTCACCGGTATATCCAGGAGGGGTTGTCCCGGCCATCCGATCATGAAGATATTGCCCAGCCCGATCCTTTCCATCCTGGCGGCCAGGTCCGAGACTCGATCCAGGCTGTCCGAGGGCACCTCTCTGAACCCCACCCCTATCCGGCCGTTTCCGCTCTTAACAGCCCCCCTGTAGTCGGTCATGCCGCTCCTGATGAATATCTCCAGCGGGTCTATGCTGGTTCCCTCATAAGTGATTATCTCCACAAATCGCTGGGCCTTCTTGTCCCGCAATTCCAGGAGCCCACCGAAGCGGGAGTGGGTGGGAATCTTGTTTGCCAGCAGCATGCCGTTCAAGCTCACCGAGCAGACGGTCCCTATGCCCACCATCTTTTCGGGAATGATCATGTCTCCGAACTTGTCCCCCGGCTTCAAAAGCACCATCAGATTGCCCATGGAGTAGCCGGCCTCGAACACGCTGGTGATATAAGGGGCGGCATTCTTTAGCTGGGCCCTGTTTATTAGACTTACGTTCAGGATCACCGAGCCGCGTCTTTTTTGCAGGTCGAAATCCATGTTGTAGGTCATCTGGTCAATTTTCGCAGCCAGGAAACCGACCTTCTCTATGACGTGCGACTCTTCAAGCTCTTTGAGGCCGAGCCCACTTATCCGACGGCCGCGCTTGCCGGAGAGTTCGGTGAGTCCTTCCCGGTCCATGCCGAGAAGATAATGCCTGACCGTGCGCTCACTCACCTCATAGCCGGCGGCCTTGAGCTGTTCAGTTATCCTTGAGCTGCCCATTGGCTGGTTTGCCTTATTGAGGATGCGCAATATGGACAGCTTCTTTTTTTCGGTTTTATCGAGCATGGATGTCGAACGCTTTCGACTGAGCCAGAGGGTTCTCAAAGACTACGGTTATCATGGCCAATATGAAAACGTCTTTTTTTGATCAGATGATCCCATGGTCCGGCAACTGAAAAAAGTTACGCCTCGGACCTGATCCAATCAGACCCAGCCTCTCAGCCTCATCGCCTCTACGACCCGCTCGACCGCTACCACGTAGGCGGCCTGGCGCATGTTTATCTTGTATCGGTTCGAAGTCTCCAGCACCGACTGATAGGCGCTGGTCATTCTCAGGTCCAGCCGTTCGTGCACATCTTCTTCCTGCCAGTAGTACATGTAAAAGTTCTGCACCATCTCGAAATAAGAGACGGTCACCCCTCCGGCGTTACACAAAAAGTCCGGTATAACATGGACCCCGTTCTTATACAGGATGTCGTCGGCCTCGGGGGTGGTCGGACCGTTGGCCAGCTCGACTATGATCTTGGCCTTGACCTTGTCGGCATTTTTATCGGTGATCACGTTTTCGAGGGCCGCAAGCACGAGCACGTCAACATCCAGCTCCACGATCTCTTCGTTGGATATGCTCTGGCTGTCCTTGCAATCTGTTACCGAGGAGGTGTTTGCCTTGTGGTCGCACACTTCTTCAATTGCCAGACCTTCCTTGCACAGGGAGCCGCCCTTGGAGTCACTCACCGCTATGATCTTGGTGCCGAACATGTTCTCGGCCAACTGGGCGCAGAAGTTTCCTGCGTTTCCGAATCCCTGGATGGCCATGGTGGCGTTCTTGAGATCAATGCCGACCTCGTTGGCGGCCTCCCTGAGAGTGTAGAGCCCTCCCCTGGCGGTGGCGTCGCCCCGGCCGGGCGACCCGCCGAGCTGGAGCGGCTTGCCGGTGATGACTCCGAACCGGTTTTTACCGGCGATCTTCGAGTATTCGTCCATCATCCAGGCCATGACCTGTGGTGTAGTGTAGACATCCGGCGCGGGCACGTCCCGGTCGGGACCGATGAAGCTGCCGACTGCCCTTACGTACCCCCGGCTTATCCGCTCCAGTTCTCCGGCGGAGAGCTCCTTGGGGTTGCAAATCACGCCGCCCTTGCCGCCGCCCAGGGGCAGGTCCACCAGCGCACATTTCCAGGTCATCCAACTGGCCAGGGCCCGGACCGTGTCAATGGTCTCCTCCGGATGGAAACGGAGTCCGCCCTTGGTCGGCCCGAGGGCGTCGTTGTACTGCACCCTGAACCCCTGGAAGACCTTGACCTTACCGTCGTCCATGCGCACCGGAAAAGACACGTGCAACTCCCGCATGGGTCTCAAGATCATCGCCCTCTCGGCCTCCGAAAGCTTGACGATGTCGGCGCAGTCGTTTATCTGTTTTTGTGCGATCTCGAACGGGTTCAAACTCGCCATGTACTCTTCCTCCTTCTTTAAAATAATTTCACGGCATCCACGGCAGCAGAGCCGGGCCCAAAAGGCGATTATGGATTCCGGGGCGGTCTATGACCTTCCTTCGCAGATTCTTTTGGCGTGATCCAGGTAATGCTCGAGCCGGCGCATTTTTTCCAGGAACTCCGGCCAGCCGCAGTCGGGTTTGAATCCCTTCCTGGCATCCGCGGTGATCATTGTGCCGTAAGTGACCGTGCCTTCGAACTCGCTGTAGATGTCCGCCCAAACTTTAAGGGCGTCCTCCAGCATGGACCGGGTCACGTTCCGGAAATGTCGAAGCTTCTCTTCAGGTGAACAATTCTTCATGATCTCTTCTTCAGAGTCGTTGCCTCGGACCAGTTTAAAGTCCGTTCCCATCATGACACCTCCATTTCATCTTCGCTCTCATCGCAAACCGAGCCATCGCAAAGCCTCCTGGTGTAGTCCAGGTAGTGGCCGAGCAGGTGGAGCTTTTCCATGAACTCGGGCCACCCGCAGGACGGCAATGCGTCCTTTGACAGTGGAACGTCGTCAATAATCTCCTCGGGGGTCCGCGGGTCCTGCAAGACCTCCCAGATTTCCTCCCACAGCTCCTGGGCCTCCCTCATAACGCTGGCCGCCACGCCCTGGAAATGTCTCATCCGGGCATTGAAACGATCCACCTCTCTTCTTGTCTCATGATTCCAGCCGGATGAGGTCTCGGCTGTTCCGTTATTGGGATGTTTCATTGTAAAATCCTCTTGTTAAGGCAGATGATTCTGGCCGCGGTTTTATTGTTAGCAAACGCTGTGCCATGGCTGATCCAGAAACGCCTCACCTGCTTAAGCCTTTGCAATTAAGAGGAAAAGCATGTGGAATTTCAGCGAGAGGTGACACACCCGGCAGGTAAATAATGGTGTTCTTGAGCCAGTCCCTGAATGGTTCCAGAAGGTCTTTTGCGTCTAAGATTCTGAATTAATTATATTTACGGCTACTGTTCAAGAATTGAACAGGGATGGGGCTTACCATCAATTTTTTAGTCCGAATCGCTGCCCGGCTGGTAAAGCCGGTATTTTTTTATCCTGTTCCTGAGGGTGTTCCTGCTTATGCCCAGAACCTTGGCGGCCCTCACCTGGTTGTAGTCGCATTCTTTGAGCGCCTTTGAGATAAGTATCTCCTCCACCAGTTCAATAATATTAGCGTGACTTATCTCATTCGACGAGTCCATGATATCCGGGACAATCTCTTCTATCCTCTGCCTGAGATTGTCCTTTAGCTGTTCGCGGGTATAGCTGCCAGCCGCGTCTTCCCGGGCCGCATCAATCTTCAGATGTTCTTTGAGTATGACGTCTCCCGAACACAAAAGCACGGCCCGTCGCAAACAGTTTTCCAACTCCCTTACGTTTCCGGGCCAGGAATAAGATTGCAGCCTGCGGACAGCGGAGTCCTCCAAAAAACGGATGGGCTTTTCATACTCTTCGCTGAAACGGCCCAGGAAATAATCGGCAAGGGCGGGTACATCTTCTATGCGTTCCCGGAGCGGAGGCAGGTGGATCGTGATTACTTTCAGCCGCCAGTAAAGGTCTTCTCTGAACTTTCCGACCTCCACCGCTTCTTCAAGATTCTTGTTGGTCGCCGCTATCACCCGGACGTCGGTCTTGATGGTCTCGGAGCCTCCCAGCCTTTCAAACTCGCCTTCCTGGAGCACCCTCAGTACCTTGGCCTGGGTGGAAAGGGTCATGTCCCCGATCTCGTCAAAGAACAGGGTGCCCCCATGACACCTCTCGAACTTTCCTATGTGAGTCCGGTCAGCGCCGGTAAAGGCGCCCCGTTCGTGTCCGAACAGCTCGCTCTCGAAGAGCGGATCAGGGATAGCCGCGCAATTGACCGCCAGAAAAGGCTTGTCCTTCCTGCTGCTGTGGTGATAAACAGCTCTCGCCGCCAGTTCCTTGCCCGCCCCGCTCTCGCCGGTTATGAGAATGGTTATGTCTTTTTCCGCGACCTGCCCTATGAGCTTAAACACTTCCTGCATCTTTTTCGAAGAGCCCACGATCTTTACCGCGTCTATGGGGGTAGAGGAGACCTTGGAGAGCGAGTGGGGGAAACTGACCACCTGCTTCATGAGCCGGTTCACCTCAAGGGCGTCCGCGGCTATCTTTTTTAATTCCTCCTTGTCAAACGGCTTCAAAAGATAGTCGTAAGCACCCATTTTCATAGCCTGGATCGCGGTCTCGGTGGTGCCGTAGGCGGTGATAATTATGACCGGGGTCTTGTGCTGGGCGCTACGTATTTTTTTGAAAGTGTCGAGCCCGGAAAGTCCCGGCATCTTGTAGTCCAGAAGAATGAGGTCGAACTCCTCCCTGGAAAGACGATCGAGCGCAGAGGCCCCGTCGCCGGCGGAGCCGACCTGGTAACCCTCCTTTTCGAAAAGCCTGCTCAGAAAGTGCACCAGGCTTTCATCGTCGTCAACTATGAATATCCTGTTCATCCTCTACTCTTCGACATTTGCCGTCACTGGCAGAAACACACTGAAAGTGGTCCCTCGGCCGGGTACGCTGTTTACGGTCACTTCTCCCCCGTGCATATTGACGGTGCTGTTCACTATCGAGAGCCCGAGCCCGGTGCCCGAGGCCTTGGTGGTGAAAAAGGGGTCAAAAAGCCTCTCCAGGTTTTCCGGCTTTATGCCTTCGCCCGTGTCACTGACGTCTATACTGACGCACTCCTTCATCCGGCCGTGCAGTAAGCTCCGGACCGGGGAGGCGGACACGGTTAGAACGTCTCCCTTGGACATCACCTCGATGGCGTTCACCATCAGGTTCAAAAGCGCCTCTCCGAGCTGCCTCTTGTCTCCGCTGACCGCGGGCAAGCCGGCCGCGATGTGCTTTTTAACCATGATCTCCTGCTGGACCGCCCGCGGCTGCACCATGAGCAGGATATCATCCACCAGTTGCGCAACGTCTATTGTGGATAAAACGGGGTCCTGGGGCCTGGCAAAGTCAAGGAACTTGTTGATGGTGGACTCGATTCTCAAAACCTGTTTCATGGCGATCCCGAAGTCTTCCTCGTACTCCGGAGAGATTTCAATGTCTCCTTTTACTGACTCCAGGAAAAGCTTGATGGAGGTGAGAGGCGTCCTTATCTCATGGGTCACGCCGGCGGCAAGCCTGCCGAGCGCGGCAAGCCTCTCCGACCTCGCCGCGGCCTCTTCGGTCTGCCTGAGCTTTACGTCCGCCTCCTTCAATTCGGCCTCCGTCAGGTCCACTTTCTCTTCAAGGCTGTACTGCCGGGCCTTGAGCTGCCTGGACATGTCAGCGAAGGCCGAAAACAGCGCCCCTATTTCATCCCCCCGCCGCGTGTCAACAACCGCGTCCTCGAACCGGCCTCTTGCAAGGGAGTGGGCCGCATCGTTCAATCGCCGGATCGGATTAACTATATAATAAGCCAGAAGCCAGGCAAGGATTAACGCGCCCAGGATGGACAATACGATGGCTGCGTAAAGGTAGCGCTTGAGACGGAACACGCCGGCAAAAGCTTCCTCCCGGTCCTGTTCCACCACCAAATACCAGTCAGTGCCCTCAATGTGACGCGAAGCGCCCAGAACCTCGATCCCTCGATAATCCATATAAAATTGATACTGAGACCCCCTGAATATTTTTTCGAAGCTTCCGGACCTGGCTATGTTTTCTGTAAGTATCTTCTCCGGATACTTGTGAGCCAGGAAAGTACCTTCGTCGTTTACAAGATAGCTTTCACCCGTCTCACCAAGGGAAACCTGGAGAACTAGGGAAACAATTGACTCGGTCCCAACAGTGGCGCAAACCGCGCCCTTGATCTCCCCCTCCTCGTTATAGACGGGCGACGAGATACGAAAGACGGACTCCCGGCTCCCCGGCTCATGGATGATCTCCGATTGATAAAACCTTCCTGCCATTGCTTCCTTGAACCACTGTTCGTTGCTGTGATCAACGCCTCGGTCCCTGGAATTGAATACCACATCCCCGTCCCTGGAAATAACCACGAAATCCCGATAGACTTTGTAATTCCTCCGCACCAGTCTCAGGTAGGAAGCAATGGACGAAGGGTCCATGGACCGTATTATCGAAGAATCGGCGACAACCTTGAGATCAGCCTTGCGTTCGGACAACCACCTCTCCAGAAGGTCCAGCTTGTCATCAGCAACGCTCTCCAGATGGCTGGACACCATATGAGTGATAAGCTTCTCCGCCGTCCTTATGGAGAAGGCGCTTACAACTCCCAGCGGAACCAGGGACACAACTAAAAAAAGAAGTGTAACCTTCAACTGTAGATTGTTAATGAACTGCCCGAATCTCAAGTGATATGCCCCCGCAACGGATAAAATTATATCAACCCTCCCCTCATAAAAACAAGTGATTCCCACCTCAGACCAGCAATTTCGCAACTTCTGTCGGGTTGGTGTTTGGCGGGAATGTTTTCTTTAATTTTATTGGGAGACGGGTTTTGAGTATCGGTTACAAAGCCGATGAGGAGAGTGCATGCGTTTTAAAGAATCCTGTTTGCGTCATAAAGGCCGCGGGTTTCCGGCTGCCGGCCCGGCTTGGACCGGCAGTAGAGAGGGGGGCAGTGTTCTAAATGGGTGGTCCGGCCTTCTTGGACAGACCGCGCTTGCTTGGTTTAGGGAGGTCCTGATAGAGACTCTGTGCTATTTCTTTTAAGGGGGGCAGTTTACGTGTTGTCCTGCTCATCACCTGTCTTATGACCCACAAGTGGAAAAGGAGATATGCCATCAAGCGCAGAGCGGAGACAGCCAGGTACGCGGTGGGCTTATGTACCGCCATGTGCTTGAAACCCCAGTAGGAGGTAAGGTCTGCGAAAAGGTTGCTGTCTATCTCCCATCTTAACTTGCCAACCGTAAACAAGCTTGTCGCGCTTACCGATTTGAGGGTAGTCAGCCAGTAGTTTTCACTGGTCTCGAACACGGCGGTCTTCTTGCCGCCCTCGATGCGGTTTGACCGCTTGTTTTCCACCGACCGGACCACCCGAACGCTTGCTCCGGCCGCGTCCCAATATACCTCGAACTCGTCCCACAACCTCCGCGAGTATCTTTCGCCTTCCTCATGCAAGTAATCGGCCTCCCGGTCATGGGTAAGCCGTCCGGCTTCGGCGAGAAGACCGGGCTGGTTCTCTTTAAGGCAGACTACAATGTCCCAGCCCTGGCCGGTTACGAACTTGAAAAACCTCTCCGTTGCGTACAAAGCGTCGGCAACCACCACATCGAAAAACCGTTTGCCGAGCCTCCGGCGAAGCTTTTTCAACAAACGGGTGCCCGCCGCAACCTCATCCTCGCCGGGAAGCACAGGCTCTACGCCCACCGGAGCAGGGAAGGAACATCCGATCAAACAGGCAACAACCAGCCGGTGATAATACTGCGTGTATGTGGTCTCTGCCCCGTCTTCCTTCTTGAAGCTCACCTCCCGCTGCAAACAGTAGTCGCAGCACCGGCTGTAGGAGCTGAAAATCTCGATCCCGTCAAGGCAGACAAATAAAAGCCCGCCCCCTATATCGCTGCGAAGCATCTGCTTGGTCTTCGCCTTCTTCAAAATGCCGGACCAGAACCGCTGGAGACTCTCCAGGTCCATCTCCTCCAGCGCGTTGCCTATGGTGTCCTCGCTGAGAGGGCCCACACGGCTGCGCAAAGGACCACTACAACAACTGTGCTCCATGGAATGGGCGCTTTCCAGCCGAAAGACCGAACCCCAGAACACCGCGCCCAAAGCCCGCGACAGCGGAATCTGGGGACGCTCTCGACCGTCAACAGGAGAAGAGAGACCCTCGGAAAAATCGAATGACTTGTCAAGCCATCTTTTAAGACTTCCCCTTCGAGGATTTCCCGCTGCCCTTTCTTGCATCCGCCGCTTCCTGCTTGCGCTTCAAAAAGTTCTCCAGGTTGATGGACAGAATCTCCTCCACCGCTTGTTCGAACTCCTGGCGCTCCTCGATCAACGAACG
>JAWOBU010000136.1:0-10737 GCA_046484135.1 bacterium
TCCCTCCACCAGCATCTACGGCAATCAGGACGTTTCTCTTAAGTTTCCAATCGGCCACATACAACTCTTCTTTGTCAAATGGACTACACCACTCGGCCATCCGGATAGCCCACACAACTCGTTGTGTGGGCAGACTCACGAAGTGGGTCTGCAGGTACATTGTAAAAGATGTTTGCCGCACCCCTCCGGCATCAAATAATCCGGCTTTCTTCATGTATTTTACCAAACGAAGTGGATTCTCCCATGATCTTTGATCACCCACACAACAAGTTGTGTGGGCCATCTTCCGAAAAGGAGTCATGGCCTACATCAAAGTCCGCGGCTCATGCACGCCCCGGCAGTTTGTGTGTTTTTCTTTTTCACTTTACCTCGAGGCATCCGTGCGTTTTCAAAGAGGACGCGAGAATTTTTGGGGGAAGTTCACGCTGGCCGTACCGTGCTGATCCCTTCGGGAGTTCAGAAGCCGCCATGCAGTTTCTTTCAGTCTTTCCAGCGCTCCGGCCTGACCCCGGTCATAATATAGTGCGTAAAGTCTGTGGAGGCACGGCCCATGGCGCCGGCGCCTTCGGGATCATGTATCCATAAGTTATAGGAACTCCGGGAAAGCTCCTTTTCGTCCTGCACAAGCCGGAGCTCGAGCACGGGGCGCTCGCAGCCGGCAGGTATGGTCTCTTGGAGCTTGCCCGCCTTGGTAAGGCTGTCCTCGGCCACGGTCAGATCAAAGCCCGCCCCTTGCTCGCCGCACAATGAGGTTGTAACACGCGCGTTTTCAAAGCTCTCATGCAGGTCGTTCACAATCATCAGCCGGGCCTTGAACTCGTCACCCGCCTTCCACCTCCGGTTCTCATAGGCCGCGGTGACCAGCACCGGCTGATACGCCTGCTTTACGGCTTCATAGGACGCCTTGGGTTTCAGCTCGTAGTCTATTACGGACCAGGAGATGGCGGGCCAGGGATCGTTAAGCATCCAGAAGGCGGTCCCGGTGGTGCGGTACTTCCGTTGCCGCCAGTGCTCGATGCCGCGCTTCATGTAATGTGCCTGCATGGTCTGGCTTGCCTCTGCATAAGATTCGATGTTGTTCTCATGTCCGATAACGGACACGTACTTGTTAAGCTTTGTAAACTGCATGTTGTGATGTTTGAGTACCTCGTTGTTCACCGGCCAAAGATGGTCTTCAGAAACGTATTTCTTCAAGGTCTCCATCTCCGGGAAAGACTGGAGCCCGAACTCGGAGACCACGGGCGAGACATCGTCAAAGTAGTCGGCAAGGTTCCCCTTGCTGTGCCAGACCACCCAGTTGTGGGAGTCGCCCTTCACCGGCGACGAGGGCAGAAACCGACGGGTCGGGTCCAGCTTTCCGGTTTTGTTCTCCATGATCTTCACCACGTGCCGGTTGGTCTTGATGTTGAACTCGTTGCCACCGCACCACATGATAAGGCTCGCATGGTTACGGAGCTGTCGCACTATCTCCGAGACCTCCTGCCGGACCACGTCCTTGTAGCTTTCCGAACGGGAGTAGCCGCTCGCGAACACGCAGGCGAAAGGAAACTCCTGCCAGACCATGAGACCCATCTGGTCGCAGTAGTCGTAGAACACGCGCCTCTCCCGGTTGCCGCCTCCCCACACGCGGACCAGGTTGATGTTGGCTTCTTTGGCCATGGTAAGCAGTTTTTTGTAACGGTCTTTACCCGACCTGCCGTACATGGCTTCCGGCGGGACCCAGTTGGCGCCACGCATAAAGGCCCGCTTGCCGTTTACGTAAAGGACCCACTCCGGCCAGTCGTCGGGCGCGCCCGGCGCCGGCTTCCACTCGATCTCCCGGATGCCGAAGCTTTCGGTGGCGGTGTCCGACGTGGACCCGTCAACGATGGCGTTTGCCTGGGCATACATCAGGTTTTGCTCGCCCATGTCCCACGGCCACCAGAGCTTGGGGTCCGGCACCTGCATGGTAATGTTTACTTCGCCCTGGTTGCCGGGTTTCAGGGAAACGCTTTTTGTTATGGGCTTCATGTCGAAGTTTACGGCGTCCACCTTGACCATAAGCCGGGAAGGTACGTGTTTATCCCCTTTTGCGGAAATCTCGCCTTCCAGGTCAACCTCGATGTCCAGCTCGCCGGAAAGCTCCGGCTTTACAAAGATGTCCTTCACCCGCACCGGGCCGGTCTCGTGAAGGAAAACACCGTCCTTGATACCCGCTCCCTTGAGCTCGGGGGAGAAGTCCCAGCCCGTGCTCATGGGGGTCTTCAGGTTGTCGCGCATCTCGATCTCGTTTTCAAGGCCGGCCAGTATTCCGGGAAAGCGGCTCTCATCCGGGCCCTCGCCCATGCCGAAAAGAGTCACCTCGAGCTCTTGCGTGCCGCCGTCCTTGAGATGCTCGGTGATATCAAGCTCGACCCGCGAGAACATGCCCTCGTGCCTTTCAACAAGCACCTCGCCGTTAAGCTCGATCCGCGAGATGTAATCCAGGCCCGCAAGCGACAGCCACGCCCGTTTGCCACGAGTCCGCTCATACTGAAAGCCGGTCCGGTAGCGCCAGGCCCGCTCGTCCACCCACTGCACGTCCTTCGAGTTCATGTCCCGGTACGGGTCGGGAATACGGTCCGCCTTCATGAGAGCGGTGAACACGTCGCCGGGGACCTCTGCCGGAACGCAAGGCGAGAGCTGCTCGAGCGTCTCCCGGTCCAGCTCGCAGAGCTCGAACTCGTGAAGCTCCGTCTTTTGCCGCACCGGCCAGTAATCGAGCGCATAGGGGCTGGAAGGTCCGCTGGATTCACATTTCTTGTCCTGGGATGCGGAAATAACGAAAAATAAGAGCGCCAGCAAAACCGGGAACCAGACACGGCGAGCTCTTTTACGAGGCTGTTTCCCGGTCATTTGCTTATTCTCTCCAGACATTTTTCACCCCCCATAATATCAGCCCTTTTCACCAGTTGATTTACAAGACAAGTTACACTTGTGTCAACAATACAAAAGAGAGGACCGGAGAGTCAACCTTGTTCAGGGAAGAAAAAGTTTCCGGACCTGTTTGAAAGATATTTTTGAAGGAAGTTCTTATAGGGGATTCTTGAGATCCGGGTGTTCCCCAAAGGGTTTGAAGTCGCGATCACGATGGAGAAGAAACCCTCCTTTATCTATGACAAGTGTAGCGATAAGACAATCAATCATGGAGCGGACAGTAATACACTTTTTGCGTAAAAGGCGATAGTGTTCTGCCGCTTTTATCATCAGCTCGACACCGGAGACGGAAATAACTTTGAATTCTTGGAGTGCTTCGGTAATCTCTTGGACGGTGTTCTCGTTACGGATTCCCTGGAGGATTTCGAGAAAGCTTATTTCAGTAATGGCGATGATTCCTTTCCGGAAGCCGGCCCGCACAACCTCCGGAAGATGGCCGAGAATGGGCTATCATGGTGGCTGAGTGGTTCAGTCCATTTGACAAAGAGTTGTATGTTCCCGATTGGAAACAAAGACAGATGTCCTGATTGCTGGAGACGCTTATGGATGGGCTGACCGGCTATAAAAAATGTGGGAACTTCACTTACGAGTTACGCTTTGCGGTTTGACCTTGTAATCTTAATGTGTTAATTTACATCCGTTCGTTTGTTCATAACAGTTGTTATTCGCAAGCGGAGCGGTGAAAAAAGGACTATATTATCAAGGAGGAAGACATGGGATACGAGAAATATTTCAGTGAAGAGCACAACATATTCAGGCAGCAGCTCCGAAACTTTATCGAGAGGGAGCTTGCTCCCCACGCGGACGAGTGGGAGGAAGCGGGAATGTTTCCGCGCGAGGTGTTCAAGAAGCTGGGGGACCTCGGTTGCCTGGGTCTGCGTTACCCCGAAAAATGGGGCGGCATGGAAGGCGATTACTGGTACACGGTGGTCTTGAACGAGGAGTTGCCGCGCTGCTTGAACGCGGGCGTGGCACTTAGCATCATGGTCCAGACCGACATGTGCACGCCCGCCATCGTGGGCCACGGCACGGACGAGCAGAAAGAGGAGTTCCTGGCACCCGCCATCCGGGGCGAGAAGATCGGGGCCATCGGTGTGACCGAACCGGGGGCCGGTTCGGACGTAAAGGCCATCCGGACGCGGGCGGTAAAGGACGGGGACTACTACGTGATCAACGGGTCCAAGACCTTTATCACCAACGGCAGCCGGGCGGACTGGATCACCCTGGCGGTGAAGACCGACCCGGAAGGCGGCTATGGCGGCATCTCCATGTTCCTCTTTCCCACCGATACGCCCGGCTTTTCGGTAACGCGGAAGCTGGACAAGCTGGGCAACCGGGGCACGGACACGGTGGAGCTTGCTTTCGACGACTGCCGGCTGCATAAAAAATATTTACTTGGAGAAGAGAACAAAGGCTTTTATTATATTATGGAAGGGTTCCAGTACGAGCGGCTGGCCGGCGCGGTAGGCATCGTGGCCGGAGCCAAGCTGCTGCTCGACAAGACCATCGAGTACTGCCGGACCCGGGAGGTCTTCGGCAAGCCGGTTTCCAGGCACCAGGCGAACGCCCACTTGATCGCGGACCTGGCCACCGAGCTGGAAGCCGCCCAGGCGCTTGTTTACCATTGTGCGGACATGGTGAACAAGGGAGAAAACGCCATCCGGGAGGTCAGCATGTGCAAGCTCTTCACGGGCGAGTTGGCCTGCCGGATCGCCGACCGCTGTTTGCAGCTTCACGGCGGGTACGGCTACATCGAGGAGTACTACGTGGCCCGGGCCTTCCGGGACACCAAGCTCGGCACCATCGGCGGCGGCAGCTCCGAGGTCATGAGAGACATCATCGCCCGGATGATGCAGCTTTAAAGGCTCCGGATGGTCCCTCTCTCCGGGGCGCGGAGCCGGAAAGGCGAAAAGAAAAAAGACAAGGAGAGTGAGAGCGGGATCATGGAGCGATTAAAGACGACGGTTACGATCGGTATTGTTATTTGCGTCCTGGGGGCGGTGCTTCAGGCCTGCCCCCGGGACTCCTCCCCAAAGGACGTGGTTACGTCCTCCCAAGAGTCCGGTTCCAAAGAAGAGCTGCAAAAGAAGTACGACCGGCTGGAAGTGCTCTACGACATCCTGCGGAAAGACGACCCTTCCCAGCAGGAGACCCGGCAGTTCCGGGACTGGATGGCGGAGGCCAAAGAGTCCCTTAAAAATGACAACCCGGCAAAGGCGGCCGACCGGCTGGAGAAAGCAAAAGAGTGGATGTCCGAGGCCCGGCCGCGCTACTACCGTTCTCATAAAGAGAGGATAGCCTCCGGGGAGTCAGGCAAGAGCTGCAAGGCCCTCATGAGCGAGGCCCTCGATTACAAGTCCACGGCGGCCGAGGCCGAGCAGAAGGGGGAAAGCTGGACCGCACAGCAGTACTACCGGGCGGCCATGGAGCAGGGAGAGCTCGCGCTTTTGTGCGCCCGGCAATCTCCTGACAAGGCCATGGTGCTTATAGATCTCTACCCTTCCATGCGGAGCATCTACCGGTCGGCGGGGGCCTTGGAACGGGAGAAGGAGACGCGGGGCGAGGTTACTGCCTGGCTTCACTCGACCCTGCGGGACATGGAGCAGGAGATTACCGACCGGTTGAGCGGCAAGGCCGAGGGTTATGATCAGTCCGCCCTCTCGCGCAACCAGAAGACTTTCGATAAAAAGGCCCGACAGGTCCGAAAGCTCAACCAGAGTTACCTGGAGCTTGCCAGCGCCGCCCAGTCGCGATTCCCCGAGAGCCGGTTCCAGCCCATGGATTTCTCCGGCCATATATCGAGCTGGGAGAGGGACTGGCACAACTTCTTCCAGGGAAGTCCCGGCCGGCCCCAGGAGCGGGAGAAAGAGGACAAGGGCGAACAGTTGAAAAAGGAGCTTGAACGGCACAACCGGATCAAACAAGGTGCGAAGAGCATCGAGGGTTCGGGCATCATCCTGGAAGAACTGGGGGTGTTTTCTTACGGACCGGGTCTGTTCCTCAAGGGCAAAATCCAGAACAAGCGCTCCGAGCCCATCTATAATCCTCGCGTGGTGGTTACCGGCAGGCTCATGTCCGAGGTGGTGGAGATAGGCTACCACAAGATGTCGCCTCTGTTCAGCGCCACCTTCCGGCTGCCCCTCCAGCACTTCTCCAGCGAGGCCTATACCCGGAACAAAAATACCCTGCCGTCCCACGAGCTGCTCCTTATCTTCAAGGAGAGGCCGCAGGGACCGGACATAAAACTTATAAAGAAGATCAAGTGACCAAAATGCCGAGGGTGGCGGTACGAGACACCGGCCCTGACCTGGTGGAAGACGTGGCCGCCGTGTTCAGGCCCTTCGGCGGCGCCGGCAGAATCATAGCGGGCAGGGACGTGATCGTAAAGCCGAACGCGGTCCACTACCTGCCGGGGCAGTCCACCGCTACCGAGCTTCTGGACGCTCTTTTGCAGCATCTCCGCACGGAAGGCGCCCGCCGGATATTCCTGGCGGACAACTCGACCGCCGGGAACCTCACCCGGGTGGTCTTCCGGGTGCTGGGATGGGACCGGCTGGCCCGGAAATACGGCGCCGAACCCGTTTACCTGGACGAGGAGCCCACCCGGCCGGTGTTTCTGCAGGACGAGACCTCTCCCGTCCGCATCCCCCGCTTCCTGCACCAGCGGCTCCTGGAAAAGCCGGAGCGCAACTTCTACCTGTCCGTGCCCCGGCTCAAGACCCACTCCATGAGCCATGTCACCCTGGGCATCAAGAACCAGCAGGGACTGCTCATCCACCCTGACCGGCTCCTTGACCACAACTATAACCTCGGCCGCAGGCTGGTCCGCATCCTCCATCGCTTCCGGCCCGACTTCACCCTGGTGGAAGGAATCACCGCCACCATACGCGGCCACTTCCCCATCAAGGCGGACCTCGCAAAGAGCATCATAAACACCCGGGTCCTCTTCGGCGGCCCGGACGTGGTGGCGGTGGACGCGGTGGGAGCGAGCATACTGGGCTACCGGCCGGACGAGGTTGACCACATCAGGCGGGCGGCTGAAGCAGGCCTCGGGACCGCGGACCTCGACCGCATCCGGGTCCTGGGTTCACTGGAGAGATTCCGGGAGCGCTACCCCTATCTCCCGGACATCCGCATTCCCCCGGACATCAATATGGTCTACGGCAAACAAAGGGCCTGTTACGAAGGATGCCGCGGAAACACCGAGATAGCGATCCACCTGTTCGCGAACGACTACGCGGGCAAAGGCGGCTTCAACGTGGTCATGGGAAAAGGCGTGGACCTCTCCGAGCTGGAAGGCCTGGAAGGGCCCTTCCTGGTGGTCGGGCCCTGCGCAGTGGCCGAGACCGCGGACAAGCTGAAAGCCATGTACCCGGCACGCAAGCTGTATCTCATAAACGAGCATAACGACCTCGCCAATGTCTCCGGGGCACTGCTCCGGCTTATGAGGCCGAAAATATCCGGCCTCCTGCCGCTCTCCCTGCCGGAAACCGCGGCATTGACCGCCCGCGCTTACTTGCGGGGAACCACCGCCCGGCTCATAAACCCCTTTTGAACAACAGGCCCGCGCTTGGCCCCTATTTCTGGCGCATGGCATTAATGATCTGTTGCCGGAGCTTGATGGCGTATTCGTCCGCGGGGTGGATGCGGAGCGATTTCATGACGTGCCTCATGGCCTTGTCCAGGTCATCCATCCGGTAGTAGCAGAAAGCCAGGTTGTAATGGGCGTGGGCCGAGCGGGGATTGAGCTTCAGGATACGGAGATAATGGGAGACGGCCTTGCGAAAGCCTTGCGGGTCCTTGCCCTCCAGCGCCCTGGTCACATAGATATTGGCCAGGTTCTTGCGGGAGGTAATGTCTCCTGACCTTCTCTCCAGGGCCTTTTTAAAAGCCCGGGCGGCCTGGTCCGGCTTGCCCTCCTTCTGCAAGGCTATCCCCAGGTTGCGGTAGTGCGCCGCCTTGTCCGGCTCAAGCCGGATGACCTCGCGGTAGGCCTTAGCGGCCCGGCCGTACTTCTTCCGGTCGAACCGGGCCTTGGCCAAATTGTTCCAGGCCAGCGCCGAGTCCGGCTCCTCCTTTACCGCCAGGCTCCAAAGTCTGAGCTCGGAACCCCAGTCTGTAATCCGGGCCGAGTTCGCCGCGGTAAAGGACAGGAATATGAGGCCCGCGCCGCAGACCGCCAACGCCCGGTTGGGATGCTCTTTATAATAGCGCCTGCCGAGCCGCCGGAAAGCGAAAAGGATCAAAGCGGTTCCTCCCACTATGAAGATAAAGAAGTTGTAAATCTCGGCGGCCGCGCTTCCGGAGAGGTAGATGCGGGACTGGTCGGAGCGGGGACCGCCCGCGGCGTGTTTCTCCATCCACGCGTTGGCAAGCCGCAGGGCCCGGTCCATGTCCTTCTGCGGCAGACCGAAACGGCCCTGCACCAGCCCCTCCAGGCAAAGTATCATGGCTACTAAAAAGAAAGCGATGAACACGTAGGTAAACACCAGCTCGACCGGCCACCTTCTTTCCAGGAGCTTCTCCAAGGAGGAACGCTTTACAAGCTCCAGCAACAGGGCGGCTCCAAGGGCGAGACCCAGGCCGGAGACCAGGATAGCAAACCAGGGGGTGGTCTGGTAATCGAGTACGGGCGGCCAGAGCGCGGTGAAGCGGTGACTCATGGGTCCGACCAGTAATATGGCCATAAGAACGAACAGGAGGAAAAACAAAACCAGGTTATAGACCCGGCCGGGAAAGAACTTCCCCGGATGCCGGAACAGGCGGTCCACGGCCCCGGCCGCAATCAGGCAGAAGCCGGCGGAGGGAATGTACAGATACCTCTCGGCAAAGAAGAAATTGGCCGGGATGAAGTTCATGATGGGAAGAAGGTTTATAAACATCCAGGCCAGGGAAAAAGCCGCCAGAAAACGAGAGCGGTAAAAGTACACCGCCGCTGCGAGGCCTCCGAACATGACAACTCCCGCCCAGGCCATAACCGAGTCCCAG
Source organism: bacterium (assembly GCA_046484135.1). Classification (GTDB taxonomy): domain Bacteria; phylum RBG-13-61-14; class RBG-13-61-14; order RBG-13-61-14; family DATKZS01; genus CAYQTK01. The sequence continues at coordinate 8,944 of JAWOBU010000136.1, forward strand.
CCCACCAGGGACAGCTCGTGGACCACGTTGAAATGGGCGGGAAAGAGCATGTACCGGAAGTGGAGTGGGTACGCGCTCATGGAGGTCGCCAGGATGCGTGGGTAGCTGAACTGTTTGAAGTCGCCGAGCGGTATTCTGCCGAACAGGTCGAAGTCCCGCAGAAAGGGAGCGGACAGGGCCATGCCGAACCCCAGAAGCAGCGCTCCCGCAACCAGGAAAGGCGCCACGTAAAGAAGGGACTTCCAATTCGGCTTCTCCTCGGGATGGAGCCACAAGTGGACAAGAAGCAAAAGCGGAAACACCAGCACCACCTGCTTGCTGCCGATCCCGAGCAGGAAAAACAATACGGCGAAAATAACGGACAAAACGGGATATCTTTTCCGGTAGAGAAAGGCGTGGTAAGCGAGCAGCAGGAATACAAAAGCCAGCATCTCCTTGCGGTGGGCGACGCTCATGACCGCTTCGGTATGCACGGGATGAAGGAAAAACAAAAACGCGCACACTCCCGCCACCCGTACGCTTGTAAAGATTCGAAACACCAGAAGATACAAAAGACAAGTGCCGAGCCAGTGCCAGAGCAGGTTGGAGAGGTGGTATCCCATCGGGTCCAGCTTGAAAAGCTGGTAGTCGAGCATGAAAGTAAGGCCCCGCACCGGCCGGCCGGAGGCCAGCACGTTGCCGATGCCGTCCAGGCTCTTTAGAGAAGGATTGTTGAGGATCAGCTTGTAATCGTCAAGATTGAAGTGGGAGATATTGGCGCCCTGAAAATGTTGGATCAAGACCAGCAGACTGAACAGGATTATAAAGTGAGGGAACCAGCTTCGGCGGGCCAGGTTTTTAAAGAATGCTCGCAATTTTTCCCTACCCTCTCAGAAGGCGCCGTTCACGGAACAAGCCGGGGCCGGGTCTCCTAAAAGATGGTGTAAATGAAAGGCAGGACCGCAGGCCCGCTGTCCACCAGGAATACCATCACCAACAGCAGCAGGAAAACCACCACGATAGGCGTGATCCACCAGACCTTCTCTTCCTTGATGAACTGCCAGAACTCCTTCATGATCTGAAACTTGGCCATGATGTCCTCCTGTCAGGACCGGGGGAAAACTCCCCGGACGGCTTTTCGCAAACCGCCGCCAAAGTGGTCCCCCACGGCATGGAAAATCTCGAAAGCAACGAAAGCTCGAGCCGAACAAACGCGATCAATGAACGGTTGGCAAAGCCCGGCCAGTCGTAACTGATGGTGTCCCCCGCGTCTCCCGCAAACTTCTGAAACATGCGGCCCGCAAAAAGGGCCGGAAACAAAAGCCCGGGGAAGTGCGTAACTTTTAATATAATTAAACCGGCCCCCGAAAGCAAGGACATAAGCGAGCCGCGGCTGTAGCGGCGAAAGTGCCCCATGGCAACGTCATGCGAGCTCCATAAGAACGGGTACGCCGGCACCGTAACCAGAACTCGGCCGCCCGGCCGGAGACACCTTGTAAGCTCGGTCACTGTGGCCCGGTCGTCCTCCAGGTGCTCGAAAAGGTCAAGCGCCATGGCCCCGTCCAAGGAGCCGTCCCGAAATGGCAGACGGCCCGCCTCGGACAGCACCAGCAAACGATGCCCGCGCTCAGCGCAGAAAGAAACGGCCCGCGGGCTTAAGTCCGCCCCCGTCCATTTGCCGCGGCCCTCGACCCGGTCCAGGTTGGCACCCGTGCCGCAACCCAGGTCCAGAAACTCGCCCTCCTTTGGAAACCACTCTTCCGACAGACGCTCGACGAGCAGGCCCTTGCCCACGAACCACCAGAACCGCCTCTC
>JAWOBU010000234.1:0-9118 GCA_046484135.1 bacterium
CGCGAGACACAAAAACCTGGTCCTGCCTTCTTTCCGGTTCATATATCGGTTCATGGTGATTCTCGCTGTTATAGCCGCGGTGGAAAGGCTCTTTCACCACCAGATGCTTGCTTTTTTCATGCTGTTTCGCTCGGAAGCTTCACTTCAAGTTTTTCCGCGCGTCGCAAGTCTCATGATGTGGCCCAACCAGTTCGGGGTCCTTTCAGCGGTGGCAATAGCGCTGGGAGCCGTCCTTTTCAAAAAGGGCGAACTGAGCAAAACCGAGGTCCTTATCGGCACTTTTTTGCTCCTCGTCGGGATATCTCTTTCCGGCAGCAGGAACGCCTGGCTTAACACCGCTATTGCACTTGGTCTCTGTTGGCCTTTTGGAGCAGTGAATTTCAAAAGATTAGTTGCTACAGCGGCAGTATGGACAATACTCATGTTCAGCTTCTCAGTACCCACTCATCAACTGGGGGTCGAAAAAAACCCCTACGTGCCGCTTTCCAAGCACTATAAACATATTTTGGGGGGAGTAGGAGGGACTGAAGACGAGATTGAAGAGACTGAAAACAAGATTATAGAAAAAATGATGCCTCCATCGAAGGCGACGGAGTTAAGGAGAGGTCTGTGGCGGGAAGGGATAAAATTATGGTATAAAAATCCAGTGACTGGTGTAGGCCTGAGAGGCTCCTGTGTAAACTGGGAACAAAAAACAGGCATAAAAGGCAGGAACCTTCATAACCTGGAGTTTAACCTATTGGTAGAGTTGGGAATAGGCGGAATATTTATCAGCCTTTTACTTTTGACCATCTTCTTAAAGAATCTACGATGGACTGAACCTTTGGTAACCATACCAATAGCCATCTTTTTCACGGGCCAAGTTGTTGACTGCTTCATCCACGACATAACCTTTCTCACGGTGTATGGCTTTATCTTCGCAGTCATAAAGACAAGCTATGACAAGAGTCAAGTCTAACCTCAAGTACCAGCTTCTCGGCAAGGGCTCGGGAAAGCTCTTTGCTCTTCTTTTCTACGTGTTCCTGGCGCGTTTTTTGGGGGAAGAAGCTTACGGCGAATTCACCTACGCCCTGGTGATCTGCTTTATCTTCGGACAGCCGCTCGTGCTCATGGGCCAGGACCTGTTGGTGGCCAAGTGGGTGAGCAGAGGAAAGACCGGAATACTGCGGTCCTCCTTCCGAGTGTGGGCACTCTCCAGCCTGACTGCCGCGGCGGTCATCATAATCCTTTCCCTTTTCATCCGCGTCAACAGGCCTGTGCTATACCTGTTACTCGGCTATCTGGTCTTCATGATCTTCGAGGAGATCCTTTACTCTTACCGGCGAGGCCAGGAGAACATGAAGCTGGAGGGGATATTCTTTCCCTTGCAGCGCGTTGTGGTGGTGCTCCTGGTCTTTGTTTTCGCTTGGACAGGATTTAAGGACCCCGCCGGGGGGGCTCTTGCTCTGCTCTTGCCCGCTGTCATCGGAGCAGTGTTCCTCTCCTGCATTATGAGAAAAGACATCTCCGGCTCTCTCTCTGACCCCGACAAAAGCATTGACGCCCGGAGCCTTTTCAAAGAGGGTATCTCGCTCAGCGCGGTTACTTTTCTGTGGATGATCTACTTCCGGGTGGACAGCTTCATGCTGGGCGCCCTCGCGGACATGAAAGCGGTGGGAGTGTACAATGGGGCCTACCGGCTGATCGAGGGTGTCTTTTTTCTACCCGGCGTTATCCTCATGGTATACTTTCCCGGCCTCGCCAAAAAGACCGACTTCAGGAAAAAGTTTCTTAAGGTCTTTTTCCTGCTCACCGGACTGGGGATCGTCTTCGCCGGAGGTGTCCTGGTGCTTTCGCCTCTTATAATAAAGATACTTTACTCGGGAGAGTTCACCGGCTCGGCGCCCGTGCTCAGACTGCTATCCATCGCCCTTTTCTTTGTGTTTATCGGACACCTCACCACCCAGTCACTGGTCGCACTTGACATGAACAGGACGTATTTAATCCTGACGGGAGCGGGGGCACTCATAAACGTAGTCCTTAACTACTTTATGATACCGGTTTATGGACCCGAAGGGGCGGCAATGGTAACGGTGATAACCGAGTTCTTTGTAACGCTCTTTACAGGAGGTATGGCATGGCTCAAAAGCGCATCGCTGTAAACGATACTTGCGTTCTTACCACCGGCACGGGTCTACACGTGGTCAGCACGGAGATAACCAGGGAACTTATCCAAAAGGCGGGAGACAGGCTGGTGATCTACACTCCTTCCGAGGAACTGATAAGCGCGGGCGCAGAAAGTGCTAGAGCTACCAGTTCCCTGCTTTCACCTGATCACGGTTTTAAGGCCAGCGTGAGCCGTCTTGCGTGGCTCCATTCCGGCTTTCCCCTTCGTATGTTGAAGGACAAGGTGAGCGTTGCCTACTCGCCGGTGGACGAAGGCATGGTCTGGTGTCCGCTGCCGCAAATTATAACCTGCTGGGACATCCTGGTTTTGCTTTATCCCGAGATATACCCCCGGAAAAAGTATTACTACTACTACCTGATGCCGCTTGTTCTCCGGGCCTGCAAGGCGGTGATATGCGGGTCGGAAAACACCATGAAGGACATAAGGCGGGAGTACCGGCTCCCGGACAAGCCCATGCACGTCGTGTATCCCGGCATAAACCACGAGACTTTCAAACCTGCGGAAAGCAGCTTCATCACTGCTAATTACGGCTTGAACAGGTACGTTCTTTACGTGGGTGAGATGCGGCCTTACAAGAACCTGGAACGTGCCGTAGAAGCCTTTTCCAGGGCGCGCCTTCCGGAACACAAGTTCGTGATAGCAGGCAAAAAGGACGAAAAGTTCTATCCCACGCTCCGGGAAAAGGTGGAGGAGCTCAAGATCGAAGACAGGGTCTTGTTTACCGACTACTTGCCGGCCGAGCACCTGCCCGGCATGTACAGCGGCGCGGACGTGTTTGTCTTTCCTTCCTTGTACGAGGGCTTCGGCATGCCTCCCCTCGAGGCCATGGCTTGCGGCACGCCCGTGGTAACATCAAGGAAGGCGTCCCTGCCCGAGGCCTGCGGAGACGCCGCCTTTTACGTGGACCCTTATAACGTGGACAGTATCGCTCAAGGCATCTATAAGGTAGCGACCGAACCGGGCCTGTGCCAAGCACTCATCGAAAAGGGCTTCGAGAGGGCGCGCCTGTTTACCTGGAGCAAGTCAGCGGACAAGGTCCTCGGCATCCTGGACGGAATCGTTTAAAGAATACGGCTTTTCCGAGATCAGGGATATGCCTTCTAAAGGAAAAGAGATTTGAAAACCGCCATCGCCCATCACTGGCTTCTGTCCATGCGCGGGGGAGAGAAGGTCCTCGAAGCCATTGTTGAACTGTTCCCGGAGGCCGACATCTTCACGCTCTTTTACGAGCCTGAGGCGGTCTCCCCCTTCTTGAGGTCGAGAAACATTTTTCCAAGCTTCCTCAACAGGATACCGGCCTCCAGCCGGATCTACCCGGACCTGCTCCCCCTTTATCCGTTTGCCGTCCGGGCCATGGACCTCTCAAGCTACGACCTCGTAATATCCAGCGACGCTTCCCTCGTAAAAGGCGTCCGGAAGAGGCCAGGCGCAATGCATATATGCTATTGCCACTCGCCGCCGCGCTACCTGTGGGACATGGGAGAGGTGTACCTGGAAAACGCCGGGCTGGTGAAGAGGGCCATGGCCGGAATGCTTACACCATGGTTGAAAAGATGGGACTACCGGGCCGCGCAGGAGGTAGACGGCTTCATAGTCAACTCCGATTTTGTCAAGGAGCGTATCTCCGCGTATTACCACCGGGACTCGGTGGTCATCTGCCCGCCGGTCGAGAGCTTCGAGGTCGAGTCCAGTGAGAGCGGCGACTATTACCTGTGGCTGGGCCAGCTTGTTCCTTACAAGAGAGCAGACTTGGCGGTGGAGGCCTTCACAAAGGCAGGAAAGCGGCTTGTAATTATTGGAGACGGGCCTGAAAGGAAAAACCTGGAAAAAAAAGCCGGACTCCAAATAGAGTTTCTGGGGTGGGTGCCGGAGGAGCGGAAGAAAGAGTACCTGTCGGCCTGCCGGGCAGTGGTGTTCCCGGGGACGGAAGACTTCGGCATCGTGCCGCTGGAAGCACAGATGGCCGGAAAGCCGGTCATAGCATATGCAAAAGGCGGGGCCCTGGAAACCGTTATAGAGGAGACTACAGGTGTCTTTTTTAATTGTCAGGAGCCGGGCTCCCTGATAGATGCGATCACCAGGTTCGAAAAAAAAGAAGCGGAGTTCTCAACAGAAGCCATCCGCGCGAACGCCCTTCGCTTTAAAAAAGAAAATTTCCAGGAGGCTCTAAAAGATTACATCCAAACAATAATCCCGACATAATCCCCAAAATTGCAAATCCTAAGCTCTTTTAAAAATAGGCTCTACGTAATTTAGTGTGGGTGGATAGAAAAAGATGCGTTTATCGCTTTTAGGGCTTCCAGCCTGCCTGTGCGGTTCCGCCTGCCTGTGCGTGTCGGACGCAGACAGGCACGCAGACAGGGCAGACAGGCGGGGAAGAGGGAAAAGGCCGGAAACTTGCCCGGCGCCTCCCCGCTGCAAACGCCAGCGGCCACGGCGCTCGGGTCGCACGCCTTAAGTTGCCCTGTTCTCCGGACCGGCACGGGTACAATACCAGAGAAGAGGTCCAGGGACAGACTCCCCGCTGGCAGCCGAGAATGCGAGAAACGCAAAAAACCTTTATAATCAGCAGGAAAGGTCCGATGTCAGCAAGAGACATTCTCCAGTTACCCACACTTAAATACGTTGATCCTAAAAATATAAAGGAAGATGGGCAGGCCTAATGAAAAGTAATGCTCTCATCAACTTTTTCAGTTTTTATACGATTGATTTAAAGCAACATGCAGTTTATAATGTTTTTATGAAATCAGATCATGGGGTTGCGTCCACTCGAACTTCACACTTCCTACGCTTAAATTTAGACTTTTGCAATTATAAACACTGGAGGAAATGGTGAGACGAGCTTTTATTACCGGAATCACCGGACAGGACGGCTCTTACCTTGCAGAGTTTCTTCTGGAAAAGGGCTACGAGGTTTGGGGGCTTTATCGTCGGTCATCTTCATTGAACACAGGCCGGATAGACCACTTGATTGGCGACCCGCCCGACAAGGACGGCCGGCTTAAGCTTGTACATGGGGACCTTTCCGAGAGCCTTACTTTATTGGATATACTTCACGAGGTGAAGCCGGACGAAATTTACAATCTGGGCGCCCAGTCCCATGTCAGCGTTTCTTTCGAGAACCCGGTTTACACCACCAAGGTGAATGTCCTGGGCTCGATCCGGCTTTTGGAGGCCATCCGCAAGATGGACCCCATGCCCCGCTTTTACCAGGCTTCCACTTCCGAGATGTTCGGTAAAAGTCCGCCCCCCCAATCGGAAAAGACGGCCTTCCGGCCACGCAATCCTTACGCCTGTAGCAAGGTCTATGCTTTTCACCAGGTGGCCAACTTCCGGGAGGCGTATGGGCTGTTCGGCTGTAACGGCATCCTCTTCAACCACGAATCGCCCCGTAGGGGAGAAAACTTCGTCACCCGTAAAATAACCAGGGCTGCGGCCCGGATAAAGCTTGGGCTTCAAGACAAGCTATACATGGGGAACCTGGACGCAAAGAGGGACTGGGGTTATGCCCCGGACTACATCCGAGCAATGTGGATGATGCTGCAGGCTGATGAACCCGATGATTACGTTGTCGCAACCGGCGAAACCCACTCTGTGCGTGAATTTCTAGAGTGCGCATTTGGAAGGCTGGACTTGGACTGGCGCGACTACGTAGAGGTTGACCCTGCTTTTTACCGCCCGAGCGAAACGTGGGAGCTTCGGGGCGACTCTTCCAAGGCGCAAAAGAAATTGAAGTGGGAGCCACAGGTGAGCTTCCAGGAACTGGTCAGGCTCATGACCGACGCCGACCTGGAGCTGGCCCGTACATGATGCTGACCACCCATCCCCATATATACCGTTCCTATCGTGCATAGGCCTTCCAAGCCGTTGTCGGCCTGGAGGCGTCTGGCGATCCAGGGCAAGTTCTTGCCTTCGGCGTGCCAGGCGAAGATGCGCCGCACCACCTCGGCCTCCTCGGGCACCACCTGGATGCGCCGTAACTCTTTGATCCGTTTAGCCTTACGTGCGTGCCGAGGCCATGCCAAGCCCGTGAGTCATTGACGCAACGGCTCGCAATGTCCGGCGATCCCTGGAATCAACCGCCGCCCGGCAAAAGCCCGGCGCTGCTTTTCAGGTACTTTCAGATGAGCGGTTCGCGAGCTCGACTTTCCCTACGGGAAAGGCTCGGGTGATTGGCTTAACCTGATATTATAAAGGAGGATGCCTGCTCAGGAAGAGAACTCCGGGATAGTGGCGGGTATCTTGGCAGCGGGCAGCAACACGGTAAAGGTTGTACCCTTTCCTTCCTTGCTGGACACTTTTATGTCCCCGCCGTGCTTTTGCACGATCCCCAGGGAGACGGAGAGTCCGAGGCCGGTTCCTTTTCCGTTTTTCTTGGAGGTATAGAAAGGGTCGAAGACCTCGGAGAGCTTATGCTCGGGTATTCCCGTGCCGGTATCGGTGAACTTAATGGCCACGTACTCTCGGTCCTCGGTGTTATTCACTGAAATATTGAGGGTGCCTCCGTTGGGCATGGAGTCGAGCGCGTTCAGGATGATGTTCAGGAACACCTGGTTTAGCTGCTGCCGGTCTCCGTAGATCTGGGGCAGGTCGGAACTGATTTCTCCTTTAACCTTGACGTTTGCGAGCTTGATCTGATTGTCGGCGAGCTGAAGGGTCTGGTCTATGAGTTCTTCTACCTCGAGTCCTTCGGGTTCCGTCTCGCTTTCCCTGGCGAAGTCGAGCAACTTCCTGACTATCTTCTGGGCACGGTCGGACTCGTTCAAGAGGTCGTTTATCATGTCCTCGCATTCTTCGTCCGACAGCTCCTTGTATTCTTCCATGAGAGCGGAGGAGGTGAGGATGAGGTTATTAAGTGGGTTGTTTAGTTCATGTGCCACTCCTGCTGTAAGGGTGCCCACTGCTTTTAGCTTGTGTACCTGCATGAGCTGTTCGTGCCGTCGGACCAGTTGCTGCATCATGTGGTTCAAAGCCATGGCCAGCTTTCCGAACTCGTCGTTGTAGCGTCGCTTGGCGATAACTGGGGTAAAGTCTCCTTCGGCAATCCGCTGGGTGGCGGCCATCATTCGATTGAGGGGCGCCAGCATCTGTCTGGTGATAAAGAAGGCGAGGAAGAGGATAAGCAGGCCCAGCAGTCCCAGGAACACCATGGGTATCTTGTGGGACAGGGCCAGCATGGAGTTGACCTGCCGGCGTTCCTTTTCCACCAACTGGTCCGCCACGTTCACCATTTCCGAGCCGTATTTTCTAAGGTCGGATTCTATCTCTTCCAGGCCGGTCGAGTGATTGCCGCTGCGTTCCTCGATGTTCTTGATATTCAGTAGGAGGTTCTCATATTTCACCAAGTGATTTTTCATGATGTTATATTTTGATCTTCCCACCACCTCGGTCATCTCTTGCTCGCTTGTTATCAGGATTTCCTTGGCCTTGCGTACATGCTCGAGGGCGTCCTCCAGGTTGGTGTGATAGAGGAAGAAGTTTTTCTCGAACCTTCTGGCCTGCTGTATCTCAAAGGAGTAGCTCTGGGTAGCTTCCATGAAGTACAGCTTTTTCTTGATGCTGGAGACGTTGACCATGGAGAAGACGGCGATGGCCAAACTTAAAACGAACCACGCCCCGAAACCCATAATGAGCCGGGTGCGGATAGACACGGACGGACGCTCCCGGAGGGCTCGCTGTGCCTCCTCGGCTATTTTCTCCCAGGAGTCGGAGGGTTCTTTCCCGGTTGAACTCATGATCTATATTTCTAAATATAAAAGTTCACGGGTGTTGAAGCCAGAGGACAGCCGGGTTCTCGTGCACCTCATTCGAAGGAGACCCCTTTGTGTCCCAGGGACAGGGCGGCCTTGTTAATCACGGCTTTTAAGTCCCTGGGCTTGAAGGGCTTGGCGATGAAGTCGAAGGCACCTTTCACCAAGGCTTCCCTTGCCACTTCCACCGTGGCGTAACCGGTGATGAGTATGACCCTGGTGTTCTCGCACCTGGAGAGAATGTTCTCCAGTACCTGGATGCCGTCCACCTCTTCCATCTTGAGGTCGGTGACGACGATGTCGAACTCCTTTTCGCCGAGGCGGCCCAGGGCCTCCCTCGGGTTCAGGAAGAACTCCACCTCGAACCCCGCCTTGGTGAGAGCGGGCTGCAGGCGCTTTCCCACGATGGGCTCATCGTCGAGTATCATGACGTTTAACTTCTCGCCGGCTTTTTTTCCCTTGGGTTTCCGTTGTTCCGGCGTTTCCATGGTTTCTTTTTCCCCCTCTGTTGGTTCTTGGGTTTTTTCCGATCTTACCACCATTATTTTGTCCAAGGCAAGCTTGGTCTTCAGCTCCACGCCGGTCATGCTGAACCCCATCTCGGGCTTTCCCGACTCGGCAAAGGATATTCTCACCATCCAGTCGTCTATTTTTTTTGATTTGTCATTCATTGCCGTGCTCCTTTTGTTGTACGTAATTTCCCCGGATTTTCCTCCTAAACCTTGCCCTTCTAAGTACTCTCCGAGACCTCCCCGGCTTCTATCAATTTGGTTCTTATGCGCCTTCTCTGCCGGTATGCCTTGATCACGTTATATATTATTATTATCATTCCGGATACGCCCGCGAAAAAGAGTATGCCCTTGCTGACCCCGTTGAGGTACTTGTCCCAGCCCGCGTCCATTCCGATCCATTCCAGTTGCCGCAGGTACATGGGGACCGCCACCGCCCGGCTGAACACGCAAAGCAGGATAAGCAGGCCGGTGACTATCCTTATCATGACCTCGTTGACCACCTTCACTCCGTAGGCCCCGATAAAGACTCCGATCAGGGAGCCGAGGTATAAAAGCAAGGTCAGTCTTATGTCCACGAAACCCTCGAACGCGTAGTTCAGGGCTCCCCAGCCGCCCATGAACATGGCCAGATAAAGTTCGGAGCCCGCGGCCACCGCGGTGGGAACGCCGAAGATGTAGATCATGGCGGG